>DEIQ01000042.1 GCA_002352565.1 Proteobacteria bacterium UBA2770 | reverse complement strand
CTGGGCGCTTACCTGCATGGGCGCCGTATTGGCGTGTTGGTCGCCATGAAGGGTGGGGATCAGGAACTGGCCAAAGATATGGCGATGCATATCGCGGCAAGCTCACCCTTGTGCGTGAGTCCTGAAGATGTCCCGGAAGAACTGGTAGCCCGCGAAAAGGAGATATTCCTGTCGCAGGCGCAGAGCAGCGGAAAGCCGCAAAACATCATCGACAAAATGGTTGAGGGTCGTCTGCGCAAATTTTTGGTGGAAATAAGCCTGGTGGGTCAATCCTTTGTCAAGGACCCCGATCAGAGTGTGGGCGACGTTTTGAAGACAGCCGGAGCCGAGGTGGAACAGTTTGTGCGTTTTGAAGTGGGCGAAGGTATCGAAAAACGCGAATCGGATTTTGCCGCTGAAGTCATGGCACAGGTTCATGTCCGGCAGGATTGAACCTGTTTATTCGAATATAACGACTGTTATGGGCACTTTGATATGAAAGGAGAACCGTACCGGCGTGCACTGGTCAAAATCAGTGGCGAGGCATTGATGGGTCAGTCTGACTATGGCATCAATCCAGATACACTTGCACGCATCGCTGAAGAATTGCGTGATGCATCAAGGGCTGGCGTTCAACTGGGCGTGGTGATCGGTGGCGGAAATATTGTACGCGGCGCTGGATTGGCAAGATCCGGCATGGACCGGGTAAGCGCTGATCACATGGGCATGCTGGCCACCGTCATTAATGCACTCGCATTACAGGATGCATTGGAGCGGTGCGGTTGTCTGGTTCGGGTCATGTCCGCAATCCGCATCAACGAAGTCTGTGAAGATTATATTCGCAGGCGAGCTGTCCGCCACCTGGAGAAGGGTCGAGTGGTTGTTTTTGCCGCGGGTACGGGTAATCCTTTTTTTACCACCGATTCTGCCGCGAGTCTGCGCGCGATTGAAATCAATGCAGAAGTTTTGCTCAAGGCCACCAAGGTAGATGGTGTTTACACCGATGACCCGGTACTTCATAAAGATGCCCGCAGATATGCGCATCTGACTTATGATGAAGTCATCAACCAGCGCTTTGCCGTCATGGATGCAACAGCGGTGATTTTATGCCGCGATTACAATCTGCCCATGCGAGTGTTCAATATTGGCCAACCCGGCGCTTTGCTTGAATTATTGCTTGGTGAGCGCGATATCGGGACCGTAGTGGATAACAACATGGCAAGACGAGAAATAATATGATAAACGATATCCACGCGGATCTGGAAACAAGAATGAATAAAAGCCTTGACTCCTTGCGTCAGGAACTGAGTCGGGTGCGTACAGGTCGCGCTAATACCGGTCTGCTGGAGCCGATACAGGTTCCGTATTACGGATCGGACGTCCCCCTTTCCCAGGTCGCTAACATTTCTGTCGAGGATAGTCGCACGCTTGGCGTGACACCATGGGAAAAAAACATGGTGCCGGTAGTGGAAAAAGCAATTCTTAACGCAAATCTGGGCTTGAATCCTGTAGCCGCAGGTCAGGTTATCCGCATCCCTTTACCCCCTTTAACCGAAGATCGGCGTAAAGATCTCGCGCGACTGGTGCGGCATGAAGCGGAAACGGTTCGGGTGGCGATCCGTAATATCCGGCGTGACGGAATCCATGAGCTCAAAAATCTTGTCAAGGAGAAAATGATCTCCGAGGATGAGGAGAAACGTGCTCAGGAGGCGATCCAAAAGTTGACGGACCGATTTGTCCATCAGGTTGAAGGCATCGTCAGTAAAAAAGAAGAAGAGTTAATGGCGGTCTGAGGGACCTCTGAACAAGTCATGAACTCGACTCTTGCGTCCCTTATACCCTGCTTCATGGTTGACAACCTCCGCAATAGCCCTGCTAACTCGTGCAATTGCCGCCTCGAATCTGACATAATGAACCACACCCGCCTTCATCCAGACTTATTCAGAGGTTCCCCAAGAGCCGAATGCTATGATCCAATCGGAAATGAGTGAAACGCCTGCTCATCTGGCCATTATCATGGATGGCAACGGGCGTTGGGCGCAACAGCGAGGATTGACGAGAACACAGGGCCACAAGGCAGGCGCGGAACGGGCGCGTGAAGTGGTTGAGTTCGCAGCACACGCGGGTATACAGGTGGTCAGTCTTTTTGCTTTCAGCAGTGAGAACTGGGCTCGTCCAGACGATGAAATTAGAGATCTGTTTTTTCTGCTCGATCAGTCTCTTCATCGCCATCTCGATCTGCTCACCGAACAACAGGTGGAGCTTCAATTCATTGGCGATCAAGCCACGTTGCCGAATGAACTTCAGATGCGTATGGCTGAAACCAGCCGCCTGACCCGGCAAAAAAAACCGCGGTTGCGCCTGGTGATCGCCATCGGTTATGGTGGGCGCTGGGATCTGCTGCAAGCGGTTCGGCATATCGCAGCGGATGTACGGGCAGGAATTCTTAGCCCTGAAGCCATTGATGAACGTCTGTTGTCTGGTTACCTTGCCACTTCGGAGTTGCCCGACCCGGATTTATTGATTCGAACCGGCGGCGAATCCCGAATCAGCAATTTTTTTCTTTGGGACACTGCTTATACAGAATTGTTTTTTTCAGATTTTTTATGGCCTGATTTCGATGAATTCGCTCTGCAGGATGCATTAGCATGGTATTCCCGGCGCCAGAGGCGCTTCGGTCAAACGGGGGAACAACTCGTCAGCGATACTTCTAGCTGATGGAACGTACCCGTTTTGTGACGGCCCTTTTTCTGGGTTTGTTTGCGCTCGCGGTGCTCTTCTGGCTTCCCGCGCCCATGCTGGTAACACTGATGCTTGTTATGGCGGGAATGTCCGCCTGGGAATGGGGTGGCCTTCTCGGAACCGATTATCGCGCACCACGCCTTGGCATGCTTGTACTGTCAGCAGGCATAGGGGGGCTGCTTATGATCGGACGAATGCAAGCCGGCATCCCCTTATGCGCTTTTCTGGCCATTACAGGAGGGGTCTGGTGGTGTGCCTTTTCGGTTTATTTGTACTATCATCTTCATCAAATATCTGGTGAATTCCGCCACCGCAGAGACTCTTTATGGTCGGCAGGCGCTGGTTTGCTCGTTTTGATACCAGGTTTTGGCGCGTTGATTTGCCTGACGGTTGAGGGACAACGATTTCTGTTATCGGCGCTGATATTTCTTGTCGCTACAACGGATTCCTGCGCCTATCTTTGCGGTAAACGCTGGGGACGACATCAGATGGCTCCTGTTATCAGCCCGGGGAAAACCTGGGAGGGTGCCATAGGTGGACTCGCAGGCGCCGTTGTAACTGCCTTGATTATTGCCTTGATCGCAGCGGATGATAAGGGCTTATTCCTGTGGCTGGGGATTGGACTGATGGTGGCGCCTTTTTCGATGATCGGTGATTTGACTGTCAGTTATTTCAAACGCCGTAGCGGTATCAAAGATACCGGGCGTTTGCTACCGGGTCATGGTGGCATGCTGGACCGGATTGACGGAATTCTGGGCGCGGTTTCAGTTTATATGATCGCGCTTTCGATGCTGGGCTGGAATATCTTATGAAACTCTGTATTCTTGGCGCTACAGGAAGCATCGGGCATAGCACCCGCAAGGTGGTGGAACAGCAGCCGCAGCTTCATTCCATTGTCGCCGCCACCGCGAACCGGAATGTGGCAGACATGCTCGATCTGTGCGTGAAACATAGCCCTCGACTCGTCGCCATGGCGGATAAAATCGCTGCCGGGCAACTGCGCGCCGAGTTAAAGGAACGCAGCCTGCCTATTGATGTCTTGAGTGGAGAGGCCGGTTTGCTGGAGGTGGCGCGTTACGATCAGACGAATTGCGTCATAGCAGGAATCGTCGGTGCTTCGGGTTTATTGCCGACTCTGGCGGCAGCTGCCTGCGGGAAAAAAATATTGCTGGCCAACAAGGAAGCGCTGGTCATGGCGGGCGCCCTGTTCATGCAAACCGTGCAGAAATCAGGCGCCATACTGATTCCCATGGATAGTGAGCATAATGCCATTTTTCAATGCCTTCCCGATGATTATCATTGTGGTCAGAAACCAAGCGGATTGCGCCGTATTCTCCTGACAGCATCAGGCGGCCCGTTTAGGTCTATACCTTTGGAAGCACTGGCGCATGTTACGCCCGATCAGGCCTGCAATCATCCCAATTGGCGCATGGGACGAAAGATTTCTGTAGACTCTGCGACCATGATGAACAAAGGGCTGGAAATTATCGAGGCCTGCTGGTTGTTCGCGATCGATCATAGCAAAATTGAAGTGGTGATGCATCCGGAAAGCATTATTCACTCCATGGTTGAATATTTGGACGGCTCGATTATGGCTCAGTTGGGCCTGCCCGATATGCGTACGCCTATTGCCCAGGGTCTCGCCTGGCCGGAACGCATGGAAAGCGGCGTCGGGTCGATCGACTGGACGCAACTGCGCAACCTGTCCTTTGATATCGTGGAACCGGAGCGTTTTCCCTGCCTGACTTTGGTCAGAAGAACATTGACGGAAGGCGGCGGAGCAGGATGTGTGGTACTGAACGCCGCTAATGAAGCAGCGGTCGCAGCATTTCTGGCCGGGGAAATTATCTTTACCGGCATCGTCGAGGTGGTTGAACGCACCGTGGATCAGTTGCATTTCGCCGCGCCCGATTCCATTGAATCCATCATGGAAATGGATGCGCAAACAAGAGTAACTGTACGTCAGCATATTAACAGGATGAGCCAATGATTCAAATTTTGATTTCAGTGCTGGCATTTGTCATTACTATCGGCTTTCTGGTGGGTTTTCACGAATTTGGACATTTCATTACGGCACATGTGCTTGGAATCAGGGTTCTACGTTTCAGCATCGGTTTCGGGCGCCCATTATTGCAGCGGACGATCGGCAAGGATCAGGTCGAATTTCAAGTGGCAGCCATACCGCTGGGTGGTTATGTCAAAATGCTTGACGAGCGCGAAGGACCGGTTGCAGCAGATGAGCTTGATCGTGCCTTCAATCGGCAGCCATTATGGAAACGCGTACTGGTAGTCGGGGCAGGGCCATTTTTTAATCTTTTTCTGGCGGTATTTTTATACGGGTTGACGTTTATGATCGGCGTGCCCGGACTCAAACCCGTCATCAGTGAACCGCCACCAGATACACTGGCTGCGGAGGCGGGATTACTGGAACAAGATCTACTGGTAGCAATCGGTGATCGGGCTACCCCGACATGGGAACAGGCAACCATGGCATTGTTGGAACAAGTTCTGAATCGGCGCACCGTGGTACTGACGGTCGAAAACAAACAGGGTGAGATTCGGCAGGTTGCACTTGAACTTCATGACTATGAAAGCAGACTGGAAGACCCATCCAGTCTGCTGCATAACCTGGGTTTTCAGCAATATATTCCTCTAATACCACCGGTTATTGACGAGGTACTCACGGGGCAGGCGGCAGATCGTGCCGGGATCAAGTCAGGAGATCGGATCATGACCATGGATGGAGAACCCGTGCTGGGCTGGCGCGAGGTGGTTAAAAGCATCAGCACGCATCCAGATCAGAGCCTGAGTCTGGAAATCGAACGATCCGGTCAGCGTCACCAGTTGACCTTGACCCCTGAAAACCAGGATGGTACAGGCATGGCAGGGATCAGCGTACGCATACCGGAGAATCTGCTGGAGCCATGGATCGTCATTGTTCGCTATCCCCCATGGACAGCTGCATGGAACGGAATCGTGAAAACCTGGGATATGAGTGCGCTCACGCTGCAAATGATGGGACGAATGCTGATTGGCGAAGTCTCGGTCAAAAATGTTGGTGGTCCTATCCAAATCGCCCAATTCGCCGGTTATTCTGTGAACGCCGGCGTGATCGCTTCGCTCAGCTTTCTGGCAATTGTGAGCTTGAGCCTTGGCGTGCTTAATCTGTTACCTGTCCCGGTCCTCGACGGAGGTCATCTGCTGGTTTACGCGGTGGAAGGGATTATGCGCCGACCTCTGCCTCCGCTATGGGAGAGTATGGCGCAACGTTTGGGATTGACCTTGCTGTTAATGTTGATGGTGCTGGCTTTTTATAACGATTTGCACCGTGTATTCGGATAAGTCTAGGCTGGCTTCATGTTATGATGCCTGGTCGAAAAAGAACCGAGATCAAACCATTGCACGACCCATTCCATTGAGATAAAAGATGATCTACCCGTTTTATATCTGGATTCCGGATCAGCCCTCAGAACACGAACCTGTGTTTACACGTGGGCTATTCCCAAGAAGGCGCGGCTTTTATCGCAAAACGGTGGCCTTGCTTTTGTTAGCGTTGGTCTCTTTGCCCATAACAATATCGCAAGCTCAGCCATTGGCCTCAAATCCAGCGCCGATGATAGTGGAAGATGTGCGCATCGACGGGTTGCAACGCATCGATGTGGGAACGGTACTGACCTATATCGATGTCGCGCCCGGCGATATTCTCAATCGGTACGATCAGCAGCAACTCATGCGCCGGTTGTGGAAAACCGGTTATTTTCTCGACGTAGAGCTGTTCCGGGAAGATTCAACCCTCGTGGTCGTGGTGAAAGAAAGGCCGTCCATCGCTGAATTCAATATCACAGGCAACAAGAAGATCGGCGAAGAAGAACTGGTTGAACAATTACGCAAGCTTGGTCTGGCTTCCGGGCGGGTATATAAGCAGTCTTTGCTTGATCAGGTTGAACGGGAACTGCGTCAGCAATATTATTCCAATGGTTATTACAGTGTTCATATTGATACCACTGTCAAAGAGATTTCGGATAATCGGGTAAATATTTCGGTGGCGATCGATGAAGGACAACCCGCCAGTATCGGGAAGATCAACATCGTGGGCAATAAACATTTCGAGGAAAAAGAGTTGCTGGCTCCGTTCTGGCTGCAACCTTCCAGTTGGAAAAAAGGATGGTGGAGTCAAAAGGATCAGTACAGCCAGACACGCCTGGCTGCGGATCTTGAAACACTAACATCCCATTATCTGGATCGAGGCTTTATCGATTTTGCAATAACGTCGTCCCTGGTTTCTCTCGGACCGGAGCGGGAAAAAATCTATATCACGATTCATGTTGAAGAAGGTGAACCTTATCGGCTGGAGTCGAGTACGATCAGCGGAGAATTTCCTGTTGCTCGGGAAGAACTGGAAGCCTATCTTGATCCACTTGAAGAAGGTTCGGCTTTCTCGCGCAGGCAGGCGCAGCAGATTGCACACAATATCACGGTTCGTCTGGGAGAGAACGGCTACGCTTTTGCCCGGATCAACCCCGTGCCTACCGTTGATGAAAAACAACACCTCGTGCATCTGAATTTCGTGATTGAACCCGGAAAACGGGTGTATGTTCACAGAGTGCTTTTTTCGGGCAACGAACGCACCAATGATGAAGTTTTGCGCCGGGAAATGCGTCAGTTCGAGGGCGCACCTTATTCCACAAGCGATATTGCCCGTTCGCGCGTACGCCTCGCCCGACTACCTTACATTGAGCAGGTGCAGGTTGAAACGGAGCCACTGAAGGGCAGTAATGATCTGGTAGACGTGCGTTATACCGTGGTGGAGCGTAATGCCGGAACTTTGCAGTTCGGGTTGGGTTATTCGGGATCACAGGGCATATTTCTTGACACCAGTGTCACCAATTCAAATTTTTTTGGCACCGGACGCCGGGTTGAAGTCGCTTTGAACGATAGCGAATACAGTCAGCTTTACCGCCTTTCCCTGACCAATCCTTATTTCACGCCCGAAGGTGTCAGCCAGAGCATCTATGTATTCTTTCGCTCCTATGATGCCCTGAACCGCGAGGTTTCCGAATACGACAGCGAAGTAATCGGCACTGGGTTGAATTTCAATGTTCCCGTGGGCGAATACGATGCCTGGCGTCTTGGGCTGGGTTATCGCGGAACCAGTATGACTGTTTATCAGGATGACTCACCCAATTATGTTCAGCAATTCGTGGCTGAGAATGGCGATGAGTTCGACGCCTTAACCTTGCAAACCGGATGGATCCACGATACCCGGAATCGTTCTATATTTGCTGACAGAGGCATGTTGGCGCGGGCTTTTTTCGATGTCGCGATTCCGGTGCTCGATCTTGAATATTTTACGGTTCAGACTCGTTATCTGCAGTACATTCCGATCATTGATGCCTTGCTCGGCGCCTGGAAAGTGGATGTTGCCTATGGTGAATCCTATGGCGACACATCCGATCTGCCGCCGTACGAAAAATATTTTGGCGGCGGTATGCAAACAGTGCGCGGATTCAGTGAGGCTTCGCTCGGTCCACGGGATAATTTCAATAATCCGACCGGTGGTAACTTCCGCGTTTCATCCCAGTCTGAATTGATTTTCCCGACATTGATCCCAAACAATCGCTCAATTCGCTTCTCTCTTTTTGTAGACATCGGGGGTGTATTTGCTGATGCCGACGATTTCGATGAGAGTGAACTGCGTGCATCGGCCGGCATTTCCATGCGCTGGCTGACGCCAGTGCTCGGACTTCTGCAATTCAGCCTATCCACCCCCCTGCGAGACAAACCGGATGATGAAACCGATACCTTCGGCTTTATCTTCGGAGTACCATTTTAGGTACTGTTGTGCCTGTGATAAAATAAGCGCCAGCAGATGGACCAAAAAAACAGGTGGGTTGGCAGAGTGGTCGAATGCACTGGTCTTGAAAACCAGCAAGGGTGAAAGCCCTTCCAGGGTTCGAATCCCTGACCCACCGCCACTAGTTCGTTCCCCGACTGCCACCAGGATCTCATCACACGCAAAAAGACAGCTTGTGGCCAGTTTGCCAGATCGAATATTTCCTGTCTTCGTGCGATGCGCGCCGTTTATCCGGTTGATTCGGGAACCATGATATCATATCAGCGACCAACCATATCAACAGCAAACCGCAATTAAAAACCACCACCCAAGGAACCTCTGAACAAGTCTGGACGAAGGAGATTGTGATTCATTATGTTCAGATTATCGGGTTAAATTGTGCGTAATAGCAGGGCTATTGCGAAGATTTACAACGATGAAGCCGGGCATAAGGGACGCAAGAACCGGGTTCATGACTTATTCAGAGGTTTCCTGACAAGGACGAAAATTTATGGATTTTGACGCCAACCAACACATGGCTATGGATGAAACTGTAGCTTATATTTCCGATTCCCGAATTCTTGAATTTTCCAGGCCAGAGCAGGTGCTGAAAGAAGGGATGGACTATCAGGCTAAAATTGAAACCACGAAAGGCACCATTGAAATTGATCTTTTCGAGCAGGCTACTCCAGAAACGGTGAATTCCTTTGTTTTTCTGGCGCTGAATCATTTTTATGAAGGCGTTCCCTTCCATCGGGTCATACCCGGCTTTATGGCGCAAACAGGCGATCCAACCGGTACTGGAACCGGTGGCCCGGGTTATGCCTTTGGCCTCGAAATCAGACCTGATCTGCGTTTTGACAAAAAAGGGGTTTTGGGAATGGCTCGTTCTGCCAGCCCGAATTCCAACGGCAGCCAGTTTTTCATAACCTTTGATTCTACACCGCACTTGAACGATCAATATACGGTTTTTGGTCAGGTGCGTAGCGGGCTTGAGGTATTGGACAGTATTTCGCCCACCGAACCTGCCCGCCCTGACAGTCTTGACCGTATTACCCGGGTGATCATCAAAGCGCAACCTCGCTAGACTTCCCGACCTTGGAAAACCTCTGAACAAGTCATGAACCCGGTTCTTGCGTCCCTACTGGGTCAGCTTCTATGAACCACAATCACCTTCGTCCAGACTTGTTCAGAGGTTCCTTAGACCAATAGCGGAATAAACCAATGGCAGGAGGGTGGATTAAAAAATAATTTACCCTTTTACCAACTGCCAGCCAAAGCATCAACTACGAAGCAAACCATTTTTGCACGCGCTACTTTGTTCTCCATGATGATTCTCGCTGTGACGCGACGCATTGGGTTAGTGTTGCCCGCGCCGCGGGTTAAGGCACTCCTTAAGGAGATTCAGCCTCGCAGAGCCGAGGCGTAACCCTCTTCCTGCAAAACCTGGCGCACGATCGGACGCTTGAGCATCTTGCGATAATGGGCCGCGCAGTTTTCGGGCAGGGGGATATCGATGCGATCTGCCCAGAACTCGACGTAAAACAAGGCGCAATCAGCGATACTGAATTGATCGAGTACGAACAGATGTTCCGATAGCTTGTTGTTTATGATAGCGAAATCCTTGCACGCCATCTCTCTGCCTTGCGCCTGCACAGCCTGTTGATCTCCATCATCAAGCGTGAATTTTTCACTGGTGAATATCCGCGCAAATCCTTGACCATGAACCCCGTGAATCACATGATTCATCATTTCAAGCGCCCGCGCTTCATCATTGATAGTGGCGGGCATCAGCCCGGATTTTGGGTGGGTGCGTCCCAACCACCAGGCAATGGAAATAAAATCGCACAAAGGGATTCCATCTTCGCGCACCAGCGTGGGGATGGTTGCCCGTGGATTAATCGCAAGATAATCCGGTTTGTACTGATCTCCCGCAAGCAGATTGACCAGATAAGCTTCGAAAACCAGACCCAACTCCTCTAGCAGGATATGGATGCCGGTGCTGCATGAGCCTGGAGTCATGTAGAACTTCATAAGCATGGCGCTTTCTCCCTGAACAAGACGATATTTAACAGTGTACGCCTGTTTGATTCTTATAATGCGCTGGTATTCCAGTAAACCCACACGCTAATTCCCGGCGCAAGACGATAAGCAGATCCAACAAGACCACAAATCGCGTTGGCGATCCATTCAGCAAGAACCAGAAAGATAATCTGGAAGGATTAATATATCTTTTAGATTTATTCGTCAATTTTGTTATATTATTTTATAATCTATTCAACGAAAATCCGAAAAATAACGAAGTTCAATCGTTGATCCGCTACTTTAGAGGTATAGCATGACATTCGTAGTCACTGATAATTGCATCAACTGCAAATACACCGATTGTGTCGAGGTGTGTCCGGTCGACTGTTTCCATGAAGGTCCCAATTTTCTTGTAATTGATCCCGACGAATGTATCGATTGCACTTTGTGTGAACCCGAATGTCCTGCCGAAGCCATCATATGCGATGACGATCTGAGCGATGAGCAACTACCATTTCTCAAACTAAATGCTGAACTCTCAAAAGAATGGCCGGTGATCACCCAAAGCAAGGATCCACTACCGGACGCCGAGAACTGGGATGGCACAACCGAAAAGCTTGAACATCTGAAGCGATAAATATCAGGGAACCCGGATTCTTTATAGGATATGACGCTAATCGGGTGTTCAGAAAAGCGTTTGCTGTAGTAGAGAATCCGTAATGTCAGAGCATGGGTTTATAATTATCGCGCATCCTGCGCAGTTATTCGGGCAGCAGATTCTTCAGATAGCGACCGTAATCATTGTTGGCGTAGTTCCGGGCCAGGTCCGCGAGTTGTGAGTGATCGATGGTTCCCATGCGGTAGGCAAGTTCCTCGGGACAGGCGATCTTGATTCCCTGACGCTGTTCAATCACTCGCACGAAATGTGCGGCGTCGAGCAATGATTCCGGTGTTCCGGTATCAAGCCAGGCGATGCCCCGATCAAGCTTTTCGACTGTCAAGCGCTGCTGTTTCAGATAAAGCCGGTGAAGTTCGGTGATCTCCAACTCGCCGCGCGCCGAAAATTGCAGCCGTCGCGCCATTGCGGGGCTATCTGCCGGCAAAAAATACAATCCGGTAACAGCATAACTCGAAGGCGGTAGCGCAGGTTTTTCCACAATATCAACCACTTCACCATGATCGCCGAACTGGATCACCCCGTAACGCTGGGGCTGTAAAACCTTGCAGGCGAACAGGTTGGCATTTTCGCTATGCGCGGCGGCTCGGCGTGTAATTCTGCTCAAATCAAGACCATAAAAAAGATTATCGCCGAGCATAAGACACACCGGAGCTCCTGCCAAATAAGCCTCTCCGATCAACAGGGACTGGGCGATGCCTTCAGGGCGTTCCTGGGTAGCATAACTCAAGCGCACACCCCATTGACTACCATCTGCAAGCAGTTCCTGAAATGCCGCCACATCCCGTGGCGTGGTGATGATTAATATATCCCGAATGCCGGTGCCCATCACGGTACAAAGCGGGTAATAAATCATGGGTTTGTCGTAAACAGGCAGCAACTGCTTGCTGACAACGCTAGTAGCAGGCGCAAGCCGACTGCCAGAGCCTCCTGCCAGAATAATCGCCTTATGCGGTAGCGGAGATAGATCTTTCATCATTACTTCATATCATGTCCGGATCAGCCGGGTTTTTCCATTAGGGAACCTCTGATCAAGTCTGGACGAAGGTGATTGTGATTCATTATGTTCAGATTCCCGGGTTAAATTGCACGGGTTAGCAGGGCTATTGCGAAGTTTGTCAACAATGAAGCTGGGCCAGNNCCAGTAGGGACGCAAGAACCGAGTTCATGATTTGATCAGAGGTTCCTTAGTGCAAATGGTACAATTGAGTTCTCATACTACCCGAATGACCACTTTACCAAAATGCAGACCCTGTTGCATGAAGGTCAAGGCTTCATGCAACTGATCAAATTCGAAGACCCGATCCACGATCGGAGTCATCTGGTGCAGGGTAATCGCTTGATTCATATGCTCCAGCATGGCGCGACTGCCAACAAAAATGCCCTGCAACGATATGGCGCGGGTCAGAACTGGTAGCAGATTCATGTTGCCTCCACCCCCGGACAATACGCCAATAATGCTCACAACACCGCCGATACGAACGGATTTGAGCGAACGCTCCAGTGTACCGCTGCCGCCGACTTCAACCACATGATCCGCGCCTTTGCCGCCGGTCAGCTTGACAACCTGGCGGTGCCATTCCGGTTCCGTTTGATAATTGATAGCATCATGCGCGCCCAATGCCAGCGCTTTTTCGATTTTCTGCGCACTGCTTGATGTAATGATAATGCGCGCGCCCGCCATACGTGCAAATTGGAGCGCAAAAATCGATACACCGCCGGTGCCGAGCAGTAAAACATCCTGCCCTGGCTGGATGGGGCGCTCTTCCATCAAGGCGTGCCAGGCGGTCACGCCCGCGCAAGGCAAGGTCGCAGCCTGCGCCATGTTCAGATGGTCAGGGACGGGAACCACCCCGCAAGCAGGCAGACACACATATTCCGCCAACATGCCATCAATCGGACCACCAAGGGTTGAGGAATGCAGCTTTCCGGGCGCAGATCCTGCCAACCAGTTCTGACAGAAGCTGCCCACCACTTTCTGGCTCACCTGCAGCCCGCTCACCCCTTCTCCCAGCGCTACGATTTCCCCGGCGCCATCGGAGAAAGGTATCAGGGGTAAAGGTTGCCTCGGATTGTACGACCCTGCAATCATCATAATATCGCGGTAATTCAGGGAGGCTGCGTGAACTTTTATTTTCACCTCGCCCGCTTGAGGTTGCGGTTCGTCCCGTTCACTCAGACAAAGATTTTCCATGCCAAAATTGTTTTGAATTTCCCAGACTTTCATAGGCTTCTCCTGCTTGAATTGAGCTATGTACCCCGTTCATCGTGCCGAATCATTACCAACTCTACATCAATTTTCATATGAGGGAAGCTCTGATCAAGTCTGGGCGAAGCTCAGGTGCGATTCATTATGTTCAGATTCGAGACGACAATCGCGCGGGTTAGCAAGGCTATTGCAGAGATTGTCAACCAGGAAGCTGGGCATAAGAGCCGCAAGAACCAAGTTCATGACTTAATCAGAGGTTCCTGAGATGACTGATAAAAAATCATCATCCCTGCAAACCGGTTCCCAGCTCAGCCGGCTTGAGCCTCTGAATCCTATAATGGCTGGTAAACATCGCCACCAGCTTCACGGAATTCACGCGCTTTGTCGGCCAGCCCTTTGGAGCGTGCTTCTTCCCTCAATTGCCGCGTGATTTCCATTGAGCAGAATTTTGGCCCGCACATGGAACAAAAATGCGCGGTCTTGTGCGCTTCTTTGGGTAATGTAGCGTCATGCATGGTGCGGGCGCGATCCGGATCAAGCCCGAGATTGAACTGATCTTCCCAGCGAAACTCGAAACGGGCTTTTGAGATGGCATTGTCGCGAATCTGGGCGCCAGGATGACCTTTAGCCAGATCTGCGGCATGGGCGGCGATCTTATATGTGACGATACCTTCGCGCACATCCTCGCGGTCGGGCAAACCGAGATGTTCCTTCGGTGTGACATAACACAGCATCGCCGTGCCATACCAGCCGATCTGAGCGGCGCCGATGGCCGATGTGATGTGATCGTAGGCTGGCGCAATATCGGTGGTCAGCGGCCCAAGGGTATAAAAAGGTGCGTTGAAACAATGCTGGATTTCTTCATCCATATTTTGTTGTATCATCTGCATCGGCACATGGCCTGGACCTTCGATCATGACCTGCACATCCCGATCCCAGGCCTGGCGCGTTAATTCACCAAGGGTGCGTAATTCGGCAAATTGCGCTTCGTCATTGGCATCTGCAATCGAACCAGGGCGCAAACCGTCACCGAGGGAAAATGACACATCATAAGCTCGCATAATGTCGCAGATTTCATCAAAATGCGTATAAAGAAAATTCTCCTGATGATGGGTGAGACACCATTTGGCCATGATGGAACCACCGCGCGAGACGATTCCGGTCAGACGGTTCGCGGTCAGTGGAATAAAACCCAGGCGCACACCGGCATGGATGGTGAAATAATCCACGCCTTGCTCCGCCTGCTCGATCAACGTATCTCGAAATAGTGGCCAGCTCAGCAGTTCAGGCGCGCCGCCGGTTTTTTCCAGCGCCTGATATATCGGCACGGTACCCAGTGGTACCGGACTGTTGCGCAACAACCATTCGCGCGTCTCATGGATATCTCGCCCAGTGGATAAATCCATGATGGTATCGGCGCCCCAATGAAGAGCCCACAGCATTTTCTCCAGTTCTTCGCTAATATCCGAGCTCAAGGGCGAATTGCCAATGTTGGCATTGACCTTGACCAGAAAAGCACGGCCGATGATCATTGGCTCGAGTTCCGGATGATTGATATTAGCGGGCAGAATGGCTCGGCCTGCCGCGATTTCCTGCCGCACAAATTCCGGCGTGATCATGCGCGGCCTCGATACGCCAAACCCTGTACCGGGGTGAGAACGGGTGAGCGTTGGATCGCTGAGCTGGTCGATGCACAGATTTTCCCTGATGGCGACATACTCCATCTCGGGGGTGATGACTCCGGCGCGCGCATAGGCGAGCTGGCTAACGGACCTGCCCTGTTTTGCCCGCCATGCCGGTTGATTGAGCGGGAAACGTGAAATGACGGATGAGCCTGAGACAAAGGTTCGAGCACCTTTGTCGAGATTCCCATGTTCCTTGATCCAGTTTTCGCGAATACGCGGCAGCCCGTCTGAGAAATTGGGGGCAACGGCAGGATCAAAATAGGCTCCTGATGTATCATACACATGTATGACAGGATTGAAATTGTCACCATGAGATGAGGGCGTGACGCTCTGGCGGATTTCACGCATGGGAACCCGAATATCCGGGCGTGATCCGGGGACGTAAATTTTGTGCGAATTGGGGAATTCGGGAACACTCTTGCGTATATCTTGAAAAGCTGGCAATGTATGGGATGCTGATTTGTCCATAATAATGATTCCTGTGTAACCAGACGCTGTTATGAAACGCGGCAATCAGGGAACATCAGCGCCGGGATGAGGAACAATAATATGCTTCCGCGTGATCGAAACAAGAATCGTTCATAATGCTACCTGCATTCGTTCAGGCTAAAAGACTTTGGCTGGAAATGCAAGACACGCGACGCCTCGCGCACTCAATCGATTTATTGAGACCTTTGCATGAGAGATGATAAGGTTTTCAGGCAAGGCAAAAGTGCGTGCAGAGAGCGTTTACTGGAGACAATGACCGACCGAGCACAGGTTTAACGCAGCATGAGAACCTTATGGCTTTCATGCAAAGGTCTTGCTTAATTAATTTAGGATAAATTCCATGGCACATCTGGATTATCAACAAGCCCGTTATAATATGGTTGAACAACAGGTCAGACCGTGGGACGTTCTTGATGAGCGCGTCCTCGAAACCATTTCAGGTATTGCCAGAGAGGATTTTGTGTTGCCGCAATATCAGCATCTGGCTTATACCGACATACCATTACCCTTGCCGAACGGACAAAGGATGATGGAGCCGAAACTCGAGGCAAGAATGATGCAGAGTCTTCTGCTCGAACCCCATCATCGCGTGCTTGAAATTGGTACCGGCAGTGGCTACGTCACCACATGTCTTGCACGCCTGTCCCGCCATGTGATCTCCATGGAATATTTTGAGGATTTGAGTCAGACGGCAGGCGAACGGCTTCAGCAGTATGGCGTAAACAATGTGGAATTACGCATCGGTGACGCCATGTCGGATCTGGCGCAGGAAAAAATGCGCTTTGATGCCATTGCCGTAACGGGATCGGTGCCGATGCGCTACAGTGGTTTCGAACGTTTGCTGAAAAAGGGCGGAAGATTGTTTGTGATCGTCGGAACAGCGCCGATCATGGAGGCGGTTCGCATTACACGCAGCGGTCATGCTGATCTTGAGACGGAAAGTTTGTTTGATGTCTGCGTGGATCCACTGATTCATGCGGAAATGTCACCGCACTTCATTTTCTGAATAAAAGCAGGAATAAACCATGAAACAGATTTCAGTCATTGAAGCCAGGGTCTGGCTTGAAGGCGGCCTGCCACCCGTCACCCTTCTTGATGTTCGCGAAGACTGGGAATACAAAATTGCGCACCTTCCTGGCAGCATATTGATTTCCATGGGTCAGATTTCGTCGAGGAGCGGGGAGTTGCCTCGTGACCAGGCCATTATTGTCATGTGTCATCATGGTCGCCGCAGTGAAACCGTAGCCATCCAGCTTGAGCAAATAGGATTTAATAATATTTATAATCTCAATGGTGGGATTAATGCCTGGTCACGCCAGGTGGATGCTGCAATCCCGACCTATTAAATCTATAAAAGCCACTATAAAGCCACTGATTGGCCGGTCTCAATCCCCAAGAGCGCAATTGAAGCAAATCTGTCGATGCCAAAACCGCCTTGATACACGCTTCTGTGACCCCATGTGCTTTTCTTCCACACCTTTATTATGACCGATAGATGGCACACCAACACTAGCGGCACTATGAAAGCATTAACAGGATCATTCAGTCAGCCCGAAGCGGATATTTACTTGGCAGGCCATCAATCCGTCATGGCAACCCTGCTTGTTTCCCCAATCCCCTATCCATTCAGAGGCACCTCAATTAATGAAATCCATCTCGCAGCGTATTGCTGAAGCATTGTCGATCAAGGAATCCCAGGCCATCGCGGCAATCCGCTTGCTCGATGAAGGCGCCACAGTACCTTTTATTTCCCGTTACCGCAAGGAAGTCACTGGCGGACTTGATGATGGGCAACTAAGAGATCTGGAAGAGCAACTGTGTTATACGCGCGAACTTGACGAGCGCCGCGACGTTATTTTGAAAAGCATCCGTGAACAGGAAAAACTGACACCTGAACTGGAACAGGCGATTATCGAAACTGAGCAGAAGAACCGCCTTGAGGATCTCTACCTACCCTATAAACCCAAACGACGCACCAAAGCCCAGGTTGCTCGTGAAGCCGGACTTGAACCATTGGCACTGGATTTGCTCAACGATCATCAACGGGTGCCGGAACAGGCAGCTCTGGAATATATCGATGACACCAAAGGTATCGCTGATGCCCAGGCCGCGCTTGATGGCGCCCGTCAAATTTTGATGGAAATATTCGCCGAACATGCGGATCTGTTGCAGACTTTGCGAAATTATTTATGGACGCATAGCGTGTTGGAATCGCTTGTCGTGGCGGGAAAGGAGGCCGATGGCGCTAAATTCTCCGATTATTTTACCTATCAGGAAGCGATCAGTAAAATTCCTTCGCATCGGGCGCTGGCTTTGTTTCGTGGTCGCAACGAAGGGATATTGCGCCTGCGTTTGGCACTAATCGGCGAGGAAGGTATGGAACGCCACCCATGTGAAGCCATGATCGCCGGGTGTTTCTCAATCAACGATTCCGGCGCGCCCGCTGACGCCTGGCTTCTGGAAACGGCGCACTGGGCCTGGAAGGTCAAGTTGTCGAGCCATATGGAAGTCGAGCTGCTTCTCAAACTTAGAGAAGCAGCAGAAGAGGAAGCCATCTCCGTATTCGCATCCAATCTCGGCGATTTGCTAATGGCGGCGCCGGCTGGTCCTAAAGCCGTGATCGGGCTAGACCCGGGATTACGCACTGGCGTCAAAATCGCTGTTGTCGATGAAACCGGAAAATTCGTCGATCAGGCGGTCATTTATCCGCATGCGCCGAAAAATCAATGGGATCAGTCCATCGCCGCTCTTGCCGCTCTGGCACAAAAGCATCGGGTCAAACTGCTCAGTATCGGCAACGGAACTGCATCAAGAGAAACGGATAAACTGGCGCGGGAGGTGATTCGTCGTCATCCCGAACTTGGGCTTCAATCGATGGTCGTTTCGGAAGCGGGTGCGTCGGTCTATTCCGCTTCGGAAATTGCCGCGCGCGAATTCCCCGAACTCGATGTCACGATCCGCGGCGCCGTTTCCATCGCCCGCCGTTTGCAGGATCCGCTGGCGGAACTGGTCAAAATCGAGCCCAAAGCCATCGGTGTTGGGCAGTATCAGCACGATGTTGGCCAGATCCGGCTGGCGCGTTCGCTTAATGTGGTGGTAGAGGATTGCGTCAATGCCGTTGGCGTAGATGTGAATACCGCATCGGCGCCGTTACTCTCAAGAGTATCCGGTTTGACATCCGTCGTGGCAACCAATATCGTCGCGTTCCGCGATGAGCACGGGGCGTTCGCCAATCGGCACCAACTGATGAAGGTATCCCGTCTCGGGGAAAAAGCATTTGAACAGTGCGCCGGTTTTCTGCGGATCATGAATGGCGATGATCCGCTCGACAGCTCATCCGTCCATCCCGAAGCCTATCCGATCGTAAAAAAAATCATCGAGAAAAACCGCAAGGACGTACGATCCATGATCGGCGAACTTGCGTTTTTGCGAAAATTAAATCCCGCTGATTATATCGATGAGCATTTTGGTTTGCCTACGGTGAGTGATATTCTTCGTGAACTCGAAAAACCGGGCCGCGATCCTCGCCCTCAATTCAAAACCGCGGTTTTCAAAGAAGGGGTAGAGGGTATGCGCGATCTGAAAGCCGATATGATTCTGGAAGGCGTGATTACCAATGTTACCAATTTTGGCGCCTTTGTCGATATTGGCGTGCATCAGGACGGACTGGTGCATATCTCTGCGCTGGCGGATCGCTTCATCAAGGATCCGCGCGAGGTAGTTAAAACCGGCGATGTGGTGAAAGTCAAGGTTATGGATGTGGATGCGACGCGCAAACGCATTGCCTTGTCCATGTGTCTGAATGAGGATAGCCGTGATCAACCCCGTGAAATCAAGTCTGAGCGCAAGCCCAAGTCTGGTCGAAAACAGCCGCAAAATCTATCACCTGCTCCATCGGGCAACTCGGCTATGGCGGATGCCTTAAAACAGGCCTTGAGAAAATAATAAAAGGAACTTCTGATCAATCCATGAACTCGTATCTTGCGTCCCTTATACCCGGTTTCATCGTTGTAAACCTTCGCAATAGCCTACTATACCAGTCGATAAGAGCCTCGAATCTGAGCTTAAGGAACCACTATCACCTCCATCCAGAATTAATTAGAGGTTCCTGAAGTCATGATTAAATTCACCCATCTTGCGTTGCGTCGCGGCAAACAACTGTTATTCAGCGATGCGAACTGCACCATCGAACATGGTGATAAAGTCGGTATAACCGGAGCCAATGGCTGCGGTAAATCGAGTCTGTTTGCCCTGCTGCGCAATGAACTGTCCGCCGATGAAGGCGAGTTTTCCATTTCCGCACAGATTGCCATTGCCCATGTGGCGCAGGAAATGCCGGCGACTTGCCAACCCGCCATTGAATATGTTCTTGATGGTGATGTCGAGTTGCGAGATATTGAGCGCAATATTCGGCAGGCGGAGCAGGCGGATGATGGTCATGCTATCGCTGAGTGGCATCACAGGCTTGATATCATTGACGCATATACGGTTGAAGCCAGAGCCGGAAAGATTATGCAGGGGCTTGGATTTAAGACATCGGAACTCAATCATTCAGTCGATAAGTTTTCCGGCGGCTGGCGCATGCGCCTGAATCTGGCGCAGGCACTGATATGCCGTTCGGACCTTCTACTGCTTGATGAGCCGACCAACCATCTCGACCTCGATGCCATTATCTGGCTCGAACAATGGATCCTGAAGTATGCGGGCACTTTATTACTAATTTCGCATGACCGGGACTTTCTGGACCGGGTGACTGATCACATCGTTCACATTGAGCGCCAAAGCATGCGGCTATACGCAGGTAATTATTCCAATTTTGAACGTCAGCGTGCCGAACAGCTTGCCCAGCAGCAAGCCCTGCATGAAAAACAGCAGCGCCAGGTGGCGCACATGGAAAGTTTTATTGAGCGTTTTCGAGCCAAAGCCACCAAAGCCAAACAGGCTCAGGCGCGTATCAAAGCCTTGCAGCGCATGGAACTGATCGCCAAGGCGCATGTGGATTCACCTTTTCATTTTCGCTTCTATCCGCCGAATCGCTTGCCCAATTCTTTGATGAGTCTGGATCATGTGGCGGTGGGTTATGCTGAGAACATCATTATCAATCAGGTCAATCTTACGCTGATTGCTGGTGATCGCATTGGTTTGCTCGGGCATAATGGCGCCGGGAAATCCACTCTGGTTAAAATGCTTGCCGGTGACTTGCCGCCACTTCAGGGAACCATTGAAAAGGCGCGCAATCTCAAAATTGGCTATTTTGCCCAGCATCAACTTGAACAACTCGACCCTGACGCCAGCGCCATGTTGCATCTGCAACGACTGGATCCACGCATACGGGAACAGGAAATCCGCGACTATCTGGGCGGATTCAACTTTCATGGTGATCGCGTACTCGAGCCGATTGCGCCATTCTCGGGTGGTGAAAAAGCCCGGCTGGTGCTGGCACTATTGATCTATCAAAAACCCGGCTTGCTACTGCTTGATGAGCCGACCAATCACCTCGATATGGAGATGCGGTTGGCTTTAAGTCTAGCGCTGCAGGATTTTGAAGGCGCGGTGGTGCTTGTTTCCCATGACCGGCATATGCTTCGCTCGGTAACGGATCAATTCATGCTGGTTGATGCGGGTCGTCTGACCCCCTTTGATGGTACGCTGGAAAACTATTACCAGTGGCTTTTGCAATCATCAGGTCAGAACACCTTAGCCCCCACGCGCGCGAGCACGTTATCGAAGCAAGAGCTACGTCAGCAACAGGCGGAAAGGCGGCGTTTGCAAAAACCGTTAAAAAGCGAGCTCAAAAAGCTCGAACAACGCATTGAGGCGCTCAATGAAAAAAAACGGCACATGGAGCAAAATCTTGCCAGCCCTGATATGTATGAGGCTGAAGAAAAATCGCGTCTGATCGAGATATCCAGCGCCCAATCTTCACTCAATGGGGAATTGACCAAACTGGAGGAGCAATGGCTGCAACTCTCCGATAAAATAGAAGCCATGGAACAGGAAGAATAAAACTCTGCGCATCGGCTTAAGCATTCGTTGGTTAATTGCCTTTGACGTAAATATCATGAACCCGACCACTACCTGACTGCCTTCTATCAATCTGAAAAAACCCTGTTGCTTCAATGAGCTTTGTTAATGTGGAGTAGCCGTAAGTTCTGGAATCAAAATCAGGAAATTGACGTTTTATCAAGCCCCCGCAATTTGCAAGTGGCGCCCAACCGTCATCATCCGCGTATTCATTAACAGAGTTTCTCAAAATGTTCAGCAATCGTGTGTCGCAGCGAAGTTCTTGCCTCGTTTTCTTGACACTGCTGGCTTGGCTTGTTGCGGGATTAGCTTGTTCTACTTCTTGTTCGGTGTCTAAGTCTCTTAGAACCTCCGTAGAAATAAAATCATCACAAGCATTTCTAAATGCTAATGGTGTTTTTTGCTCCCCTACGCCAAAAACGTAAATTTGGGATTCCTTTAAGCGTGAAGCCAGTTTAGTAAAATCGCTATCGCTTGAGATAAGTGCAAAGGCATCAAACTTGTCTGAGTATAGAAGATCCATTGCATCGATGATCATTGCGGCATCTGATGAATTTTTTCCCTGGGTGTAAGAAAACTGTTGCACAGGGCTTATTGCCAGCTCGTTTAGCGATTGTTTCCAGTTTTTAAGATGATTTGAGCTCCAATCACCGTAAGCTTTTTTGACGATAATATGCCCATGCTTTGAAAGTTCTGCCAGCACAGCTCCAAGAACTGAATATTGTGCGTTTTCCGCATCAATTAATACAGCAATTTTTTTTTCGGATTCTAAATCTTTCATCAATAGTCCATTGTCTGTGATACTTAAGGAAGCTCTGATCAAGTCTGGACGAAGCTCAGGTGCGATTCATTATGTTCAGATTCGAGGCAACAATTGCGCGTAACAGCAGGGCTATTGCGAAGATTGTCAACAATGAAGCCGGACATAATGAACCACAATCACTTTCGTCCAGACTTGATTCAGAGGCTCCCTAAAGCGTTTGGGTATTGATGATCAGGTTCAACGCAAGGGCTATCGAAACAACCCTTGGTCTGATTCGGATAAAAACCGTAATGCGCAATCGCGCTTACCCGGATAGAATTGGTTACAGTCGCCCATGCGATTTTACTTGCCAGGACTAACCATAGGGATCTTCAATCTGAACCATCCCCTCATGCACACGCACCGGGAGCGTCGTTACGGGCTCATAAGCCGGAGGCGCCTTAACTTCCCCGGTGCGAATGCAAAAACGCGCGCCGTGACGTGGGCAGATGGCTTCGCCATGCGTGAAGCGCCCACCGCTTAATTGACCTCCATCATGGGTGCATACGTCTTCGAGGGCGAAAAAATTACCCTCATAATAATACACGACTGCCTGCAAACCATTGATCCCGAGCGCTTTGTATTCTCCTTCTAAAAAATCCTTCACCGGCGCTGCATCCACCCATTGAGCCATGTTTAAGCCCCCCTCGAGATCTTTACCATAAACCTGATTCGAGGCGCGCGGATTCAGACATCATTTCCCTGCTCCATGGCGGATCAAATACGATGTCCACATCGACCTGATCTATCCTGGGAATCTGCCCCACCTTGTAACGCACATCCTCAGCCAACACATCGCCCATACCGCAACCAGGCGCCGTCAGGGTCATTCTGACATAAACCCGTTTTTTATCATCATTGACCGCTTCCAGCAGACACTCATATACCAGACCAAGATCGACGATATTAATCGGGATTTCAGGATCATAACAGGTTTTTAATTGATCCCACACGCAATGCTCAATGGCTTCATCATCAGCATTTTCCGGTAATTTCGGTCTGGGAGGCACTTCTTTTCCCAGTGCGTCGGCGTCTTCACCATGAACGCGGAACAAACGACCGGCATAATAGACGGTGAAACTCCCGCCCATGGCCTGGGTCAGATAAACCTCAGCACCAACTGGCAATATAACTTGCCCACCTTCCGGGATGGTAATCGCCAAACAATCGCGCAGGAATGGCAATTTTTCTTCAGCTCTCATCAATGCTCCTTAAACAAATAAATGGTGCATTCTTCGCACCAGGGATTCGAATGCGCATTGGATTTCATTCCGTGGTCACATGATCCTGTTCCGGTTCACTGAGAGCGCCATGCAGGGTATGCCAACACAGACCAGCGCACTTGACCCTCGACGGATAGTCCTTAACGCCTTCGAGTACCTGAAGCTTGCCCACATCACCCCGATCTTCGACGGGCGTACTACCTGTGATCATGCCATGAACCGAATGATAGAGTGTTTCAGCTTCCTCTATCGTACGACCCTTGATACTTTCAGTCATCAGCGATGCCGAAGCCATGGAAATAGCGCACCCCGAACCTTCAAAACGCGCTTCATCGACATGATCGTCGTTCACATTTAAATAAAGAGTCAGGCGATCTCCACACAGCGGGTTAAATCCCTCCATGGTATGGGTGGGTTGATCAAGTTTGCCAAAATTACGCGGATGGCGACTATGTTCAACAATCATATCCTGATACAACGCTTTCAGATCCATCAACCAAACATCTCCCTGACCTGTTGCAGCGAATCAATCAACTGATCCACATCTTCATGGTTATTATAAAGGGCAAAAGAGGCGCGCACCGTTGCCGGAACCTGATAAAACTGCATGACCGGCATGGCGCAATGATGACCGGCTCTGATCGCAACCCCATGATGATCCAGAATGGTGCCAACATCATGAGGATGCACATCCGTGACGATAAAAGATATTGCACCGGAACGTACTTGGGGGGTGCCAATCAAACGAATGAATTCCAGCGACTGCAACTGTTGCAGCGCATAATCGAGCAAGATAGTTTCATGTTCCATGATCGGCGCGAATCCGACCTGGCGTATATATTCGGCGGCTTTACCCATACCAATAGCGCCAGCGATATGTGGAGTTCCGGCTTCAAATTTATAGGGGGGCGGCGCGTAGGTGCTGCGCTCGAACTCAACAGTTCGGATCATGTCACCACCACCCTGCCATGGCGGCATACGCTCAAGCAAACTTGATTTGCCATACAATACGCCGATACCGGTTGGCCCATACATTTTGTGTCCGGAAAAGGCATAAAAATCACAGTCGAGCTTTTGAACCTCGACCGGCATATGCGCCACAGCCTGGGCGCCATCTATAAGTACAACAGCGCCTTGAGCATGTGCCTGCGCGATCATGTCCGCAATCGGATTGACTGTACCTAATGCGTTGGAAACGTGGGCAAGGGCAACCAGCGCCGTTTTCTCACTCAGCGCAGATGAAAAATCATCTGGGTTGATATCCCCTTCGCGGGTGATCGGAACAACTTTAAGCGTGATCCCCCGGCGATCACGCAGCATTTGCCATGGCACAATATTGGAATGATGCTCAAGGGCGCTTATCAATACTTCATCGCCAGGATTGAGCAATTCTCCATAGCTCCAGGCCACCAGATTGATCGCTTCTGTCGTGCCGCGGGTGAAAATAATCTCTTCGGGAGCGGAAGCCCCGATAAAATCCGCCATGCCAGCTCGAGCCTGTTCATAGGCAGCAGTGGCACGCTCGCTCAGGTCATGGACACCCCGATGCACATTGGCATTGGTTTCGCCATAATAACGCTCCAGACTCTCAATGACCGTTGAAGGTTTCTGGGTGGTGGCGCCATTGTCCAGATATGCCAGCCTTTTCCCGCGCACCGGAAGAAAGAGAATGGGAAAGGCTTTACGCCATGCTTTAATTGCACTCTCAGGGTCATTCTGCGGCAACCCGCTTTTCATTTTTCACCCCCCGTTTTGGCTCCATCCGACATCGAACACCACTGCCTTTCCAACAACTGTTTGGCCTCGTTTTGCATCACTGCGGGCAAATCATCGATCAGCTCCTGCACGAAAGCCTGCGCCAGCATGGCGTGCGCCATAGCTTCATTGATGCCGCGGCAACGAAGATAATGGATCGCCTTCTCATCAATCTGCCCCATACTGGCGCCATGACCGCATTGCACGTCATCCGCATAGATCTCCAAAATAGGTAGTGCATCGGATTCCGCGGCGGGCGATAACAGCAGGCTCGCATGTTTTTGGTGCGCCTGGCTGCGCTGCCCCTCGGGCGTCACGATCACATGACCACAGAAGGCGTTACGAGCAGCATCCGTTACAATGGTACGCGCAAACAGTTCGCTGACGGTATCTTCGGCTTCGTGACGAATGCAGAATTGCTCTTCAGCCGACTCCCGTTTTACCGGCAGGCTGAAGCTGTTGATATGACAAGCGGCCGAGCGCCCCGCCAGCGTTATGTCATGTCTTTTATGCGTGCAGATTCCACCTGCACCGACCTGATGATAGCGGTAGCGGCTACGTGCCTCTTGCCGGATGTCATACAAGCCGATATGAACGCTGGCGCCACCTTTGCCATCATGGCAACCATGCGTCAATTCGGCGCCTTCGTTCAAATGAACGCTGGCAAGCGTGCATGCCAGGCTCTCATCACTGCCGACATGATACTCAAACCATTGCAGTTGTGCGTTTTCCCCAATCTCGACATGATGGCGCACCGCATAAGCGGGCGGTGAATCCTGCGCTAAAGAAAGGTAAACCACATGAATAATCGAATCATGATTCGTATTAGCTGGAACCT
>DEIQ01000101.1 GCA_002352565.1 Proteobacteria bacterium UBA2770 | reverse complement strand
TCAGTAAATCCTCAATATCAGCCTCGATGATTTCAATGTTCACGCGAGCGCAAAATCTGCGTTCTTTTTCCGTTGGCTCGGGTATTAACGCCCAACCTCTGGGATTGGCGCTGCCATAAGTGATATCAGACATAATCATCCGTTCGGTGTCACGCGTTAGGCTTAGACCTAAAAACAGATACCGGCGTGAAGCCCGGTATCGTTTCACGAATGACGGGATTCCGAATCCGCCCATAAGCTCGGAAATGTAATCGACGTAATCAGCATCTGATGCAATATAATGCGGTTCCGGTTTTGGAGTCCCCATGGGCTTGAACAAGACAGGCAAATCTTCATTGACTTCATCTTGCCCTATTTCATGATATTCATTTCCATTGTAATGAAACAGTTTGAAGCGGAAATCGGTACCCCCTATACGGGAAATTCCACAAATAAGTGTGTGTGGAACCGCAGCGTAGGAGTCCTGGAGCATGGTATCCCGGTTGATATCGATGACATAGGCCGGTTTAATAGCAGCAATCCACTCATGCACGGGTGATCGGGACCATTGTCTTTCAGTATAGAGTTTCGAAAAAAAACGTTGGAGATAAGAACGACCATGCTTGAGTTCCAGGTTCATGGCGGCGCGGGGGAATTCATACATCAACTTGGGCGGCATGGGTTGACCATGATTCAACTCTAGAATAAGTTCCTCCTGGGTGACAGGCGCCCGTCGGCCTTCCTGATCTAGTGAACCTATCAACGCACCAGGCCCCAGGTATGGGATGATGGTTCCACTCTCGACGCCTTCGAGCAGCATTTCCAGAGTTTCAGTGGACATGGCTTTAACCTCCGAAATTTTAGTTTATTTTAGACATTAAAGGTTTATAAGCAAAAAAAAAGCCAAAAACGATAACTTTATGATATAGCAGTAGAATTTTAATCAAAGCTCCTGTTGCATTGTAACTTTAGTTGCTTTGATTACATGAAATTGTCGCGTGCCAGTCATTCAAAAATGCAATGAAGCGCTGTTGACCTGAACGCTCCGGAAAAGCAGTTATTCTATGGTCTTCATTCAATTTCTTCTCAAGATTTACACTATTATCCATGTAATGAATCTGCTCTGAAATAACAACAGTAAGTAATGACAGTTTCACATCGATTCATTAAGCCATCCGTATTCCTTTTCATCTATTAACGATACTGATTCTTGATCTCAGATATATGTCGCTATCCATACAGACACAGGCGGCTTTGTCGTAGATACCACGCAAAACCACAGGCACGCATATATAGAAGTAATGAATAATAATCAGTGTATTACGCGATAATTATTGAGCTGGCACGCGCATTGCAACCTACTGCGTAACCATGTTGGTTGCTTAAACACACAAGGAGACGGGATATGGCTTTACGTCAATGTGCTATATATGGAAAAGGTGGAATCGGCAAATCGACCACGACTCAAAATCTGGTGGCTGCACTCGCGGAAGCTGGAAAAAAAGTCATGATTGTGGGCTGTGATCCAAAATCGGATTCAACTCGCCTGATACTTCATGCCAAAGCTCAGAATACCATCATGCACTTGGCTGCTTCAGCCGGAAGTGTGGAAGATCTGGAATTGGAAGAGGTACTGAAAGTCGGTTACGGCGATATTAAATGCGTTGAATCCGGTGGACCTGAGCCGGGTGTCGGTTGCGCAGGTCGCGGCGTTATCACCGCTATCAACTTCCTTGAGGAAGAGGGCGCCTACGATGATGATATGGATTTCGTATTCTACGATGTCCTTGGCGATGTGGTGTGTGGTGGTTTCGCCATGCCTATTCGCGAAAACAAGGCTCAGGAGATTTACATTGTCGTATCCGGTGAAATGATGGCGATGTACGCGGCCAACAATATTGCCAAAGGTATTGTCAAATATGCCAATTCGGGTAGCGTACGTCTGGCGGGTCTGATCTGCAATTCACGTAATACGGCATGTGAAGACAGTTTGATCGAAGCTCTGGCCGCAGAACTTGGAACGACGATGATTCATTTCATCCCGCGCGATAATGTGGTCCAGCGTGCAGAAATTCGGCGTATGACGGTGATTGAGTATGAGCCTACAGCTCCGCAGGCCGATGAATATCGGGCGCTGGCTCAAAAGATCATTGATAACAAAAACTTCGTGATTCCCGAGCCAATCACCATGGATCAGTTGGAAGACCTGTTGATGAAGTTCGGCATTATGGAAGAAGAAGACGAATCCATCGTTGGTCAGACTGCCGCTTCTGAAAGTGCGGCAAGCGCGTCTAACTAATTGGTCGAGTGAGGTAATGGTTATGGAGGTCTGTCATCAAATCAGGCAGGTCTCCATGATTTGTTCGAAATAAATTGCGATATGCCATTTCGAAAGGAGTGGTTATTAGAGGAGATAGCGAAATGTCCACTATGAGCAGAGAAGAGACCGAAGCTCTCATTCAGGAGGTGCTGGAAGTCTATCCTGAGGAAGCTCAGAAAAACCGGGCCCAGCATCTGGCTGTTAATGACAATTCGGTTGAACAATCCAAAAAATGCATTACGTCCAACAAGAAATCCGTTCCTGGCGCCATGACCATTCGTGGATGCGCCTATGCTGGTTCCAAAGGCGTGGTATGGGGGCCAATCAAGGATATGATCCATATTTCCCATGGTCCTGTGGGATGTGGGCAATATTCGCGTGCCGGGCGCCGTAATTACTACATCGGCACCACCGGGGTAAACACTTTTGTGACGATGAACTTTACCTCGGATTTCCAGGAGAAAGATATCGTTTTCGGTGGCGATAAAAAACTCGATAAACTGATCGATGAAATTGATATGCTGTTCCCGCTGAATAAAGGCATTACGGTACAGTCAGAATGTCCGATCGGCCTGATCGGCGATGATATTGAGGCGGTATCGAAAAAGAAAGCCAGGGATCTCGGGAAAACCGTTGTGCCGGTTCGCTGCGAAGGCTTTCGCGGTGTTTCTCAGTCACTCGGTCATCACATCGCCAATGATTCGGTCAGAGATTGGGTTTTGAGTGCGCGCGATGAAGATACGAGTTTTGAAACCACGCCCTACGATGTCGCTGTGATCGGCGACTACAATATTGGCGGTGATGCCTGGGCATCGCGTACTTTGCTTGAAGAAATGGGGCTGCGCGTGGTAGCTCAGTGGTCTGGTGATGGCACTTTGGCTGAAATTGAGTTAACGCCCAAGGTCAAATTAAATCTGGTGCATTGTTACCGCTCAATGAATTATATTTCGCGGCATATGGAAGAGAAATATGGTATTCCGTGGATGGAATACAATTTTTTTGGACCAACCAAAATCGCCGAATCGTTGCGCAAAATTGCTTCGTTTTTTGATGACAGCATCAAGGAAGGCGCAGAGAAAGTTATTGCCAAATACCAAGCCGAGATGGATGCGGTCATCGCCAGATTCCGTCCTCGCCTCGAAGGTAAAACCGTCATGCTGTATGTCGGTGGACTTCGCCCCCGTCATACCATTGGAGCTTATGAAGATCTGGGCATGGAAGTCATTGGTACCGGTTATGAATTTGGCCACAATGACGATTACGACAGAACTATCAAGGAAATGGGCAATTCCACCCTGCTCTATGACGATGTAACGGGCTATGAGTTTGAGGAATTCGTTAAACGAATGAAACCCGACTTGATCGGCTCGGGGATCAAGGAAAAATACATCTTCCAGAAAATGGGCATCCCATTCCGGCAGATGCATTCATGGGATTATTCCGGCCCTTATCATGGCTACGATGGTTTTGCCATTTTTGCTCGGGATATGGACATGACTTTGAATAATCCGTGCTGGAATGCTATCCAGGTGCCATGGAAGAAAAAAGCCGACGAAGAAGAATCGCTTCAGGCTGCTGAAGTTTAGCTGGAGTTGAAATGCTGGATGGGGTCGGTCCGGCTCCATCCCCGGTTTCATCTATTTAATCGCTATTGTTAACAGACCGTATGTCCACGGATTAGTGGCGCGGCAGGAGATGATCATGAGCCAGAAGGATGTTGAAAACATCAAACCCAGTTATCCTTTATTCCGTGACGAAGATTATAAGGAAAATCTGGCGCTAAAAAAAACTAATTATGAGGAAAGTCATTCTCAGGAGAAAATCAACGAGGTTTTCGATTGGACAACGTCTGAAGAATACAAGGAAATCAATTTTAGTCGCGAAGCCTTAACGGTCAACCCGGCCAAGGCGTGCCAGCCTCTGGGCGCGGTTCTATGCGCTCTCGGGTTTGAGAAGACCCTACCCTATGTGCATGGCAGCCAAGGATGCGTGGCATACTTCAGAACCTACTTTAACCGCCATTTCAAGGAGCCGATCGCCTGTGTTTCGGATTCCATGACTGAAGACGCGGCGGTATTCGGTGGTCAGAAAAACATGAATTCCGGGCTTGAAAATGCCAAGGCATTATATAATCCAGACATCATTGCCGTGAGTACTACCTGCATGGCCGAGGTGATTGGCGATGACCTTAATGCCTTCATCGGCAATGCCAAAAATGATGGTCGTGTTCCAAAGGAATTTCCCACGCCTTTTGCCCATACGCCAAGCTTTGTCGGCAGCCATACAACTGGCTGGGATAATATGTTTGAAGGCATGGCGCGATTTTTTACCTTGAATTACATGGAAGGTAAGGAGCCAGGAAGTAACGGAAAAATCAATATCATCCCCGGATTCGAAACCTATCTGGGTAATTTCCGCGTCATTAAGCGCATGCTTAATGAAATGGAAGTGGATTACAGTTTTCTGTCTGATCCTGAGGAAGTTCTGGATACCCCTGCTGACGGGAAATTCCGTATGTTTGCCGGCGGCACGACCCAGGATGAAATCAAGGATGCGCCCAACGCCATTACGACCGTCACATTGCAGCCTTGGCAGCTTGAAAAAAGCAAGAAGTTCATTGAAACCACCTGGCATCAGCAAATTCCGAAACTCAGTATTCCCATGGGGCTGGGATGGACTGATGAGTTTTTGATGAAAATCTCGGAAATTACCGGTCAGCCGATACCCGAATCTCTGGAAAAAGAGCGCGGCAGGCTGGTGGACATGATGACCGATTCGCACGCCTGGCTTCATGGCAAACGTTATGCGCTGTGGGGTGATCCGGATTTTGTCATGGGTATGAGCAAATTCCTGCTTGAACTTGGGGCAGAGCCGATTCATATTCTGGCGAATAATGGCAACAAACGCTGGCGCAAGGCGATGGTGAGCATGCTGGAGCAATCTCCTTACGGCCAAAACAGTCAAGTTCACGTTAGCAAGGATCTGTGGCATATGCGCTCACTGGTTTTTACCGACAAGCCGGACTTCATGATTGGCAATTCCTATGGGAAATTTATCCAGCGCGATACTATCACCAAGGGCAAAGAGTTTGAGGTGCCTTTAATTCGCATTGGCTTTCCTATTTTTGATCGGCATCACCTGCATCGCGATACCACATTGGGTTATGAGGGCGGCATGCACATTCTTAAAACGCTTGTGAATGCTATTCTGGACCGTCTTGATGAAGACACCATGGGTATGGGTACAACCGATTATAACTACGACTTAATTCGCTGA
>DEIQ01000085.1:41227-49776 GCA_002352565.1 Proteobacteria bacterium UBA2770 | reverse complement strand
GGCGCCCAGAGCCGAAAAAATCTGCGGCGCAATTTCGGACACCGAGCCGTTGGCGCCATCCACCACAAGGCGCATGCCGGACAACGAACCACGTCCCGCAACGGTTTCCAGACAATGATCCTTATAGGATTCGAGACCCTCGGACCAATCGCGCACCCTGCCATGGCTGCGAAACAGCCGGGAACTACCGCTGCTGGCGTGACTCAAGCGCTCAACGATAGCGATTTCTTCCGATTCTCTCAGCTTTCGACCGCCCGGCGCAAAAAACTTGATGCCATTATCCTGCCACGAATTATGCGATGCACTAACCATAATTCCGCAGCAGGCGTCAGCATGTGCTGCCAGGAAAGCTACAGCAGCAGTCGGCGCCACCCCTGGCGACCATATATCCATGCCACACGAAGAAGCCGCAGCGCTTACCACACGCTCAAATAACAGGCTGGAAGCGCGTGTATCACGCCCAACGACCACCAGTTTCGCGCCGCCTTGCGAAAACAATTCCAACACCGCCGCACGTACGACATGCCAGACAAACTCCGGAACCATGGGCCATTGCCCTGACCTTCCGCGAATACCGTCGGTGCCAAAAGGATGAAAATCTTTCAAAATCTATTCATATCCTCTATGTCCTGGTATGCCCTGGAAATAAATGAATTCAACCAGCAAGCGCTGATACCAGTCTCAAAGCTTCTCTTGTCGGACCCACGTCATGGGTACGAACAATATGCGCACCCTTTATGACGCCAACCACAGCAGCCGCGACACCGGCATGAAGCCGCTTGCTCACATCCGCGCCACCAAGAACATACCCGAGCCAGGATTTGCGTGACAATCCGATTAAAACCGGTGCCTTAAGCGACTGTAACTCATGCAAGCGGCGCAATATTTCGGCATTGTGTTCAAAAGTTTTACCAAAGCCAAAACCGGGGTCGACTACGATCTGCTCCGGAGAAAGACCGGCGCTCAGACAAGCTTGTTTCTTTTTATCAAGAAATACCCTGATCTCATCCATCAAATCCCCATAGCAGGGAGCTTCCTGCATGGTTTGCGGCTCTCCCCGCATATGCATCAGACATACGCAAGCACCCGACTCCGCCACGGCTTCCATGGAGCCATGGCCTTGCAGCGCTCGAATGTCGTTGATCATATGCGCTCCTCGAACCAGAGACTCCCGCATCACTTCAGACTCGCTGGTATCTACCGAAACCACCACATCAAGGCGGTCGAGAATGGATTCCACCACTGGAACCAGGCGATCAAGCTGTTGCTGCACGCAGACCGGTTCACTCCCTGGCCTGGACGACTCGGCGCCTACATCCACAATGGCAGCGCCTTCGCGAACCATAAGCTCAACTTGGCACAATGCCGCTTCAGAGGACATAAATTGCCCGCCATCGGAAAAAGAGTCGGGCGTGATATTCAAAACCCCCATAACAAAGGGAGCGCAACTCAGATCAAGTCTGCGCTCCCCGCATTGTAAAAACAAAGGTGTCATTACTCAAATAATCATAGGTTCACGATTGCACAGTATGTTTATCGCTATCGCTCTTCTTGGTTACCTTGCTTTGCACCGGAACCGCCGCCCCACCGGATGAAGGTTGGGCAGGCTTGTCCAAACGAACCTGGCTCGCTGAATCGTCGGCACCCCAGCCTTTTGGAGGACCCGGCATACGCCCACTCATAATGTCATCGATCTGCGCTTTATCGATGGTCTCATATTTCATCAGAGCTTCTGCCATCATGTGAAGACTATCGATATGCTCAAGCAGGAGTTCTCTAGCCCTTTCGTAATTAAGCTCGATGACACTTCTGATTTCATGATCAATACGGCGCGCAGTCTCATCGGAAATCCCCAACCCCCCATGCATATTGGAGGAACCTTCTTTTTCCTCATGATAGGACAGTGGGCCAAGCACATCAGACAAACCCCATCGAGTGACTATGTTGCGTGCGATTTCAGTAGCACGTTCGATGTCATTGGAGGCTCCGGTGGTGACCGCATCGGAACCAAACACAACCTCCTCCGCCGCACGACCACCGAACAGACTCGACAATTGACTGTAGAGCCGACGCTTGCTGTAACTGTAACGATCATCTTCCGGAAGGAACATGGTAATTCCCAGCGCCTGACCGCGTGGCATAATGCTCACCTTATAAACCGAATCATGATCAGGAACCAGCAGACCGACAATGGCATGACCGGCTTCATGATAAGCGGTCAATTTCTTTTCATCCTCGTTCATCACCATGGAACGACGCTCAACGCCCATCATGATTTTATCCTTGGCGCGCTCGAAAGCCTGCATATCCACCGCACTGTGATTTCTCCGCGCTGCGAACAAAGCGGCTTCATTGACCAGATTGGCCAGATCGGCACCGGTAAAACCTGGAGTGCCGCGGGCAATAATTCCCGGCTCGACATCAGTTTCTGCCGGGATTTTTTTCATATGCACCCGCAGAATCTGTTCGCGTCCACGCACATCCGGCAATCCTACAACCACCTGGCGATCGAATCGGCCCGGGCGCAGCAGAGCACGATCAAGCACATCCGGACGATTGGTAGCAGCGATGATAATGACGCCTTCATTGCCCTGAAAACCGTCCATCTCCACAAGCAACTGATTCAATGTCTGTTCGCGTTCATCATGACCGCCGCCGAGACCGACACCACGATGGCGACCTACAGCGTCAATTTCGTCAATGAAAATGATACATGGTGACTGCTTCTTGGCCTGTTCAAACATGTCGCGCACCCGGGAAGCCCCGACACCCACAAACATTTCCACGAAATCCGAACCCGAAATCGAGAAAAAAGGCACCTTGGCTTCACCGGCAATCGCCCGTGCAAGCAGGGTTTTACCCGTTCCCGGAGGGCCGACCATCAAAACGCCCCGCGGGATCCTGCCCCCAAGGCGCTGGAATTTGCCTGGATCACGCAGAAATTCAACCAGCTCCAGTACTTCGTCCTTGGCTTCATCCACCCCGGCGACATCAGCAAACGTTACTCTGATCTGATCTTCGCCCAACAACTTGGCTTTGCTTTTACCGAAGGACATAGCGCCTCTTCCAGCACCACCACCTTGCATCTGCCGCATGAAAAATATCCATACGCCAATCAGCAGCAAAAACGGGAACCATGAGATAAAGATCTGCAACAGCAGTGATTGTTTCCGCGGCTCCTGCGCTTCGATGCGAATATCACTGTTCCTCAATTCCTGAACCAGTTGATCTTGCTCTTTGTTCGGACTGTAAGTGCGGAAAGTTTCACCGCCGGTCATACGCCCATTGATGGCTTGTCCATCGATAACGATGCTCCTGATGGTGCCCTGTTCCACATGATGCAGAAATTCCGAATAAGCCATCTTCTCCATCATCGGCATCCGCTGACCAAAACCCTGGAGAATGGAAATCAAAACTACCGCAATGATTGCCCACAAAATTATATTTTTTGTCATATCATTCATTACTATACCCTCACATCGGTAACCCATTCAGCTTTGAATGGAATATCCACTTTGCTGCCACTCGCACCTTACCCTCAGGGCAAACGCTCTAATGTAATAACTATAGACGAAAACCCGACCCAATGAAGTATAACTCTCTGCTCCGTCCCAAACTCGCTTTGGGCTTATACCTGCGAAGAGCGGTAAAAGAAGTGGAAAACTCTTTTGCGATCGCCTGGCTTTCCAGCCCCTCGAACACTTTGAACACCATAATTCCGCCAAGGATAAGCATTGTACGGCTCAAGTCGCGTACCGCATCGGCAATCTCGGAAAAGGCCGCGGCATCCGCAACGGAAATACCGGTGATATCCGGCGCCATATCACTGATGAGCACATCAACTTTTCGCTCAGCCAATTCCAACCCCAGGGTTTCGATGATATCCGGCGCGCAAATATCCGCCTGGATGATCGACACCCCAGAAATCGGCGCAATAGGCAGCCTATCCACCGCGACGACTTTACCTGAACCCGTAACCCGGGATGCGGCGTATTGGCTCCAGCTCCCTGGCGCCGCGCCCAGATCGAGAACATACCCGCCACGACGAAAAATTTTCAGCTTCTCGTCGAGTTCTATCAACTTGTAAACCGAGCGCGCCCGGTAACCCTGCGCGCGGGATTGTCGCACAAACGGATCCGCATCATGGCGTTTAAGCCAATCGCGACTACGTGGACGGCTCATCAGCTCTGATTTCAGGAGGAAAGCGTTGCCAACTCAACATCCAGAGCGCCAGCAGACAAATCGCCAGATAAACCAGCTCGGAAAAACCATGAACCCAGGTGAAATAGGATGAATCCGCACCGTGAAAATCTTTGGCAAATTGCACCCACGGATGAATCACCGCCAATTCAACGACCACCAGAGCCCATGCCAGACCAGTACAGATCTGCATGCCCGGAACCATTCGCCACGCACGGTGCCATAATAGCCATAAAACACCAGCCGTCAAAACGATCACGCCAAATACATTCACCACCCAAAAAAGCCTGCCAGCCATTTCACCCGCCATCGCCAGATCAATGTCTGCGGAAAACAACGCCGGCGCCGCCATCAAGCCAGTAAACAAGGCCGCTCCCGCCCACCAGCGACATGCTACGCTAATGATCGTCTTCATCATTACAGCGATTTTAGTATCTGTTGTCAATCCAGTACTTCCGCCATGCAAACCTTTCTCCTTTCATATCGCATGAGCTTTGACTATTGGGCGACCTGGCACATCGGGAGGCACAAAAAATAGAAAACCGGAATCTACATGATTACACAGATCAACCGGTGAAAGCCAATCAACAGTCCGCCAAGTCACGGCTGTCTCTACCATGCCAACCACTCATGCCGATGCGATTCCGATCATAAAGCTTCAATATCGGTTCATAGCCCGTTCGGGCGCAATTATCGGTAATGCACCTCTAATACTTCATAGCGGATTTCTCCGCCGGGGGCGCGCACCACCACCTGATCTCCTGCCGATTTCCCGATCATGGCGCGTGCCATCGGCGAATTGATGGATAAGCGCCGTTGTTTGATATCAGATTCCTCATCGCCCACAATCTGATAATGTTGCTCCTCGCCGCTTTCCTCATCAAGCAGGTCAACGGTTACGCCAAAAACGATGCGTCCATCCTGATGCAGTTTGGTGACATCAATGATTTCCGCCAGCGAAAGTTTGTGTCCAATTTCTTTGATGCGCCCTTCGATGAAGCTTTGTTGCTCCCGGGCAGCGTGATACTCGGCATTCTCCTTCAAGTCGCCATGCGCCCTGGCAATGGCAATGGCATCAATCACCGATGGTCGTTCAACCTGCTTCAACTGACGCAATTCCTCGCGCAATTTCTCGGCGCCAGAAACCGTCATGGGGACTCTTTTCATGTTTTCTTCAACTCCTTATGGACATCCTGCAGGCAGCAGATTTCCATTGGCATTTTCTCCGCCAGCGCCTGACAACAAGCCCAGGCTCCCGCCATCGTCGTAAAGTAGGGAATCTGGCGATGCAGCGCTTCCCGCCGGATCGTGCGGCCTTCCGAAAAAGCCCGCTTGCCCTGGGTCGTGTTCACAATCAGAGCGACAGCATTGCTTTTAATCAAATCTACAATATGAGGTCGTCCTTCGGTCACTTTTTGCACGACTTCGCACGCTATTCCCGATGCATGCAAGGCTCTAGCCGTTCCACCGGTAGCCACGATACTGTAACCGGCCTGCACCAGTTGATCCGCAAGCTTCACCACGGCGGGCTTATCCCGATCGAGCACACTCAAAAGAATGCGACCTTCCTGTGGCAGGACGTATCCAGCCGCCGCCTGAGCCTTGGCGAAAGCCTGCCCAAAACTACTCGCCAGGCCCATCACCTCACCGGTGGATTTCATTTCAGGACCCAGAACCGGATCCGCCCCAGCAAACTTGCTGAAAGGAAACACCGCTTCTTTTACCGCCACGTAGTGCATGTCAGACAATTCGCATGCCATATCACGCAGACGCTCTCCAAGCATGCACCGGGTTGCCAGCCGCGCCAATGCCAACCCGGTGGCTTTGGATACAAAAGGCACCGTCCGGGATCCACGCGGATTGACTTCCAGGACATACAGTTCATCGCCCTGTAGTGCAAACTGAACATTCATCAGACCCACTACGCCGAGCGCACGTCCCAGCCGGGTGACCTGTTCCTTGATGATCCCCTGCATATCTTGCCCGACACCCAACGGTGGAATCATGCAGGCTGAGTCCCCTGAATGAATCCCGGCTTCCTCGATGTGCTGCATGATTCCCGCCACCAGAACACCGCCTTCTTTATCGACAACGGCATCCACGTCGAGTTCAAGCGCATTTTCAAGAAACCGTTCCAGCAACAGCGCACCATGAGAAAACTGCAACTGCATATCCTTTAGATAAGCGTTCAGATCCGTCTCATCGTAAACTACCCGCATTGCCTGACCGCCTAAAACATAAGAAGGGCGGATCATTAGCGGAAAACCGATCTTTGCACTCTTGCGTAAGGCTTCCGCTTCCGTCATGGCGACTTCATTCGGAGGCTGAAGCAAACCAAGCTTATCAAGCAGATGACGGAAGCGTTCACGATCCTCAGCCAGATCAATCGAATCAGGGCTGGTCCCCAACACTGGTATATGGTGCGCCTGTAATGCATGGCATAACTTGAGCGGCGTCTGACCTCCAAACTGAACGATTACGCCATCCGGCTTCTCAAGCATCGCTATTTCGAGCACATCTTCCGCCACCAATGGCTCGAAATACAAGCGGTTGGAAATATCGAAATCGGTGGAAACCGTCTCGGGATTGCAGTTGACCATAATGGTTTCAATGCCCTGTTCCTGCAATTCCAGCGCTGCATGAACGCAACAATAATCAAATTCAATGCCCTGGCCAATACGATTGGGCCCACTGCCAAGAACCATGATCTTGCGGCGCTGACTGGGGCGAGACTCACAATACTGTTCATAGGTGGAATACAGATAAGGCGTCACTGCGGGAAATTCGGCGGCGCAGGAATCCACACGCTTATACACGGGACGAATCTTCAGACCGTGACGGTGATTGCGCACAGCATCCTCCTCACACCCAAGCAAATGCCCCAAACGCTGATCGGAGAAACCATCCCGCTTGAGATGGCGCATATCCTCTTCACTGATTCCGGCCAGAGGACGACCATACAACCACCGTTCCCAATCCACCAACCCGGCTATCTGGGTCACGAACCACGGATCAATACGCGTCAATGCATGGATGCGCTCCGTGGACCAGCCCAAACGCAACGCATCCGCCACATACCACAGTCGGCGCGGTCCTGGCGCACTCAGTTCCAGTTCCAGCACGGCTTCTGTTTCCACCGAATCCGTCGACTGACCGACATCAATCTGCCCATCCAAACCTGCCGTACCGTCTTCCATTGAGCGCAGCGCTTTGTGCAAAGATTCCTTGAACGTTCGCCCAAAAGCCATCACCTCACCCACGGATTTCATCTGAGTAGTCAGATGCGCATCCGCCTGAGGGAATTTGTCAAAAGCAAAGCGCGGTATCTTGGTAACCACATAATCCAGCGTTGGCTCGAACGAAGCCGCGATCACCTCTCCAGTAATCTCATTGCGCAGTTCATCAAGTGTATAGCCTACCGCCAGCTTGGCGGCGATCCGGGCAATAGGGAAACCTGTGGCCTTGGAAGCCAGCGCTGAAGAACGCGATACCCGCGGGTTCATCTCAATCACAACCACCGCCCCATTTTCGGGGTTGATCGCAAACTGAACATTGGCTCCCCCGGTATCGACGCCTACGCGGCGCAAAACCGCGATGGCCTGATCTCTCAGACGATGATATTCCCTGTCTGTTAATGTCTGCGCCGGGGCCACAGTAATGGAATCACCCGTATGAATACCCATGGGATCCACATTTTCAATGCTGCACACAATGATGGCGTTGTCCTTGCGATCACGCACCACCTCAAGTTCGTATTCCTTCCAGCCTTTGACCGAACGCTCCAGCAAGACCTGCCCAATCGGCGACTGCGCCAAGCCAAAGGCGCACATATCACACAACTCGTCCTGATTGTAGGCTATGCCGCCTCCGGCTCCGCCTAAGGTAAAAGATGGTCGTAAAATGATAGGAAAGCCAAGGCCAGGCGCCTGCTCAACAGCTTCTTTCACGCTGGAAACCGTCACGGAAACCGGCGTGGAGAGCCCGATTTCCTCCATGGCGCGCTTAAACAACGCACGGTCTTCACCCAGCCGGATAGCCTCATAGTTGGCGCCGATCAATTCCACGCCATACGCGTCAAGCACGCCATGCTCCTCAAGCGCCAGCGCAACATTCAGGGAAGTTTGCCCGCCCATGGTCGAAAGCAAAGCATCCGGACGTTCAATGGCAATGATCTGCTCAAGCGTCTGCCAACGCAATGGCTCAATGTAGATCCGATCTGCCATGGATGGGTCCGTCATGATCGTAGCCGGATTGGAATTGACCAGAATCAGCCGGAAGCCTTCCTCACGCAAAGCGCGGCAGGCCTGGGTGCCAGAATAATCAAACTCACAGGCCTGACCGATGACAAT
>DEIQ01000085.1:33601-41136 GCA_002352565.1 Proteobacteria bacterium UBA2770 | reverse complement strand
CGCGCATGGATGCCAGAAAACTGGCAAAAAGATATGCGCCATCATGAGGTCCCGGACTCGCTTCAGGATGTCCCTGGAAACCGAAAGCCGGGGTGTCAAGGAACCGTAAGCCTTGAACTGTAGCGTCAAAAAGCGAACGATGGGTTACTCTGACCGACGGCGGCAAACTGGCTTCATCGACGGAAAACCCATGATTTTGACTGGTTATTATGACTTTTTCATGCTCAATATCCATGACCGGATGATTGGTGCCATGATGACCGAATTTCATTTTAACCGTACGCCCACCGGCAGCCAGAGCCAGCAATTGATGCCCCAGGCACACCCCGAACAAGGGGATTTTCTCCCGTAACAGTGTTCGGATATTCGCGATGATTTCCGTACAAGCCGCCGGATCGCCGGGACCATTGGAGAAAAAAATCCCATCCGGGCGCATCGACAGAACTTCAGCCGGCGGCGTCAACGCTGGAACCACGGTCACCCTGCACGCGGAATCCACCAAAAAACGCAAATTGTTCCGCTTGACACCGAAATCATAGACAACCACGTGACATAATATTTCCGGCTGAACCATACGATCCCATCCGGGCGCATCCCATGTATACGTCTGAGTGGTAGACACCTCGCAGGCCAGATTGCGATTCATCAACCCGGGATAATCACGCGCCATAGCCAGCGCCGAGTCTACTGCTATTCCAGGCGCCGCCATACAGCCACGCAAAGCACCCTTTTCCCGCAACAGGACTGTCAGAGCTCGCGTATCCAACCCTGCCATCGCCACAACGCGATGCTGATGCAAAAAAGTGCTTAGATCCGTCGTTGCACGCCAATTGCTCACCGAATCCGACATATCTCGCACGATCAGTGCGCTAAGCCAGGCGCGGGATGATTCATAATCTTCCGTGTTGATGCCGGTATTCCCCACATGTGGGGATGTCAACGTCACCATCTGTTCCGCATAGGAAGGATCGGTCAGTATTTCCTGATAACCACTCATCGCAGTATTGAAAACCACTTCCCCGACCCGAGAACCTTCTACCCCGATCGAGATGCCGTCAAAGACACTGCCATCTTCCAGAACCAGAATTGCGGGAACTCTATCCATAAGCCTGGCCATTCAAGCCAAGCACATCGCGCATGCTATAACAGCCAGCAGAGCGCTGCGACAACCAACGGGCCGCTGTGAGCGCACCATGCGCAAAACAACGGCGACTGGTAACGCGATGCCCAAGCTCCAGGCTTTCCCCTTCCAGGGCAAATAGCGCCGAATGCTGCCCGGCCATATCGCCGGCGCGCAGAGACGAAAAACCGATCATATTACGGCGTTTATCCGGATCCTGATTTTGTTGTCGATCCAGCCACGCACTTTCTGGCCAATCCAGATCAAGAGCGGAAGCAATCGCTTCACCCATCGCCAATGCCGTCCCCGACGGCGCATCACGTTTATAACGATGATGCCATTCAACAATTTCAATATCAGACAATCGGCCAAGAGAATGCGCCACCTGGGAAAGCACTCCCAGCAACACGTTGGCACCAAGGCTCATATTCGCCGATATCAACAAAGGTATCTGTTGTCCCGCAAGTATCAGTTCCTGTTTTTGCGCCTCGGTAAAACCCGTAGTGCCCACCACTAAAGGGCAGCCCTGCTGCTGACACCATTTTGCCGCTCGCAACGAAGCCTCAGGAATGCTGAAATCGATTACCACGGGTTTCAAGTCACTATCACGCACCCATGCCGCATCAAAATCCGGGCTTAACCGGNNACATCCTTCCATGCATCGGGGTGATCGGCAGCATCAAGGGCGCCAATCAGGGCGATAGAATCATCCTCTGCACTACACCCGATAATCTCCCGCCCCATTCTGCCACCTGCGCCATGCATAACAAGCGCTAACAGAGAAGTTGTCATCCCGGCTCTTCCCTCAACATCATATTTATCTACACCGTAAAGCGTTCAAAAAAACGCTTGACATTACCCATCCACGAATGCGTGTTCGGACTATGTCGATTGCTATCATGACCAAGAGACTTTTCCAGGCTCATGATCAGATCTTTTTGTTCCGGGGTCAAATCAACCGGAGTTTCGATTTTGACATGACACAACAGATCCCCGACATGACCACCCCGAAGCGAACGCACGCCTTTCTGACGCAAACGAAAAACACGCCCAGACTGCGTCCCATGCGGAATATGAAGATTGAGCGTCCCCGACAAAGTCGGCACCTCAACATCACCGCCCAAACACACCGTTCCGTAACTGATCGGCACATCACTATGAAGGTCATCTCCTTCACGCCGAAAGATGGGGTGCGCTCGAACCTGAACCTCCACATACAGATCTCCGGCTTCACCACCCTGCAAGCCGGCCTCACCTTTACCCTGCAACCTCAGACGATCTCCGCTGTCTATGCCTGCCGGAATTTCCACCTTGATTTTTCGCACCTCGGAAATACGACCGGAACCATCGCAGCTCAGGCAAGGATCGGTAATCTCCACTCCACTGCCGCGACATTTGGGGCAAGTTTGCTGAACCGCGAATATGCCCTGTTGCATCCTGACCTGACCGATACCATCGCACACATGACAGCGGCTCGGAGCACGACCTTTGGCGCAACAGGAACCATGGCAGTCTGGACATACCACTTTGGTGGGAATTTCCACTTCCTTGCCGGTGCCACCGACCGCTTCCTCAAGATCGATATCAACGACAACACGCAGATCAGAGCCCTTATAACGCTGCCGACCGCCCCGACCCGAAGCGGCGCCAAAGATATCTCCGAACATCTCACTGAATACGTCAGAGAAATCACCAAAAGGGGAAGCCCCGCCTCCAGCGGAAGCGCCACCCAGACCCGCATGACCATAGCGGTCATACGTGGCGCGTTTCTGTGCATTGCTCAATACATCATAAGCTTCCTTGGCTTCCTTGAAATTTTGCTCGGCTTCAGGGTTATCAGGATTCCTGTCAGGATGGTATTTCATGGCGAGTCGGCGAAAAGCTTTTTTAATTTCGCCTTCTTCCGCCGTACGATCGACTCCTAGAATTTCGTAATAATCACGTTGTGCCATAAGCTCAAACAGACTCCCGACCCGGTTTCATATCCATTACAACATCATAGTAAAATCGTTCTGCCTTGAGGATAAACGTTGCATGACTTAAAACAATCAACAACCCTCATTCCCGCGCCGGGCAAAGACGTTCACGCCCATGCCCGACCAGCAGAAATCAGGACGACTTGCTGTCATCATCGTCCTTGATTTCCTCGAACTCCGCATCCACGACATCCGCCTCCGTTTCCGGCTCCTGATATTCCTGGCTTGCCGAGGACGTGGCCACTTTAGCCGAGAATTCACTGAATTTCTCGTTCAGCGTTTGAACTTTACTGGATACGAGATCCTTGTCATCCCCTTTCATAGCGGACTTAAGCTCTTCTATGGCCGACTCGAGCTCGGCTTTCTCGGCACCTGGAGCCGATTCTCCAGCATCGGAAATCGATTTGCTGACCGCATGAATCAACGCATCAGCCTCATTGCGTGCGTTGGCAAGCTCATGGAACTTGCGATCTTCTTCCTCATGGGCTTCAGCATCCTGCACCATACGATCGATTTCCGCATCATCAAGACCACTCGAGGGTTTGACATCAACCGATTGTTCCCGACCCGTGGATTTGTCTTTGGCAGATACATGCAGCAAACCGTTGGCATCGATATCAAAGGAGACCTCAACTTGAGGAACGCCTCGCGGCGCCGCAGGAATCTCCGTGAGATCAAAACGCGCCAGCGACTTGTTGGCGGCCGCACGCTCCCGCTCACCTTGCAGCACATGCACCGTGACCGCCGTCTGACCATTTTCCGCGGTTGAAAAAACCTGCGTTGCCTTAGTGGGAATCGTGGTGTTTTTCTCGATCAGCTTGGTCATAATGCCACCGAGGGTTTCAATGCCCAGAGACAATGGCGTGACATCAAGCAACAACACGTCTCCGACATCACCCGACAATACCCCCGCCTGGATAGCTGCTCCGATCGCCACAGCTTCGTCAGGATTGACATCCTTACGCGGATCGCGATCAAAAAAACCGCGCACAGCCTCCTGGACCTTGGGCATGCGCGTCTGCCCTCCCACCAGAATGACATCCTCCACCTCACTGAGTTGCAAACCGGCATCTTTCAGCGCTTGACGGCATGGACCGATAGTCCGCTCGATCAAATGCTCCACCAGCGATTCAAGCTTGCTGCGGGTGACTTTCAGATTCAAATGCTTGGGGCCGGAAGCATCCGCCGTGACATAGGGCAGATTGATTTCAGTCTGCTGACTTGTAGACAATTCAATTTTTGCCTTTTCCGCCGCTTCCTTCAGACGCTGCAACGCCAGGGGATCGTTGCGCAGATCAAGCCCGTTGTCCTTCTTGAACTCATCCGCCATATAGTTAATCAGTTCCCGATCAAAATCCTCACCGCCGAGAAAAGTATCACCGTTGGTCGCAAGTACTTCAAACTGATGCTCCCCCTCGACTTCAGCAATCTCGATGATGGAGATATCAAATGTTCCACCTCCGAGATCATAAACGGCAATCTTCTGATCGCCGCGTTTTTTGTCCATGCCATAAGCAAGTGCGGCAGCCGTAGGTTCGTTGATGATTCTTTTCACATCAAGCCCTGCTATCCGCCCAGCATCTTTGGTTGCCTGGCGCTGAGCCTCGTTGAAATAAGCCGGAACGGTAACCACTGCTTCGGTGATCTCCTGACCCAGATAATCTTCCGCTGTTTTCTTCATCTTCTGCAACACGCGCGCAGAAATTTCTGGCGGAGCCATCTTCTTGCCCGTTACTTCGATCCAGGCATCGCCATTATCATGTGGAACGACTTTATAAGGCGCCAGCCCGATGTCTTTCTGAACCACAGGATCGTCAAACTTTCTGCCAATCAGCCTCTTGGAGGCAAATACAGTGTGTTTGGGGTTGGTGACCGCCTGTCGTTTGGCAGCCTGTCCTACGAGGACCTCGCCATCATCGGCAAAAGCCACTACAGACGGTGTCGTGCGGGTTCCTTCGCTGTTTTCTATCACACGCGCGGATTTCCCCTCCATGACTGCCACACATGAATTGGTTGTCCCCAAATCGATCCCTATAATTTTACCCATAATCATTTACTCCATCACAACTAATATTTTATTGATCCGCATACCCCACAAAATTCCCCAGCATGAACCTGGTTCATTCCGAACAAATTCGTTATTTCGGTTATATTTAACGTGGGGTTCGTATAGGAAAATTTCAATGGCTTTCTTCTCATACCTGCCATCACAACAACGATTTTATTTTGAGGAAAGCTCCCGCAACTGAACTGACCCGTCAGCAGCATTTGACAGCAAGCAATTTTATGGCTTTGCCGCATCATCTGCAAAGCAGAACCACCCCCAATGCAGGCAGTATCTGGTCATCCCATGAAAAAACTGCCTCCACCCAGAACCAGAGCGGCATCTGGAAATGCCGGAGATTTATTCTCCCGCTTGAGACTCGGCAACGGATACCACTACGAGCGCTGGACGTACCAGACGCTCATTGAGTTGACATCCTTTCTGTATAACCTGCAACACCTTGCCCGAAGGGCACTCGCTTATCGGTTGGGTCGATATCGCTTCATGATAGCTTGGATTGAAATCTTCATGCCGTTCCGGTTCGATAACCTTCACCCCCGATTTCTCCAGCGTGGAAATCAGCATTTTTAATGTCATATCCATGCCTTCAACAACAGCTTTTATCGATTCGGCCGAACTTTCCCCTTCTCTACACGCCGCCTGTAGCCCGAGTTCCAGCGAATCCAGCACGGGAAGAAGATCTGAGATAAAACGCTCGAGGGCAAATTTTCGCACATGCTCCATTTCCCGTTTCTGCCGCTTGACCAAATTGGCCATTTCCGCCTCGGCGCGCGCCAACTGGTTAAAATAATTCTGCGACTTCTCTTTTTCTGCCTCTAAGGCCAGAAGCAATGCCTGCCCGCTCTCTTCGCCCTGCTCATCTCCCGCCTGGAGACCCGCAGCGCAATCCGAAGCTAACGGATCTTTTGCTCCGACCAAATGTGGAGCATTCTCGTTATACATATCCTGCGAATCAGGCTGTTCATGATCCACTATATCATCTCCATAAAAAACCATTCACGAATTGACCCTAATTCAGCAAAGCAATTTGAACTCTGCTCTATGTAGGATGAGGTCTCAAGATGAATAATTCAAGGCGTCGCCGAGGAGACGCGCCGTGGCATCTACCATGGGGATAATGCGACGATATTCCATCCGCGAAGGACCAATTACACCCAATACGCCGAGCACCCTGTTCTGAACCACATAGGGCGCGGTTATCATCGTGCAATCATCGAGAACCTGGTAACCCGATTCCTCTCCGATATAAATTTTCACACCGGGAGCCTGAACACACTGGTCGAGCAAGTGCAGAAGATCCCCCTGCTCGGTGAACGCATCAAATAATGCCTTTAATTTTTGCAGGTGAGATAGCTCATCGAAAGCCATCAGATTGCTCTGACCCTGGACTGACAAGCCATCATAATCGTTGGAGTCCGCAAAAAGCACCTGAGCGATATCGATAACCATTTCCATATGGTCGCTCATGACCGCCCGGGTTTGGGCCAGCGTTTCGATGAGAAATTCACGCGCTGCCAGCAAACTTTTGCCGCATAAATATTCATTCAACCTGCTGCTGGTTTGACGCAATTCTTCCATCAACTCAGGGCGCTCAACCTTGATGATGCGATTTTGAACTTCATCATCCTCGTACACCAGTACTGCAAGTATTCGGTTTTCCGACAATGGCATCAGTTCGATACGATGGATGAGCGCAAAATTTTCCTTGGGGATCGTCACCAAGCCTACCATTTGCGTCATTTCGGCAAGCACTTGCGAAACCGCATCCGCCACCGCTTTTGGAGCCAAACCAAGAGTACCGAATCGCTGACGCAAATCATCCGCCATGCCTTGCGGAAGCAATTCCATCCGGTTAAGCGAATCAACAAAGTAACGATAACCCTTGGCGGTAGGAATCCTTCCAGCCGATGTATGCGGCGAATTCAGAAAGCCCATCTGCTCCAGATCAGCCATAACATTGCGCACCGTCGCCGCACTCAAATCAAGACCACTCTCACGAGCCAGCATCTTTGATCCTACAGGCATTCCTTCCCGGATATGGGCTTCCACCAATGCTTTGAGTAAAACCTGTTCACGTTGATTGAGCATGGCTCTTCTGCAATGATTTATTCAAATGCCCCCCGGGGGGCCTGATCTGCTGGAGGCACGGCCTGCTGCGCAATGCGCCGACGAGATATTTTCCAATATGGGCGAACTTTTCAGGAAAATGCCTACAAGTGTAGCGATTAACATAAACATGCGCCACACTATACATGAATCATGCTATCAATAGAAGCCCAAGGGTTAAGGAACCTCTGCACAAGTCATGAACCCGGTGCCTGCGGTGAGTGAAGTCGAATCCGCTTGCGATCCTTATGTCCAGCTTCATTGTTGA
>DEIQ01000085.1:0-33590 GCA_002352565.1 Proteobacteria bacterium UBA2770 | reverse complement strand
GCGCAATTTAACCCGGGAATCTGAGCATGATGGATCACCATTACCTTCGCCCAGACTTGACTCAGAGGTTCCTTAGCCTGTTTGCAGGAATTAATGTAGTACTCTCATGAAACTTAACAGTGATGGATTCTGTGCAACTGCCAGTGTGAAATGTAGCCTACGGGGCGGTATCAAACTCAATACATAAAACAATTTAGCGCGGGTTCCCAATTTCAAATCGGCATCGTCCATTTTTCGCATGCACCCTGAATCACCGAGACTGTAACCAATTTTGATAATAACCCGATACTGTTTCGAATCAAACCTTCTATAATTCATTGATTGAGTTGAGAATACGACAAAAATTTCCTGACAATTACTCTTCCAGGCGCGACTTCAAGCATCCAATTCAACGTTGGAGCCAAGCGGACAAACTGGGTCGATGATTCCGGACTCCCCTCCCGATTGAAATGCCAGGCTCATCCACATCGAATAGCAATAATGTCATGGGATTCGGCATAATAGATTAAACAATTTTTTTACCATACCTTACAATAACCAATAAATCCCTTAAATAATGAATCTTTCAAGCTTTTCAGAACCATCTCCGGGCAGCCCATGACCATAAGCACGCCATGTTTTTCAACGATCGGCCTGGTGATTTCTTCACATTACCGTCAGGACAACCGACGCCTGCTTGATGTCATCGCCACCACGGAAAGAATCCTCGTCCAGTGCGGATCCCGTCCCGTTCTTTGTATTTCATCCGCCAATGCCCAACTCGATTCACTGGCCTGGACCAGTCTTACGCATCCCGAAATACCTGAGGAAATCGATCTTCTCATCGCCATCGGAGGTGACGGAACCTTTCTTAATGCCGCGCACATAGCCGCACCTTTGGGTATTCCCGTCGTCGGGATTCATGCCGGGCGACTTGGTTTCATGGCAGATATCACGACGCAAGACCTGCAAACGAGTCTTATAGCCATTCTCGAGGGCCAATACGTCATTGAGCAACGTCTGATGCTGCAAGCCGAAATCCAGCGTCAAGATCAATGCCTGGCCACAGGTTACGCACTGAACGACGTGGTGATCAACAAGCGCGATATAGCTCGAATGATGGAATACGATATCAGCATTGATGGCAGATACGTCAGTAACCACCGGGCGGATGGATTAATCGTCGCCACACCAACCGGCTCAACCGCCTACGCGCTCTCAAGTGGCGGGCCGATTATTTATCCCGACATGGACGCCATCGTTCTAGTGCCTATTTGCCCACATACCCTGAGTGATCGGTCGATGGTCATCAACGGCAGGCATGTCATTGAAGTTGAAGTCGAGGATCGGCATATTGCCCATACCCAGTTGACCTGCGACGGTCAACGCACCCGCAATCTTGCCTATGGCGACACAGTACGCGTTCAGTGCGCTCCCTTCCGCCTTATGATCGTCCACCCATTAAACCACGATTATTTCAAGATTCTGCGCGCCAAGCTGAATTGGGGCAAAGGAAACAAAGCCTGAAAGCACAGAAGGAATCGAAACCATGCTCAAGTGGATGAGCATCGCCAATTTTGCCCTGATCAGACAAGCCGAACTGGATTTTTCTTCTGGTCTCACTGCCATTACCGGCGAAACGGGATCAGGAAAATCGCTTTTGTTCAGTTCACTTGCTTTTGCCTGCGGCGAGCCTGCGCCCAGCTGTCTCCAGAATTTGGACAAGCGTGCAACCGAAATATGCCTTGAACTGGATTTAAGCGGTCATGATATCCTGCGCCAATGGCTCGCAAATCACGATCTGAGCGATCACGATGACACCACCTGTCATATTCGCCGAGTGCTCACGCCGTCCGGAAGATCACGCGCCTATATCAATGATCATCCAGCATCACTGGGATCTTTGCGAAATTTTACCGCCATGAATATAGCCTTTTGCGCCCAGCACGCCCATCATCGCCTGCTCAATTCGCGCAATCAACTGCATTTCCTGGATCGTTTTTCCCGGCATCCGTCGTTGATCGAAAACGTCAAACATGCCTGCCAGACGTACCAACAGGCTCGACAATCCATCGTGGATATCCGTGAAAAACGCAGTCAGTTGCCCGATGATCTCGAAGAAATCAGACAACTGATTGTTCAGATCACTCCAGTGGCTTTGCCTGAAGATCAATGGCAGCAACTGGCGCAGCGACATCGTGACTGCCTGACCGTAGTCGATCAACAACAAAGTGGCTGTAGTTTGCTCGATCTGCTGGAAGATGCGCCCACCGCCATCAACGCAGGTCTGAGCAAAGCCCAGACCATGGCCGAAGCCATGAACCAGAATGGAAAATCGCTGGAAGAAGTGGCTTCCCTACTGGATCAAGCGCGTATCCTGACAACCGAAGCTGTGGATTCCCTGCGCGCGTACATGGAACATCATCTGCCGGATCCGGGCGAATGTGAAGCTATCGAAGCCCAATTCAGTTCAATTTACCATTGGTCGCGACGCTTGCATGTCAACCCCGAGAATCTGCAAAGCCACTTGAAGGCGTTGCAGGATCAACTATCCCTTGCCGAAGATCTTGATCTTCGGCACCACAAACTCAAGAGTACGGTAGCCAAAGCCCGAGCTATCTACGACGAACATGCCCACGCGTTAAGCCAAAGTCGGTGTCGAGCAGCTGAAATGTTGGCCAGCCAAGTGGTTGAGATACTGCACGAACTCGGCATGCCTGGAGCGAAAATGGAAATAGTGATTGAGCCTGACGCCCTGGAAGAACCGGGGCCGGAAGGATCAGATGGGATTGAGATGTTGTTCACTGCCAATCCGGGATTTCCCATCATGCCGATCTCTCAGATAGCATCAGGCGGTGAACTGGCACGGCTCACGCTAGCGATGGAAACAGCGGGCCAAGGCGCCGACCCGATACCCGTGCTGATTTTTGATGAAATTGATACCGGAGTTGGTGGTCATGTCGCTACCATGATGGGCAAATTGCTTCAGCGCGTAGGTCAGAACCGTCAGATTCTCTATAGCACCCATTTGCCACAGGTTGCCGCCCAATCCGACCATCACTTTTATGTTGAAAAACACTTGTCCAACACAGAGACTCACACCATCATCCGGGAACTAACCAGCGACCATGAACGTATTTCCGTGCTCGCAGCCATGCTTGGAAGCAGTGATGCCTCCGTAGCGCATGAGCATGCCAGCGCCCTGCTGCATACCCATCACCCGGCTTCAAGCCGCTAAGGAACCTCTGAACGAAGGCAGGTGTGATTCATCAGGTTCAGATTCGAAGCAACAATATTCGTGACTTGATCAAGCTTCCCTGATCAAACAACCCTCTGCTCTCGCGCCAATGCTTCGGCATGACGGTAAAAATCGATCAGCAGTGCCAGCATTATCGCAAGCACCAATCCAGTCATACCAAATAACACCAGCACCACCAAGCGCCGAGGCCCAACGGGCAAACGGGAACGCACGCCAATATCCATCGCATTCGTAAGCTTAATGCGTGCAAGATTGGCTTCAGCCGCGTTGATTTCGTTACGGTAACGTTGCGCTTCCGAAGATAATTCGATCAGTTGTCCAGTAATCTGTGCCTGACGCATCGGCAAAATCTCGTTAAGGCGCATATTCAAATCGGCAAGATCGGCACGCGAATCCGCCAATCCGCGTTCTTGGGCATCATGATCCCGGATCCGGCGTTGAAGGTTTTCCGACTCCAGCCATAACCTATCCATGGTTTCGACAGTTTTTTGATATTCCGCCCGCAAAGAAGCAACCAGAAGAGCATTTTCCGCAAGGGTAGCCTGCGCAGACTGCTTCTTATGGCTGTAGACCTGGCGAATGGCATCAATCCGGGCGCCATGAAACGCTATCAGCTTCGAGACAATTGCCCGCTCCAGATCAGTGTAGGCTTCCGCCTTGGCTAAAGGGGCGCTGGCACTCAAAATCAGCGTGCGTGAATCCTCATCATCCTCGGATTCCACATTCAGGCGCCAGTTTTCTGGATCACCGTCGGGAGACTCCGTTAACAGAAGCGTTGGGATAATAGTCTCCTTTAATCTGATTATTGCCGCCGATGCCGGCTCAATCACATCAGACCGACCATTGTAGTCAACGATCATGCCAAGGTCAATTGCGGTGGTAAAACGATATTCTTTAGGTGTCAGAAGAACATAAGTCAAACCAATCACGGAAATCGAGCCCGCCACCGCTATAATCATGAATCGGTAAGGACGCAATTTGAGCCACAATTCGAGCAGCGAGCTCTGGCCTTCCACCGGCGCTGTCGCCAGATAGATCGGATGGTAAATGGAGCCTTGTTTGGGCGTAGATGACTGAATATCGGATGACATAATTTCGCTTCTATGTGAAATAATCGGCCATTCAATTCCCGAGCCGATTCCCGGTTTTTTGTGCAGCATAACATGGAGGTACTCCCGATTTGAAGCCAGGCAAAAAACCGCCAGGACATAGGTCATGCTGAAACCATGGAATCTGGAAATGTAACCCTATGTAACGATCCAGAGTATACTGTGCCGCAAGAGTATTAGCCAACCAGAGCAGGAGGATTGAACCGCCACCAGCGGAAATTTTTGAATGCTCAACATTTTCCGCATCCGTACACTGAGCAGGCTGTTGAAAAGCCTGATCGAGATACTTTAACGAGTAAACAAACGAGTATTATATTTTTCATATGAAACCATCTGAAGTCTTCAGCCAGAAACATGGGGAAGCCATGGAACTGGTCGAGCTCCATGGTCGGAGTAAACCTGAGGCTGCCCGGAAACCAGCCAAAAGTCTGCCCCGCTCATCTGTTCGATAGTTTGAAAAGATTTTATCATCAAACGGCCACCCTGGCGCCTATTCCCGGCTTTACCGCCATCAGCAGCGCCATGGACCACATCCAGGTTTTTCCTCATCAGAATTTTGCTATCATTAATTGGTATGGATAAAATATTTTAGGCTCCATCTAAACTCGAACCTTGTATCGGCTCACCACAGATCAGCCAAACTTATTCCGCGAGCAATAATACAGCGCCGTCTCTTGAATCATACGACAAGGACTGGGTTGCATGGGACACAGAGGAATGTATCGATGTTGACTATACAAGAAGTGAGGGAACTGCTGTCCACGCTGACGATTCCCCATATGGAAAAGGACCTGATCGCCTGTGGCATATTGAAAGACGTTCGCATCGTCGGCAGACAGCTTGAGATCGAACTGGTCTTCGGTTATCCGTCAGCAGGCTATCACGCCGTCCTTGAAAGCGAAATCAACCGCCTGTTCCGGGAAAAAAATCTGGCGGACCATGTCACGGTCCAGATAAATTACCAGATCAAACCTCATGTAGGGCAATCCTCGCTCAATCCCTTGCCCGGCATCAAGAACGTGATCGCCGTGTCTTCCGGAAAGGGGGGCGTGGGCAAATCGACCACAGCTGTCAACCTGGCACTAGCCCTGCATGTGGAAGGCGCCAATGTGGGTTTGCTTGATGCCGATGTTTATGGTCCAAGTCAACCGCAGATGCTCGGTCACCACGGCAGACCGGTTTCCCATGATGGTAAAACACTTGAGCCTGTGCGCCGTTATGGTCTTTCGACTATGTCGGTAGGTTACCTGATTGAAGAAGACACCCCCATGATCTGGCGTGGGCCGATGGTCACACAAGCATTTCAGCAGTTGCTTTCCGACACAAATTGGGGCGAGCTTGATTATCTCGTGGTCGATCTGCCACCGGGGACAGGAGATATACAACTGACACTGGTTCAGCACATCCCGGTAGCCGGCGCCATTATTATCACCACACCGCAAGATATTGCGCTGCTTGATGCGCGCAAAGGGCTGCGTATGTTTCAACGGGTATCCGTGCCTGTTCTGGGTATTATCGAGAACATGAGTACGCATATCTGCAGTCAATGCAGTCATGAAGAACCCATTTTCGGCAGCGGTGGAGGGGAACGCATGGCCGAAGAAACCCAAGTCCCATTGCTCGGCACCTTACCGCTTGATCTTAAAATACGTTTGCAGACCGATAGCGGAACACCGCCCGTCGCCGCGGAACCGGAAGGAAAGATCGGGCTGATGTATCGTGATATCGCGCGCAGGGCTGCGGCCAATCTTTGCTATGGCACCATGATCGACAGCGGAAGCTCCATGCCGGATATTAGGGAAGTCGATGATTAAACCAGAAACAGTATCAATGATAGATTCCTGCGTGCGCCATGTCTGTTAAATCCGATCGCTGGATTCGCCATATGGCGCAACACGCAGGAATGATCGACCCTTTTGTTCCTGAACAAATCCGCAGTCAAACAGGAGATCCGATCATATCATTCGGAACATCCAGTTATGGTTATGATGTACGCTGTGCCCCGGAATTCAAGATTTTCACCAATATTAATTCTGTCATCGTTGATCCCAAGCAATTTAATAATGATAGTTTCATCAATAGTTACAGCGATGTGTGCATCATTCCGCCCAATTCATTCGTTCTAGCGCGAACGATCGAATATTTCCGCATACCGCGCGACGTTCTGGTGATATGTCTGGGCAAGTCTACCTACGCCCGCTGCGGGATCATTGTAAACGTCACGCCCCTCGAACCCGAATGGGAGGGATGTGTCACGCTTGAGTTTTCCAACACCACGCCATTGCCGGCCAAAATCTATGCCAATGAGGGTGTGGCGCAAATGATCTTCCTCCAGGCCGATGAGACCTGCATGATGTCTTATCGCGACCGAGGCGGAAAATATCAGGGGCAATCCGGTGTGACTCTGCCAAAACCATGAACCAACGCACGCCGACAAAAAAAGGACAAAGCCTGAGCTTTCAAGCACACAGCGCACTCTCAGCCATACCGAACCCCGCCAGCTCAACGGACTCCCGGGCGAAGTGTTTGTTATGGTACCAGCAATGTACCGTTATCCGCTTTAGGGAACCTCTGATCGAGTCTGGGCGAAGGTGATTGCGGTTCATCAGGTTCAGATTCGAGACGACAATCGCGCGGGTTAGCAGGGCTATCGCGGAGATTGTCAACAAAGAAGCTGGACTTAATTGCCGTAAGAACCGAGTTCATGACTTGGGCAGAGGTTCCTTAGCGCACATGACCATGGGCGACTTCATCCTGCGTCGCTTCACGCACACTAATAATTTCTATATCAAAATCAAGAACGACTCCGGCCAGCGGGTGATTGGCATCTATAACGATTTCATCGCCAGCCACTTCCTTTACCACTATATGCTGTACTCCACCTTGCGGCGACTCGGCTTCAAAAAGCATTCCCACTTCGATCGCCTCCACGCCCTTAAATGCCGCTCTATCGATGGTTTGTATCAGATCCGGAACCACTTCTCCATAGCCTTCTTCAGGCTCTACCCGAACCTGCAGCGTAGCGCCTTCCGCTTTGCCCAAAAGGGCTTTTTCCAGCCCTGCAATAATATCGCCCGAACCATGCAGATATGTCATTGGCTCAGAGCCTTCGGAACTGTCCAGTACGTTTCCTGCATCGTCAGTGAGCTTATAGTGCATGCTGACCACCAGGTTATCACCAATAAATAAAGGCATAGCATCTTCTCCAATTTTTGGTTTACTCTAACTCATAATTGTACAAGCACTTATCCTGTTTCGCCATGCTTAACTGTCGGCTAAAGAACAGGCATTACAGGGTGACTTGCCGGAGGTGGTTCGAAAAGCAACGGTTGATATAATGCTTTTCGCATGCTGATTCGGCGCGCGACATTTAGCAGGCTATTTTTTAATACCCGCGCTATCAATAATCGGGCTTATCAGGCTTGGCATAGATTATGGAGCAGGGGCAACTATAAGATATGAACAATCACGGAATACAGATACCCGTTCAGATGTTGCTCAATTTTGATTCACACCCAACGCTAAAGCCCCCACCCCAAAAGTGAAGAATCAAAACGCGTTGCGTTTTACTTACAAAGGCCTCTGATTAATTCAGGACGAAGGCGAATATCTTTCTTTCAGTAGGCTATTGCGAAGATTTACAACCAAGAAACCGGGGTTAGGGACGCAAGAACCGAGTTTATGAATTGATCAGAGACTCCTTGAACCATGCGCCTTCCCCCCCAGCCTTTCGGAACCCATTCAAACACAGAGTTTTTTGAACAGTGTCCTCGAAGCCAAAATTACCGGGCAAGATATTGAACCATCATCCAAATAGATTCGCACTGTTTGGAGAAGCTCGCCATCCTGCTCGAATTTTAAAGCGCCAAACACCTATACAGCAGACGCCCGGCATAATTTGAGACGTCAAACGCGGCTGTTTGTGAACGCCAGCTGTGAATTAGCCAGGAATCACATTGTTTGCACATGGACCTTTCTGACCCTGGCCCACTTCGTATTCGACGGCCTGACCTTCGTTCAGCGTGGCATAGCCGCCGCCACTCTTGATTTCCGAATGGTGCACAAAAAGGTCTTTACCACCATCATCTGGCGTAATGAACCCGTAACCTTTGTCTGCATTGAACCACTTAACTTTACCTTGACTCATTTTCTTCTCTTTAAATAGTGTTGATTAACCACAACATTATACCCTCGAATTATACGGGGAAATGTTGCTCGCTGACATAATACATCCATATGGGTGATTTACACAAGCCCTGCTAAACAACAAATAAAACACGCTCAGCTATCCAGCGAAAACGAACTGGATCGGTCTATTTTAGTCGGCTATTTGACTGGCGTCAATATTTATTCCCTGACTATTGGGTGTCACCGAACTATAGGGCTGGAATAACAACTCAGAATGATCACAATTGTTCAATTAATATTCGAATTACGGCTGCCGCCACCAAAAGATTTTGAGTCGAACCTGGGGCATCAACAATGGTGGCATTGACCTGGATAGCGGCCTGGTTCACAGCCTGACAGGTACGGCAGCCAATGTGAGCGATATCAGCGAAACCCATAACCTATTGCATAATAAAGAAGATATCGCATTTGCTGATGCTGGTTACACTGACATAGAGCATCGTGAAAAGATGAAAACGCGCAAAGCCACATGGTACGTTGCCATGAAGCGAGGCTAAGGGAAGAAGGCGGGGAACTTGGCAGAGCCAATGAAGATGTCGAGAAATCCTTAGGGGGCGTTCTCAATCCTAAGGAACCTCTGATCAAGTCTGGACGAAGGAGATTGTGGCTTCTCATGTTCAGGTTATCGGGATAAATTGCGCGGGTTAGCAAGGCTATTGCGAAGATTGTCAACCATGAAGCTGAACCAGTAGAGACGCAAGCGGGTTCGACTTCGCTCACCGCAGGCACCGGGTTCATGACTTGGGCAGAGGTTCCTTAGGGCGGTGGTGCCTGCATGGCCTTCAAGTGGGACAACATCTCTTTGACATCGACTTCTCCATCAATCCGATACACTGGCTCATCCTTCCCCGGGCCGAAAAACAGCATGGCAGGGGGGCCGATAATCTTGAATTGCCTGAGCAAGGCTTTATCTTCAGCATCATAGCCGGTGATATCCGCACGCAGCAACCGCATTTTCAACAGATAGGCGCTGACTTCAGGGTTAGGCAATACGTCCCGCTCGATATATTTGCAACTGATACACCAGTCGGCATACACATCAAGCATGGTCCATTGACCGACTGATGTGGATTGCTGTAGCGCAGACATGAGTTCACCGGAACCATGCACCTTTTCAAAAGCGGCATGGATTTCCTGAGCTTGCGTAGACACGGTTGGTTGTTGATGATGGAGACTGGAAAATAACATGACGGCAGCCGCGATAATGAGTACTGCACCAGCAGCCGTGAAAGCCGAACGGGTGGGAGTGGCGGCATATTCCCTGGTAAAGATCCGCATGATGTCGCCCATCAGTAGCAGTGCGATGCCAGCCATCAGTAGCAGTGCGGCCCATAACAGGCTAATCCAGAACAGGGGCAGAATCCGGCTCAACATCCATATAGCCATGCCTAACAAGACAAAACCAAAAAATCGGCTGACCAGAATCATCCACGGCCCACTCTTGGGAAGCCATTTTCCGCCTGCTGTCCCAATGGCCAGCAAAGGTACGCCCATACCCATACCAAGGGAAAAAAGTGCTGTTGCGCCTATGAGCACATCGCCGGTTTGACCGATATAGAGCAGAGCGCCCGCAAGCGGCGCCGTAATGCATGGTCCCACGATCAGCGCTGATATAAATCCCAGTAAAGCAGCCCCACCGACCGCGCCTGTTGGGCCGCTCGTTCCGACGTCATCCAGCCGATTGCGCCATGAAGCCGGGACCTGCAATTCGTAGACCCCGAAACTGCTCAGGGCAAGGACTACGAAAACGGCGGCAAAGCCGCTGATAGCCCACGGGTTCTGTAGCAGCGCCTGTAAATTGTGACCGAACAGCGCGGCAATGATTCCGAATAGCGTATAGGCGAGCGCCATGGCCAGGACGTAGGCGGCGGAAAGTCTAAAGCCGCGCCAGCCGCTCTGGGCAGTTTTTCCGCCGGCGACAATCGCCGCGACAATGGGCACCATAGGCAAGACGCAGGGAGTGAAAGACAACATAAGACCAAAACCAAAAAAAAGCAGACTCACCGTGAGCGCATGCCCTTGTTTCAATAGATCCATAAATCGGTTTGATGCGGCGTCGATCATTGATCCAGTATTGGTGGAAAACTTAAGTTCGATGATTTCTTCGATCGGTGGGTAACACAAACCCGCATCGGCGCATCCCTGATATCCGACGGAAATAGTGACGGGCTCATCGGCTTTAATGTGTTCGAGCAGCAATTGTGCCTGAATTGCGCCGACAAAGATTGCACTGCGCCCAAAAAATTCATCTTCGTGCCATTGCCCTTGCGGAAGAATCAACTGCCCGATCCGGGTTTGATCGGGAGCAGTTATCTCCACCTGGATTTTATCTTTATACAGGTAATAACCGGGTTCAATATCCCAGTTGAGAATGATCACTCCGATTTCCGGACGTTCGGCATGCAATTTAAACACTTGATCGGCCGACAGAAAATCAGCGGCAAGAGAGGGTGTGATCGCATATAAAAGACCTGCGAGCAGCAGGGGTAGTGACGCGGCAAACTTGCTCATGGGGGTTCCAGAATCCATTAAAATTAAAAGGGTTTGACCACCGCCAGAATAACAATAGCGATCAACAGAAGAGTCGGCAGCTCATTGAACCAACGTAAAAATCCAGCGGAATAAGAATAGTTCCGCTTTCGCAGGCGCAACATGATGTGGAGCAATACGCCGTGGTAGCCGATCAGCAGTGCTACCAACAATAATTTAGCGTGCAGCCAGCTATTGTCGCCGAGTACATCCATCCAGTAGGCGAACAACAACCACAAACCGAAAAAAATAGTCAGCGAAGCTCCGATAGTGGTGATGACCATCAGCCCGGTTTCCATGCGCCTAAATCGTTCATGGCTTAATTCATCATGGGCTTTTCCATGATAAAGATAAAGCCTGGGCAGATAGAATAATCCGGCAAACCAGGTAACCATGAAGATAATGTGCCATGCCTTGATCCACAACATCAGGGCGCCTTCTGCCTGTTTAACATAGATATCGGCATATCATACTCGCAAATTATGATGATCGAATCACCTTGAACGGATTGGTCCGGTTCATGTTGCGCAGGTGAAAGTTCTTGAAGCATATAGGAATATTAACAAATGCGACTAATATGCGCAACATAATATATAAATTCTATGGTCAAATGGTTTAGACAATCGGATGGCGCGGATTTATCCGATTTTACGGATTCGATGTCCGATGATTTTGGCGTTGGGCTGTTGCTGATTGAATCGGACTACGCTTTTCTTTGAGAGTATACGCTCAGTTGCAAGCGTGGACGATACTTTTATTTATAAATCGGTCGCATTTCATTTGAAATGGAATGCAGGTGACATATTCCAGGGTTTCAGTGGCGCTCCCATTCCGGGCGGATTCGATAGCTTGCGCACGGAAGTGGCAAGGGACCTCTGAACAAGTCTGGACGAAGGAGATTGTGGTTCCCCATGTTCAGATTCTCGGGTTAAATTGCACGGGTTAGCCGGGCTATTGCGAAGATTGTCAACGATGAAGCTGGGCCAGCAGGGACGCAAGAACCGGGTTCATGACTTAATCAGAGGTCCCTTAATGGAAAAAGGCCCGCAATGCTTCGATCTGATCGGAAATCTCCCATGGAACATTGAGATCCTCGCGCCCGATCTGTCCGTAACAGGCAAGATTCTTGAATCGAATAGGGTAAGCGGCGGCATGGAACAAATGGAACTGGTTGATAATTGCGCCAAGGCGAAAATCAAAAAGTTTTTCAATGGCCGCCTTGAGTTGCTGGTTGCTGTAGTTGGTTGTGCCGTAGGTTTCAACGGAGATGCTTTCCGGCCCGGGTTTGCCGAATATATAAGTTAAATGCACTTCACATTGCCGGGCCAAACCGGCGGCAACAATATTTTTGGCGGCATAACGGGCGGCATAGGCACCGATACGATCCGCGCGGAAAGGATCCTTGCCGCTCAACGCCGAACTGCTGTTTCTGGCATATTCGCCATAGGTATCGATGGCGGTTTTCCGCCCTGTCAGGCCGGAATGAAAGCTCGGCCCCCCGGTTAAACCAACAACCCCGGGATTGACCAAAAACGCGCCAGATTTATCGATATTAAGGGTGGTTCTTTCAATCACCGGTAGAATCACGGTCTCGATCAGAAATTCTCGCAACCGATCGGTATTTTCTGCCTGAAGTTCCAGCGGAACGAACAGCGTTATATTATTCACCGAATCCGGCTGGTTCCCGGCGTAACGAATTCCGACTTCGATTTTGCAATCCGGGCTGATGCCAGCAAAGGAGCCGGATTCCCGGATGTAGTCCAAAGCTCTAGCCAATTCGTGGGCGAGCCAAATGGGTGTCGGCATAAGATTGGGGGATTGATCGCAGGCAAAACCGAACTGATTCACCTGATTGCGCACCACAATCCGATCCGGATCATCGATTTCCAGATCCTCGGCTTTCAGGGAGCGTACACCCATAGACTCCAAGGCGACAAAGCTGGTGAGAATGGTGCATTCTTCCGCGTTAAAATCATGGTTGTGGTAGCCACATTCACGGATGACGCCGCGAGCAACTTCTGGAATGTCTATTTCCATGCCGCCGCTAAAATGAACGGCAATAAACATAATGTTTTTTGAAATAGCGCACTCCGCGGAGACTTTGCTTCCCGGCTGGTTGCGCTGGAACGCATCCACAATGGCATCGCTTACGATATCGCAGATTTTATCCGGATGTCCGCGTGTTACCGATTCAGAAGTAAAAACAGTCGTCGTCATGGGAAAAATCACCTTGTTGCCATTATTGTCAACAGTTTTAACCTGTTTTTCAATGCCCTGATTTTTTGAGACCATTTCGGCGCTTGTTTCTGTTGAACCGCTTTCCAGCTTTCGTTGGCCAGCAATGGCGCCAGAGCTGCGACAGGAATCACCAGCCAGTCGGTTCCGCGCAATGGCGTCACCCGCAAAATGCGCCGTAGGCCGGGCAAAAGCGTCAAGCCCAGCAATCCAAATGAAATGCCCAAGGCGCCCCATAGATAAGGATTGTCCGGTTTGGTTTGCCAGATACGTTTATGCTCCGAGCGGCAGCTCAGAGTATGGAGCAGTATCGCGCTATTCAGGGAATAGAAAGCCAGCGTGTTCGCCCTTGGGTCTTGTCCGTAGCGATGGATGCCATAACGGTAAACCAGCAGTGCGCCGGTGGAGATAAAAGATGATTCCAGCGCGAATTGATAAAAGTCATTTGCCTGAACCATCGCTTGTTTCGGGTCTCTGGGCGGACATTGAAGGATATCGTCCTCGGGAGGCTCCAGAGCCAGACCCAGTCCAGGAAATATATCCGTGACAAGGTTGATCCATAGCAGTTGCATGGGGTTGAATGGCTGTCCCCAGCCCATGGCAACGCAGATCATCATCACTTCGATTTCACACAGATTGGTCGAGAGCAGAAAGTGAAGGGTTTTGTGAATGTTGTTGTAAATGGCGCGCCCTTTTTTCAGCGCTACCAGCATCGTGGTTAAATCATCATCCTCCAGCACAAGATCCGCTGCGGCGATGGCAATGTCGGTTCCATCCCTTCCCATGGCAACACCAATATCGGCGGCTTTGAGCGCTGGCCCATCATTGATGCCATCGCCGGTCATGGCGACGATCTGCCCGGCGTCCTGCAGAGCTTTGACAATCTGCAATTTATGACTGGGACTGACCCGGGAATAAACGTGCGCCTTTTTTACCAGTGCCTGTAGCAGCTTTGGGTCCAGTTTATCGAGGCGGGTTGAATCCACCGATTCGAGCGGAGTTTCACCGCTGAGATGAAGGGACCTGGCAATGGCATAGGCGGTACTGCTCTGATCACCTGTAATCATCACCGTGCGTATGCCTGCGCCATGGAAGCGATCGATCAGTTCGGCGATGCCCTTCCGCGCCGGATCGATCATGCCCACCAGTCCCAGCCAGATCAGAGATTCCACGGCGCCGTCATCGGGCGCTGATGGCGTTTCCGCGAATGCCACGCCGAGTACGCGCAATGCTTCCTCGCCAAACTGTTCGTTATGGTTCTGTAGCTGTTGCCGAAACATCGGCGTACAAGGCTGCAACACCGCTCCATCCCAATACCATTGGCACAGATCCGCCACTTCCATGGGGCTGCCCTTGACCGCGATCATATAGTCATTTTTGCTCTGATGCACCGTTTGCATATAGTGGCGTTGTTCGGTCCGATACCGTGTTTCCAAGAGAGGAAATGCCTCACGCAGGGCGTGAATATTGATATGGCAGCGCACGGCAAGTTCCAGCAACGCGTTTTCTGTTGGGGATCCGGTCAGTTCGTAATGATTGCCATGCCATTGGATGGTGCTGTCGCTGCAAAGAGAAACAATGCGGGCGATTTTCTGTAAATGTGGGTTGCGGCCAATATCCGGGCTATCGGTTGGATTTTCATCGCCCGATGGAATATGCAAGCGTTGATGCCCAAGCTGGCAGGCCACCACCGTCATTTTATTCTGGGTCAGCGTACCCGTTTTGTCCATGCAAAAGGTTTGCACCTGACCCAGATTTTCCACTGCATCCATACGGCGAACCAGAATATTGCAGCGTTTCATATCCTGAACCCCCAGCGCCAGAATGGATGTGGCTACGGTAGGCAGGCCTTCCGGCACGGCAGCCACGCCCAGAGAGATGGAGGTTTTTAACAGTTCCATCAAAGGCATCCGGCGCGCCAGACCCATAGGGATCAAGAGCAGACAGATCCCGCTGCTGATCAGGGCAAGTTGAGTGCCGAGATGATCGAGGTTTTTTTGCATAGGGGTTTCGGGAGCTCTGGCATTATGCGCAAGAGCCTGGAGTTTGCCAAGCTCGGTATTATGGGCGGTGGCGACGACGATGGCTATACCGCTCCCACTGGTGACCATGGTGCCAGTGTAGACCATGTTGTTACGGTCGGCCATGGGGGTATCTGCTCTACTGAGCGCTGCGTTTTGTTTCAGCACCGGGAAACTTTCACCGGTCAAAGAGGATTCATCAATGCTCAACTGTTGTACCCGGATAATTCTGCCATCGGCCGGTATAAACGAGCCGGGTTCCAGAACGATGGTATCCCCGATCACCATTTGTTCGGCGTCGATGGTTTGTACAGCATGATTCCGTATGACTTTCGCCTTTTGCGGCGCGACATCAGACAACGCGGCGATGGCGTGTTCCGCCTGGCGCTCGGTAAAAAAGCCCACCATGGCGTTGATGCCCACGACACCCAGAATCACACCCGCGTCGGCAATCCCGCCTGTTAAGATAGAGATAACCGAGGAAACGCCGAGCAAAGCCACGGGGATGCTGGTTAACTGTTGGGAGAACATAAGCCACTGTGAAGCACGTTTGGGCTCTTCAATCCGGTTGAGACCGTACTTAAGTATTCGCGAACGGCAATCGGCCTCTGCCAACCCATTGTCGGGATCGGCATGAAGCCTGGGGATGACTTCAGCTGCAGAGAGTAGATGCCAGGCATGGTCGGGTTGTGGAGTATGCGCAGCCGCTACCACGGAGCCTCGGTTTGCTCCGGATTTTATAAGCCTATGCCGGATTTTTTTTCTTTTTTTACCGTGATCTCCAGCCTGCGTTACAGGCAGCAATTGATCCAGGCGGAGCAAAATCGCATTTGGATCCAGGCTTGGGTCGTAGTGAATCAACAGGTTGGCAGAGAGCGGATTGAATGAAATTTTTCTGATCGCGTCTGTTACATCCTCAAGGCATGCTTCGATTATGGCGCGAGAGAGCGAGCGATGAATCCACTTGATTCTCATACGCCCTGGCGTGGAACTCAAAAGAGAATATTTCATGCCTGATTCAATATCATCCGATTGGAACCCCCGGTATGGGATAAAGAAACGATGGCTTTTCGCTCATCCAGAAGTTCTGGGAATATCGCTTCAGACCTGCGTGCGCAAGTTTTTTTTGCAAATAGTGGCTCGGCTCGCACCTATTTTACTGCATGAGGAGGCGTGAGATTGACTGGTTGTTGAGCTACTCAGGGTCATCTATTAACGTATAAATTGCTCGCAGGTGCCGCCAGTGCCCCCGATAATCCATGCCGCAACCGACCAGATAGCGATTTGCGGGAACAGTGAACCCGATATAATCGGCCTGGATTTTTTGTGGCTGGTTTTTGCGCGCCAGGACGACACTACGGATATTCGCGGCTTTACGCTCCTGGCAGAAATGGACAATCGCTTTCAAAGTATCACCTTCATCGAGAATATCATCAATGATCAGTATATTCCGCCCTTCGATCGGGATGCGCGGAGAAACCATCCATGCTATTTCGCCGCCGCTCAGCTGACCCTGATACCGCGTTGCATGCAGGAAATCCAGCTCCAACGGTATACGAAGCCGATTGGTGATTTCAATCGTCGGTATCATGCCTCCGGTGAGAACCGTGATGACGACAGGATTGGACGTGTGGTAATCGCGATCTATTTCCCGGGCAATACGCTCATAGGCCGCCGTAACTTCCATTTCATCGTGCAGCAGTTCCAGATGGGACAGCATGGCTGGGTAATCAAGCATTTTTACAGGCATGAACGAGTTCATCCTTACCCATGAATCCATGGGTTTTCATCGTTGTTAAGTTCCCCAGCCCCAATTTTTGCGTGCGGATCCGGGGAAGCCTGTTGCGCCAGCCAATCATAAAATGCATCGTCTTTCGGCGGCGCGGGAAGGATCAGCGGTTTGCGCAGCAGATGCAGGCGCGGGTTCAGGTTCTGGCGGGCATCCATATAGGGTGTCAGTTGTTCAAGGATCCAGGGTATCTGTGCGCTGCAGCCCGATAGTATGGCCACATCACAACCGGCTCCTATCACTGAAAGAATCCGATCATGGAATGTGCCGGCGGTTTCAGCCCCTTTCATGTGAAGATCATCACTGAAAATGATGCCTTCAAAACCAAGCCGATCGCGTAATATTTCTCGCAGCCAGAAACTGGAAAAACTGGCAATTTCATCGTTTACCGTGGTATAGCGCACATGCGCCGTCATCACGCCATCGAGGATATTTTCCATAATAAGGCTGCGATAAGGAGCCATGGATCGTTCCCACAGGAAATCCCATGAACTGTGATCTTCGGGTAGGCAAAGATGGGAATCTTCCATGACGCTTCCGTGCCCGGGGAAATGCTTGCCGATGACCGGGAGTCCTCCACGCCGCAATCCATGAGCCATGGCTATTGCCAGGCTGGCAACTACGCCGGGGTCGGCATGCAGGGCTCTGTTGCCGATGACGCTTTCGTTGACGCCGCCAAGATCCAGGACGGGGGTAAAGGAAAGATCGACCCCGAGGTTGCGCAATTCAGCGCTGAGCAGCCAGCCGAAGTGGTGTGCCCATGCCAACGCCTGGTCTGGATTGCGATCGAATTCAGACCCTAATAGTCCCGGTGGCGGCAGACGGGTGAAACCATCCTTGAATCGTTGTACCCGACCGCCTTCCTGATCGACGGCGATCAGGATGTCAGGCGCGGCATCGCGAATTTCAGCAATGAGTTGATATAATTGCTCAATTCCGGTCGTATTTCGGGAAAACAACAGCACCCCGCCAACGAGTGGGTGCTTCAAATAGTTTCTCTCATGCGGCTGCAGGTGTGCTCCCTGCAGATCAACCATCAGGCAGCCGGCGGGCAGAAAAGGGGAGGGCATCATGCTGCATTGCCTCAGTGCTTCAATTTTATGATAATACCGATATTAATATGATATCGCCCGGTCATTTCCTACTGGCTACGGATAGAGACTATGAAGCCTGCATCTCCAGCATCCTTTTTCAAGATAACAAAACGATCCGCATGGTTAGCATACTCTTTATTTCCGAGTCTCATGGTGTTTTCTGTAGCATACAGCGAAACTGCGAACCATTACAAAATTTTTCGTTATCGGGATGAAAGTGGTGTCGTTGTTTTTACCGATCAGAGCGGGAATTTGCCTGACGGCGCTGGAAGCATGGAATGGCCATCCGGCGCTGCCGCGCCCACTTCCTCGCCACAACGTGGACAACCAGTAAAAATCAAAAAGCGTGGCGAGCGGAAAATTATTACGACCCCCGTCATTATCCGCAACAACAGTATTTATATCCCTGTAGAGCTGCGTCATTATAGCAGAAAAGTCAAAGCACATCTGATATTGGATACCGGCGCCGCTATGACGGTACTCCATAGAAATCTGGCGGACAAACTAGCCCTTGTTCCCAAACAACGTTATAAAAATGTTTTGTCTGATGGACAGGGGCGTCAAAAACAAACCGAACTGGTGTCTGCCAATCTGCAACGCTTGCGCCTCGGCGATCTGGAGTGGAAAGACGCCATCGTCTGGTATCATACCGAGCGCGATTATTTGGGGCCACCATGGAGTGAAGATGGTCTGCTGGGCATGGATGTATTAAAACATGTCGATTTCAGAATTGATTACGACCAAAGTAAAATCCATTGGAGCTTGCGTAAAAATAATGTGTTTGGGCGCAAGTAACCTCTGAACAGGTCTGGGCGAAGCTCAGGTCGATTCATCAGGTTCAGATTCGGGGCGTAGATTGCGCGTAATAGCGGGGCTATTGCGAATATTTACTACAATGAAGCTGGACATAATGGATACAAGAACCGAATTCATGACTTGTTCAGAGGTTACTTAGCAGACCCTGATAAAAATGTTATAATCCCGCGTGATTGAGCGTCTTGTGGCATTAGAGACGACGATGTATGCCATATTCATTTGCGCCGGGTTCGATATAGTATGGGGTAGGCGCAAGGACTTGCGAATGCATGGAAAGGAGGAATGTATGTCTATTACGCTTGCCGTTCCCAAAGAAACGGCAGCCGATGAAAAACGGGTTTCTATTGTGCCGGCGGTAGCACAACGCTGGATTCAGCAGGGTTATGATGTTTGCGTGGAGCAAGATGCGGGAGCCGGCTGTTTTATTGATGATCAAGCTTATGACGGCGCACGCGTGGTAGGGCGGGATGAATTGTTCGGCACTGCTGATATCGTGTTTTCGGTACAGATACCTTATATCAAAGATATTCAGCGCATGCGCGCAGGCAGCTTGCTGGTGGGGCTGCTTTCGCCGCACAGCAACACGAAAATCATCAAGATATTGGCCGAACAACGTATCACCTCCTTTGCGATGGAACTGATACCTCGCATATCGCGCGCTCAGGCGATGGATGCACTGTCATCCCAGGCAACCGCCGCCGGCTATGCTGCAACCATCATTGCTGCCGGATTGAGCCAGCGATTTTTCCCCATGCTGACCACTGCTGCCGGCACCATACGCCCCGCCAAAGTTCTGATTATCGGCGCCGGTGTGGCTGGTCTGCAGGCAATTGCTACAGCGCGGCGGCTCGGCGCCATCGTGGAAGCTTATGATGTTCGCAGCGCCACCCGCGAACAGGTGCAATCTCTCGGCGCGCGTTTTGTCGGTTTGCCGGTAGCCGCAGAATCATCTGGCGGCTACGCGCGGGAACTGACTGAGGATGAAAAGCAACAACAGCAGAGCATGTTATCGGCTCACGTGGCGGCTGCCGATGTGGTGATAACCACCGCGGCGATACCAGGGCGCCAGGCGCCGGTGATTATCACCAGCGATATGGTGGACAATATGCATTCCGGTGCTGTTATTGTCGATCTGGCCGCCGAGACCGGAGGAAATTGTGCTTATACTCAGGTTGGAAAAAGAATTAAGCAAGGTGGTGTCATCATCTACGGGCCGAAAAATTTGCCCAGCTGTCTTGCTGAACATGCCAGCGATATGTATGCGCGTAATCTGTTCAATTTTTCGGAGTTGCTGATCCATGAGAGTGGCATTTCACTGGATTGGGAGGATGAAATCATAGCGGGCAGTATTGTGACCCACGAGGGAAAAATTATTCCGGAAGCGATTCGCGCTCAGATAGAGGGGAATGCATCATGATTACTGGATTTATTGCTTTATACATCATTATGCTGGCCGGGTTCACCGGCTATGAAGTTATTGCGCGCGTGCCAGCGATATTGCATACACCGCTGATGTCCGGCTCGAATTTTGTGCATGGAATCGTCCTTGTCGGTTCCATGGTGGCTTTGGGTCATGCTGAAACGAAGCTGGGCGTATTGGTGGGCTTTGTCGGCGTAATTCTGGGTGCTGGCAATGCCGTGGGTGGTTACGTCGTAACCGAGCGTATGCTGGAGATGTTTAAGACGAGTAAAAAGGACGCCTAAATATGGAATCAGAATTGGGGGGAATCGGCGGTTGGTTGATCAACCTTGCTTATTTTGTTACAGCCGTGCTGTTCATACTCGGTCTGAAGGGGATGAGTTCACCTAAAACCGCGGCTCAGGGTATTAAATGGGCGGGATCGGGCATGCTGGTGGCGGTGGTGGTCACACTGATCCATCCACAAATCATGGCCCATGCGGATACAGATCGCTACCTGCTCATGATCGGAGCCATCATCATCGGGGGTGGTATTGCATGGTTCGGCGGCAAAAGGGTCGCCATGACCGATATGCCGCAGATGATCGCTTTGTACAATGGAATGGGCGGTGGCGCGGCTGGCGCGATTGCCGCAGTTGCTTTTCTGGGCGATGCCGATATCGGACGTATGGCGTTGCTTCTTGGCGTGCTTGGCGCCATCATTGGTTCGGTTTCATTCAGTGGTTCCCTGGTGGCTTACGCCAAACTCGATGGTCGGTTGAACCGCAGCTTTACCCGCGTGCAACTGGCGCAAATGCGCAAGGTCAATATGATAGCTCTCGGCATTGCTCTGCTTATTGGGTTGCTGACTGCTATTATCGGAAATACGCCACCGACGATTATAGTCATCGCCTTTTTCCTTCTGGCGCTAACCGCAGGTATTTTGGTAGCCCTGCCTATCGGCGGCGCGGATATGCCGGTAATCATATCCCTGTTTAATGCCTTGACCGGTCTCGCTGTGGCCCTGGAAGGCTTTATGTTGAATAATCCCGCCATGATTATTGCAGGTACTGTGGTTGGCGCGGCAGGTTCATTGCTGACGCAATTAATGGCTCGCGCCATGAATCGCTCCCTGGGCAATGTCTTGTTCAGTGGACTGGGTGTCAGCGATGGCGATGGCGATGGTTCCGCGGAAACAGCTATCGAAGGCTCCATGAAATCAATGGAACCCAATGATGCCGGCGTTACGCTGGCTTATGCCGATAAAGTGATTTTCGTTCCGGGCTATGGCATGGCTGTGGCGCAAGCGCAGCATAAAATATGGGAATTAGCTAAACTGCTGATTGATCGTGGCGTTAAAGTCCGGTTTGCGATTCATCCGGTTGCTGGCAGGATGCCGGGCCATATGAATGTATTGCTCGCAGAAGCAGGTGTACCCTACGATCTTATTTTTGACCTTGATGAGATCAATCCTGAATTTTCAACCGCAGATGTAGCGTTGGTGATCGGCGCCAATGATGTCGTTAATCCGGTGGCGCGAACCGATCGCAACAGCCCGATTTATGGCATGCCTATCCTTGCTGCGGATCAGGCCAAGCAGGTCATGGTGATCAAACGCGGCAAAGGAACCGGTTTTTCGGGCGTTCAGAACGCATTGTTTTTCCTCGATAACACCCGCATGGTTTATGGCGATGCCCAGAGCGTGGTCGCTAAATTGATTGCCGGGGTTAAAGAGTCCTCATAAAACCCTATAAGGAGCCTCTGAAAAGTCTGGACTTGTTCAGAGGCTCCCTACACATTCAAATAAAAGCTCATGCCGCCGACATGAACCTCAAGCTTCCGTTCCGGGAATAGCCATTTCCGAGTAAGTCATGGACTCGGTGCCTGCGGTGAGCGAAGTCGAATCCGCTTGCGGCCCTTATGTCCAGCACTTAATCAGAGGATCCTAAAGCAAGGGAAGCATCAGCCAGGCCAGTCTGTCGCGCAGTTTAACAGGCAAACTTCTTTGTTGCAGTCCGGGCAGCGACACAGGCGTTGCTGCGGCAATGCGTTCTTCGATACGCTGAACGATTTCGTGGGCAAAAGCGGTCTGATAGCATTCTACGTTAAGTTCGAAGTTGAGCCGAATACTGCGCGCATCCCAGTTGGCGGAACCAATCAGAGACCAGGTGTCATCGACGATCATCAGTTTGCTGTGGTCAAAAGGCCCATCAGTTTGCCAGATGCGGCACCCGCCATAAAGCAATGGTTCTATCTGGGCTTGAGCGGCCCATTTCATAAAAGGCAGATTGTTGCGCATCGGCAGTACGATATTGACCGCTACACCGCGCAAGGCCGCCAGGTTCAGGGCGTCTATATAACTGGTGGCAGGGAGGAAATAGGGAGTAACGATATAAAGCGATCGCCATGCGCTGTTGATTGCTGCAAGCAGCGTCCAGTGCAGTTTGCTCATATCCTGCTGATCCGGCCCATTGGGTACTGCTCTGGCCAGAATTTCTCCTTTCGCCTCATAATTCTCCAGGAACCATGGCGCCCCTTGCAGCCGTTCGCCGGTCGCGAAAGTCCAATCGTGAGCAAAGACGGTTTGTAGCTGGCGTACAATGGGCCCTTCGAGAGCGAAATGGGTGTCTCGAACCTGTTCATCGATGGCCTTGGTCTGCAAATGGGCCGCCTGAATATTCATGCCACCCGTATAGGCCCGGCTGCCATCAATGATCATAAGCTTGCGATGATTGCGCAGATTCATGGTAATCAGGCGCTGGATGGAAAGTCTGGGTGGATTGAAGCGACTGACGTTGATTTGATAGCGTTTTAAAACCCGACTGATAGGTGGAAATGAGTAATGCTCCCCGGCATTATCGATCAGGACTCTTATCTGCACACCTCTGTCTTGCGCATTTGCCAGTGCCTGCGCGAACGCTTTTCCCACCGCATCATTTTTGAAAATATAGCTCGCGAGGGTGATGCTTTTCTGTGCCTTGCCAATGTCTTGCAGCATGGCGGAAAAGGCTGGTTCACCACTCGCCAGCGTTTCAATATGGTTCCCGGCCAGCAGATCCTCTCTGCCTATACGATCGAGAACTGCGGCGATGGGTATGATATGGTTGTGATCTCCGAGAATATCCCGCAATTGTTGCCGTTCTACATGCATGCTTTCCTGAAAAGTCATCCAATGCTCGATCGGATGCGATCGGGCGTCGCGCTCGATACGATTAACGCCAAACAATAAATATGCCATTCCACCTGCTATTGGCGCCAGCCATAGAAAACCGATCCACAAAAGCGCGGATCTGGAATCCTTTTTGTTCAGCAGCGCATGGCAGGAGCATATCAGCGCCGGAGCGTACGATAGCCACAGCCAGTTCATGATGATTTCATCTTCCGGGTATCCGTGTGAAGGTGCATGGATGGCATGGGACTATTCTGCCATGAATTGCAGTTCTTGCGTTAAGCCTAAGGAAACGCAAGATACGAGTTTATGGAGGATCATGGTAATAGTGGTTAGCCGTTGCAGTAAGCAGACCTTTCGTGGAATTTCTAAGGAGTGAGTTAAACCAGGGTTGCAATAAGATCGAAGCAGAGGCGTCTGTAAATACTCGGCCTGGCATGCAAGCAGGCATTACTGTTGATTGATAGAAAACGACAGGCATTCTAAAGATTACTTAAACTGATGGTCATTGTCATAATCTTGTTCTTTGCCAACGGTTTTGCTTGCGTTTCAAAAATGGATTTAATAATATTACAAAATGTTTATTGATTCCTTAAATTATTACTAAGATTTTGAATTGAAATGGTATCCGGCTTTTCTGGATCTTGAGGGGGAGGCTTGCCTCGTGGTTGGCGCAGGCGTTATTGCCGCAGCCAAGGTCCGTAAATTGCTTAACGCTGGCGCGCGTTTGACGGTAGTAGCGCCGGAGGCTTGCGAGGAAATCCGCAAGCTCGTGTCTGAGGAAGTCTTGGAATATCTGGCGCAACCATTCCATGATTCTCTGATGGATCGTCCCTTTCGCATCATATTCGCTGCTACAGATGATCCGGCGCTCAATGCTGAATTAACTAGAATAGCCCGAGAGCAGGGCTGTTGGATCAATGTCGCCGATGATGGTGAATCTTCAAGCCTGATCGTTCCCGCAGTTATTGATCGCGGTTCTCTGGTGGTCGCGCTGTCAAGTGGAGGACACGCACCTGCTTTGTTGAGCTGGTTGCGCTATCGACTTGAAGCCATGATTCCGCAGGATTATGCGGTTCTGACCGATCTGATGGCGCAGATCCGTCCGCAAGTCGCAAAGCGCTGGCCGGATATCCGGCAGCGGCGCGAATTCTGGCAGCGTTTTTTATCTCGGATAGAGCCTATGGCGACGGGCGGGCAGAGTGGAAAAATGCGCTTTGCCGCCCGCGAAATGATCGAAACAGTTGAACAGGCGGATTACACAGGCCATGTGGCTTTGGTCGGTGCCGGCCCAGGAGATCCGGATTTGCTGACGCTCAAGGCATGGCATTTACTGCAGCAGGCGGATGTCATCCTCTATGATAATCTGGTTTCAGACGCAATTCTGGCAAAGGCACGCCCTGAAGCTGTCCGCATCCGGGTTGGAAAAAAAAGTGGTCATCACAGCTGGCCTCAGGATGCGATCAACCGTGAATTGATCGCATTGGCTCGCGCAGGAAACCGTGTCGTTCGACTCAAAGGAGGAGATCCTTTCATTTTTGGGCGCGGCGGGGAAGAAATCGCAACGTTAATGGAGCATGGCATTGACTTCCAGATTGTCCCGGGTATCACGGCGGCCAGTGGGTGTGCGGCTTATGCGGGTATTCCTCTAACCCATCGGGAATTAGCGCATAGCTGTATTTTTGTGACAGCCCATCCTCACGAGAAAGGTTCTGAAATCAACTGGTCGGTGTTGTGTCAACCCAGGCAAACCATTGCTATCTATATGGGTCTCGGGCAAGGTGCATTGATAAGCCAGCGTTTGTTGAAACATGGATTACCCGCACAACATCCGGTGGCGATCGTGGAACATGGAACATCTGAAAATCAAAGGGTGTTCACCGGGCGTCTGGATGAATTACCGACCATGCTTGCGGATAACCGGGTTCAAAGTCCTGCGTTATTGATTGTCGGGGAGGTTGTGCGGATGCGCAGCCATCTCTCCTGGTTCGACGCCAGTAGCGTTTAATGTTTAACCTTGGCGACAATCCATTAGCGTCCATGCGAATTCCGGGGCTTCCTCTCACCTGCCCACAGTACTAAGGGCCGCAAGAACCAAGTTAATGACCGGCTCAGAGGTTCCCTAACCCGGTGGCCACCCCATACGCCGACCACCGATGATGTGCAAATGCAGATGATAGACTGTCTGGTGGGCATCAGCGCCGTTATTAATGACCAGACGGAAGGATTCCTGGTCCTGATCCCGCGCTATTTTCGGGGCCACCAGAAGCAAGTGCCCCAATAGATCCTGGTCTTCCGGAGCGCTCGTGGAAAGCATCGGTATGATTTGTTTCGGGATTAACAATATATGCATCGGCGCCTGGGGGTTAATATCGCGAAAAGCCAGACATTTCTCATCTTCGTAAACGATATGTGCCGGCACTTGACGATCAATAATTTTGCTGAAAAGGGTTTCCTCACTCATAAGTCCTTACCTTTAAATACCCGTAGTGTGCGGGAACGGCTCAATGAAATGCTTCAGTGCATAGAGTTGGACAATGCATTGATAATCTTATCAGCATAGATGGGTTCAAGTCAGATTACAAACCCGGCGTGATGATATCATAGCAGCTAAAAGAACATGGGTCGCATGAACCCCCACCTGGTTCGCTGAATATCGTAACGTGGTGCGTTTCAATCTTTGGAATTCCCGGCTGTTGCCTTCCCTTGATTAGGGGAAGCACGATAGGCAGATGCCTTGCAAAATTCCATATCAATGCTGATACTATGGGGTATGGGATGAATTTAATACACGGCATAAAGTATAACATTTTGTTATGTTGGGGGAATCATGCATAAATTATTGAAACACAAAGCTGTGATCTCTTTATATATTTATATATTTCGGCATTTGTTTCAAAATCATCGCGCATGTCGGAATTTCATGGGCGAACCATCCTCTTTTTGTCGCTGACAATCTGGCGTCCATATCAAAGCCATGAGCAACACACCAAGTAATTCCCAATGATCAGAAGCTGGCGTTATTATATTTTCCCATCTCAGAGCCAACAACTTTTTGTTGAAGATAAAGCTGGCGAATATCAGAATTTTACCGATAGGACCCGGATGGGACTACTTGCCGCGGAAGGCCCCCCTTATCTGGCATTTGATTCCATTTCCTGGTTTATTCTTCCCCTGAGTCTTTTCATAACTCGCCCATCTTTGCATTTGCTATTGATTTGGAGCGTCTGGATACTTGTCGGAATTATAGCGATCGGGGTCTGTTTCAAAACAGGTCGGCGTATTTCTAAATGCCTCATCCAAAACAAGAAACGGGATGAAAGTGCTGAAATGGCAAACCTGAGTCCGTATCTGAGGCGCTTTGTTTTTTGCTCTGCTGCTATGGGGCTGATTAGTTCCAGTTTGATCTGGTTGCTGGATTCGAGCGACCCTTTGTGGCTTCTGATCTTTTTTTTGCTGGTTCTCAGCGCTGGATTGGCGATAAAACTGGTACACCTTTCCTTCTACCATCCCGCTTTTATCGGTAATTGCCTGGCAAGTGGCGGTAACGTTGCGCTATGGGGTTTTATCCAGTGGGATTTTAATCCTCAGGAACAATGGTACTTTTTTGTCATGATGTCCCCGATCGGTTTTATCATCGGTATGCTGATCATTTCCGCGCAATACGTGAAAATGATCAACAAATCCTGTGCCACCGCCGGGCACATTAATCGTATTAATCATGATATGAAACTGGTTCAGGGGCGTACGGATCGGCTTAATCAGGAATTCATGCGGGAAATAGAGCTGGGAATTGGAACACGCAAGGCGCTCAAGTTGGAGAAGGAGCGGGCGCAGATCATGCTGGAGTCGATCGGCGATGGCGTCATATCGACGGATCGAAGCGGACGGGTCATTTATATGAATTCTGTAGCCGAGCAACTTATCGGATGGGCAGAGACCAAGGCGCTGGGTGTCCCGCTCAATCAAATATTCAAACTTGTCGACGAAACCACAGGCGAGGAGCTGGAAAATCTGGTGCAGCTATGCACGAAGCACTGGAAAGCCTTCAAGCAGGCGGGAACCCTGTTACCATGCGCCAGTTTGCGTGAACAGAATCATATTATGGTGGAGATGACGGCGGCGCCGATTCTTGGTGCAGATAAGGGCTGTTCGGGTGTGATCCTGATACTCCACGATTTGACCAGAGTCAAGGGGCTGACCAAACATCTGCTTTATCAGGCGCAACATGATCAGTTGACCGGCATCTTAAATCGAAGCGCTTTTACCAGCATTCTGGGTTCGGCTATGGAGCGTGATCTTTTTCAGAAACAGCCTCGTATTTTGTTATACCTTGATATTGACCGTTTTGGTTTGATCAATGAAAGCGCCGGGCCCATGGCAGGGGATCAGGCCTTATGTGCCGTAGCGATGACACTTAATCAATGGAAGCCGGTAAATGCTATCATCGGTAGGCTCGGAGATGATGAGTTTGCCGTTTTTATCGAAAATTGCAGTATGGAACGGGGGCAGGACCTGGCAAATGAACTTTTGACTTTGATCCGAATGCAACCTTTTGAATGGGAAGAAGATTCCTTTGAAATGACCTTGAGTATAGGTTTGGCTAAGGTTCCTGCCGATGTGCATGATCCATCAAGTTTGCTGATCTCGGCCGAATCAGCCTGTTACCTTGCTAAAGGCGCAGGTGGCAATCAAGTATACCAGGGCATTGACCTGAATCTGAGCCCGAAAAGCGGGGGTCAATCCGACAAGTGGATTTCAAGAATACCTCGCGCTCTGTCTGATCACCGCTTTCATTTGTTTGTCCAGGCCATTGAACCGATAAGCGGTGATGAGCCGGGTGCCAGTCACGCAGAAATCCTGTTGCGGCTGGTAGATGAGCATGGTCAGGGTATTTCTCCAGGGCAGTTTCTGCCGTCAGCGGAACGCTATCATCTGATGCCACGCATCGATCGCTGGGTAATCGAAACGGTTCTCAAGGCCATGCGTGAGGGTAATGCTGTACTGGATTCTTTACATGCCTGTTCGATTAATTTGTCCGGGCAATCCATCGGAGATCACGGATTCCTGAAATTTGTGCTTGAAAGCCTGGAGCTATCCAGGATTGACCCCAAGCGGATTATTTTTGAGATTACGGAAACCGCCGCTATTGCCAATATAGACCATGCTATTGAGTTCATGCAGGCGCTATGTGAACGGGGATGCCGTTTTTCCCTTGATGATTTTGGAACCGGGCTGAGTTCTTTCAGCTACCTGCGCCGCTTGCCGGTGAGTTATCTGAAAATTGATGGCAGTTTCATTCGCGATGTGACCAAAGACGAGGTGGCTTATTCTATGGTGGCTGCTATCAACCAACTGGGGCATGCTTTATCGCTTTATACCGTTGCCGAATTTGTGGAAAATGATGCTATTTTGAGTGTGTTGCATGGTATCGGGGTAGATTTTGCTCAGGGTTACGGCATCGCTATACCACAACCCATTGATCCGGATGCTTATCAGGAATCGATGGATAAATATAACTGATCCACTCTTGTTTTATTCAAGTGATAGCGATGAATCAGGCCTGAGAACGCATGTGACAACAAAGATGGCGGATCAGGCAAGTTTCACATAAAGGTTTGCGGGCGCGGCAAATATAGCGCCCATGCAGTATCAGCCAGTGATGCGCGTGCTTTAGAAATTGCTCCGGCACCATTTGGTACAACTTTTCTTCCACTTGTCGCGGAGTTTTCCCCGGTGCCAGACCGGTACGGTTGGAAACACGGAAAACATGGGTATCCACGGCAATGACGGGCCAATCGAAAGCGGTATTCAAAATGACGTTGGCGGTTTTACGGCCAACGCCCGGCAAATGTTCAAGCGCTTCGCGCGTCTCGGGCACTTTCCCCGCATGTTCGTGAACCAGTATAGCGCTGGAAGTGGCCAGGTGCCTGGCTTTACTGTTGAACAGACCGAGTTTGCGTATATATGGTTTAATACCATCCTCTCCGAGGGTGAGCATTTTTTCAGGGGAATCGGCTACTTTGAACAACGGACCAGTCGCATCATTAACGGCTTTGTCTGTGGATTGCGCGGATAACATGACTGCAACCAGCAATTCGAAAGGTGTGGTGACCAGCAACTCTGATCGAGGTTGCGGGCAATGGTCTGCAAAAATGGCAAACATAGCTTTCCGATCTTGTTCAGTCAACATCAGGGAACCTCTGGTTCATTCGGGGCGAAGCTCAGGTGTGGTTCCTTATGTGCAGATTCGAGGCGCATATCGACCGAAATAGCCTGGCTATTGCCAAGATTTACCATGAAGAAACCGGGTATAAGGGACTCAAGAATCGAGTTCATGACTTGATCAGGGTTCCTTGGATGGGTGGCGCCTTTTTTCACCGGGGCGGCCGGCTTCAATCAGTTTGTCTGGTGATGGCTGTTGTTGAGGTTTACCTGCCGCTCGCAGCGTTTGTCTGCGCGCTGCCCGTGCGGAAGCCTGCTCGGTTTGTTCCCTCTGCATTCGGGTTTGACGTGCTTCATGGCGTTGTTTCGCCAGTTGTGCATTGGTTTGAGATTGTTGCCGCACCTGTAGTGCGCCTTTGGCGGATTGAAAATATTGCACCAGCGGGATGGTGCTCGGGCAAACCACTTCGCAACATCCGCATTCGATACAATCCTGGATATGAGAGGTGTGCGCTTTATCCAGATTCCGAGTCCGGCTGAAACTATACAGTTGCTGAGGCAACAGCCCTACCGGGCATGCCGCAGTACAGGCGCCGCACTTGATGCAGGGCCGGGGCGGTCTGGTGTGCGCTTCCGGTAATGCCAGCACGCTGTTGCAGCTTTTATTGATAGGCGCATCAATGTTGGGCAGTTCAAAGCCCATCATCGACCCTCCCATAATCAAGCGATGCGACCGGGAACTGAATCCGCCACAAAACCGGATCGTATCACGGATCGGAGTCCCGATGCGGGCCCACAGATTTCGAGGTTGCACCAACCCTTCTCCAGCCACCGTGAGCCAGCGACGATAGAACGGTTCGCCCTCAATGACCGCAGTGCTGATAGCCGCCAGAGTTGCCACATTGTGACACAGTAATCCCACGGAAATCGGGGTCATCATCGCGGGAACTTCTATACCTGTCAAAGTATGGATCAACTGACGCTCACTACCTCCGGGATAGCGGGGTGACAAAGCTACGATTTCTACTCCGTTGTCCAGAGCTTTCATGGTTTTTAATGCTGTCCGCATCGCGCTTAGGGAAGCGTGATTATTTTGATTAATGGCGATGATGCAATTACGGGGTTTCAGAATATGTATGGCGATGGCTACGCCTGAAATTAACTTGCGCGCCTGAATCTGCATGAGCAGCTGATCGCATTGCAGCGAAGGATCGCTTTCCATGCCATTGACGATCAGGCTATCGATGTTACCACAGGCGCTTAATAATTTGTTTGCCGTCGGGAAAGCTGCTCCACCCAAACCGGTGATCCCGGCCTGATGGATAAGAGCAAGCAGTTGAACTGTTGTTGCCGAACGCCAGTGCGTCCAGGGGCGGCTCAGAGGAAGTGCAGCTTCATCCCGGCCATCACTTTTAATCACCACAGCTTGCCCCGGTTCCCCGGAAGGATGGGGCGCGGGATGAAGTCCGATCGCTTCAATGAACCCGGAGGTAGGTGCATGTGCGGGAATCGTGGTTTCGTGTTCTGAAGCAGTGAGCGATTCACCACGACGGACGCGCTGGTTGACGCGTACGATCACACGGGCTTCGGGTTTGCCATACTCCTGCAAAGGAACCACATAGTGTTCCGATAAAGGCATATCCAGAGGAGGATATATGAGCGCCTTTTTATAGCGAAGCAATGGCAAACCGCCGCGGAATGGAAAGAGCCTGGGGCGCGACGTCATCTCGGATCAGGGAACGGAGCGCAGCTTGGCCAATTGAGGCAAGGGCCATTGCCAGCGTGGCGTTTCGTCGGCATGCAGGGATATGCAGTCTACCGGACAGGGCGCAATGCACAGTGCGCATCCGGTGCATTGATCGGCGATCACCGTATGCATGAATCTTGGCGCGCCGATGATAGCATCAACGGGACAGGCTTTCAGACACAAAGCACAACCGATGCATCGGGATTCATTAATCTGCGCCCGTTGGGGGACGCTCGGCTCTTCGCCATAGTGCGGATCCAGGGTTTGAACCTCCAACCCGAGCATGCCAGCCAGTTGTTCGATGAGTGCCTGCCCACCAGGTGGACAACGGTTGACAGGGGCATCTCCTTGGGCAATGGCCTGCGCATAGGGGCGGCAACCGGGGTAGCCGCATTGTGCGCACTGGGTCTGTGGCAGTAATGATTCTATCCGTATGGTCAGAGCATCTTCCTCTGGACGTAATAAAAGCCCAGCCAAGCTCAGAGCCACACCTATCGCTGAAGCCATGCCACCCAATATGATCCAGGTGGTCCATACCATGGTCATAGAATCAATGATCTTCGGGTGACATGATCAGAAATCTAATTTCCCCAACGCGCGGGTTTGGGCGCGGCGCTGATTGCAGAAGGCTCATATGGGGTTGTCGGGTTGGCGTCAATTTCGGCCAGCAAGGCCATCATGGTTCGTGTCAAGGCCTGGCTTGCACGCTCAAGGCTCCCACCACGATCAAGTTCCGCCAAGGCTTCATTCATGGCGCCCGAACGGGCCAGTTGCACGATGCGGCGCTCCTCGTCATGAAAATGATCGTGGGCGTTTTCCACTGCTCGCCAACAGGGGTGGTTCTGGAATTTATGTGCCGTAACGTCCATCCAATGCCCAAACTCGCAGGGTTCAGCCGTTACGAGCTGTTGCGTACCCGGAAATCGTCCACCTTGCTGCATTGCTTGCACGGCTTCAAGCAGCCGTCGTTTCCTTACACCATGTACGCCGATATGCGCAATATATTTGACGATCTCTGTTCTTACAAGTTGAGGGGTTTTGGCATAAACAGGATCTATGGCGCTTGCCCATTGGGTCATCGCCAGGGTTAGTTGAGAGCTGGTGGTGGTGTAGCGACCTAGAGGTTTCAGACTATCCTCGGCGCGTTTTTTTTCTCCCGCAAGGACCAGTTCCAAAATCCGGGCAGCTTCCAGGTGGAATTCTCTGTGCAGGGTTCGTACCTTTTCCCAGTGGTGATTGCCGCGATCCGTCGGCGGAGAATGATTGAGCCATTTTCCGAATTCACACCGATCATCGGCCCGTATTTCTTCGGGTTTCCATTCACTCTCGCCTGTATCGACAGCCTTTTTAAGTCGCCATTTCCACATGCCATGGGAGCCGATCATCTCGTTAATTTTTTCTCGCGTCGCCTGTGCCATCTTGTTCTCCATATAAAATTGTTAAAAATATGGCAACCGAATTTACATAAATAAGCATTGTAATCCAATTAGATATCGTTTTTCTACTTAGGTTCACCCTAATCAGAATGGGTGCATCTGGGGGTGCAGGTAAATGCCGGGCTTCAAAAATTCCTCCCCAGCAAAACTGAGTGGCCTCCTGTGTTGGTCTGGAGTAGCGGATTTGGTATATCATATGCGGTAATAAATTGGTATCAGGTATAAGGGATGATAGTAAAATTCATGGAATCTCTGATCCATTCATGAAATGAAAGAAAAAACGCCTATCAGCAAGGGACCTGAACTATCGTGCCGCACACTATCAACCATTGGTGCGTTTTGTAACGAACCGCACACTATTTACTACTATGGGGGCAAGCATGATTAAACTCAGCATATTCTATCCGAATACCGAAGACAGCGAATTCGATATGCAGTATTATTGCAAGAAGCACATACCTATGGTCCAGCAAAAGCTGGGGGACACATGCAAGGGCGTGGCGGTTGAGGCGGGACTGGGCGGGGTAGAGCCTGGAACACCTGCTACCTATGTCGCCATGGGGCATCTATATTTCGATTCGTTGGAGGCATTGCAAACCTCCTTTGGGCCTCAGGCACATACATTTATGCAAGATATCCCAAACTACACCAATAT
>DEIQ01000114.1:499-4013 GCA_002352565.1 Proteobacteria bacterium UBA2770 | reverse complement strand
ATTCATTATGTTCAGATTCGAGACCGACAATTGCGCGTAATAGCCTTCTGTTACGGTCGATAAGCGCCTTGAATCTGAACTACAATCACCTTAATCACCTTGGTCCAGAATTGATCAGAGGTTGCTTAGATTGTGGTGGTTGCTGCCGACCTGTCGATTCGATAGCCTCTTTCTAAATTTAATGTTTTGAGTGCTTCCTCATCTACTGGATGATTATATTGATGAGGTTTCTCATCATGATCATGGTTTTCATACGCCTCATGGGCAGCATTATCATGGTCATGGTTTTTCATGTGCCTCATGGGCGGCATTATCATGATCATGGTTTTCATGCGCCTCATGCGCCGTTTTAGTATGGCTATGACCTGCAGGAGCTGTTTCTTCCAGCCGGATATATTCATCGGCACTCATCTCTGGGAGCATCTCGATGAAAGCTACCACTTTCCATAACTCGGCATCGCTATGGGTTATGCCCCATGCGGGCATGCCGGTCATTCTTATGCCATGTTTGACGATCCAGAATAATTCTGCCGAATTGAGATATTGCGGGGATTCTCTCAGATCTGGGGCCGGGGGATTGAGTCCTTGAGCAACAGAAGAAGGCCGTGCGCCAAAGGTGGTATGACAACTCGAGCACATTGCCCGGTATCCTCTGAAAGCTTCCATCTTATTGAGGTTTTCCCTATACCCTGCTGGTACCTGAATATTTCGGGCATGGTGGGCGATGGAGCGCTGGCTTGTTGTCATCACAATCTTATGCACCAGGAAATTGTCTTCCCCCACGGCAGAGACACTGTATTTCCCGCTACCAATAAAAAAAATGGAAGCCGCCAGGACGATAATCAACGTAAATATTATACCGAGAATGAAATTTCGCATGATTGTATTTTCCCATGAACCGAGCCAGTCAGGAGGAATAGAAATAGATGATCAGTAATGAGTTTCTCGTACCAGCTATCACGGTACATCATCGCTGTGCAAAGATTATTACTCAACGGTTACCGCTTTAGCCAGATTACGTGGTTGATCGACATCAGTTCCTTTCATCACCGCTACATGATAAGCCAACAATTGAAGCGGAACTACACTAAGCATAGCAGAAATGGGGGCAGGAACGGGGGGCAAGATCAGAGCACGAATACCCAGGTTTTCCGGTAAAGGGACTTTGGCGTCAGCGATTACGATCAAATCTCCACCCCTGCAACCGATCTCGTTGAGATTGGATAGTGTTTTCCAAACCAAACTGTTGTTCATGGCAAGTACGATGACCGGCATGTCTTCACCAACCAGGGCCAGAGGGCCATGTTTCAGTTCGCCGGCGGCGTAGGCTTCAGCATGGATGTATGAGACTTCTTTCAGTTTCAGAGCTCCTTCTATAGCTACTGGATATTCAACTCCGCGCCCGAGGTATAAGGCGTGGGATTTATCCGCCAGAGTTTCAGCCAGCTTGATAATTTCTGGTTCCAGGCTGAGTATTTCTTCAATTTTAGTCGGAAGCATGCGCAATGAAGAAAGCCATGGCATTAAAGTATTTTTATCTACGGTTGAATGTTGAGCCATGACTAAAGTAAGGGCAAGAAGAATGGTTAACTGGGCTGTGAATGCTTTGGTCGATGCCACGCCAATTTCAGGTCCGGCGTGGGTGAGTATAAAGGCGCTGGCAGCGCGGACTATCGCGCTTTCTTTGACATTGCAGATGGCAAGATTGCCTATGTACGGGTATTGATGAGCCATATTTTGCGCTGCAATGGTATCGGCTGTTTCTCCAGACTGAGATACACAGATAAATAAAGTATCCTCGGGAACCACTGGTTGACGATAACGGTATTCGCTGGCGGTTTCTGCCACGGCGGGTATTCGGGCAATGCTTTCAATCCAATAGCGCGCCACGGAAACCGCATGAAAGCTGGATCCGCACGCAACCAGATGCACGCAGCGGGCACGAGCTAACAACGCGTGGACTGCAGGATCCAAGGTGATACCGTAGTCATCATCATGGGGCAGGATATTCTGAAGAGTGCGGCGTAAAGCATCGGGCTGTTCGAATATTTCCTTGTGCATAAAATGCCGGTGATTGCCTTTTTCGTAAGCCTGCGAGGTATGATCAAGCTCGTATATATCGCGCTCGCATAAGCGATCATACCGGTCATAGATGGATAAGGAGTGGGCACTCAGAATGGCAAGATCTCCATCATGGAGATGAATCATGCGGTGGGTGACAGGAGCGAGCGCGGCGGCATCTGAAGCTACAAAAAATTCCTCAATTCCGAGACCTACCAGCAGCGGAGCTCCATCGCAGACAGCTACCAGGTGATCTGGATCATGGGTATCCATAACGGCGATAGCGTAAGAACCGATAACCTCTTTAAGAATTCCCCGCACGGCAATGCTTAATTCCTGCCCCATGCAAACCCGTTGATGGATGGCATGGGCAAGAACTTCGCTGTCAGTTTCCGATTCAAACTGGTAGCCAGCCAACTGTAGCTTTTCGCGCAAAGAGATATAATTCTCTATAATGCCATTATGCACCAGTGCGATTCTTTTCCGGGATACATGTGGATGGGCATTGGCGTTTGATGCAACGCCATGCGTGGCCCAACGGGTATGCGCTATGCCTGTATGACCATGAGGCCAAGTGTGGATTAGTTTTGCCTTCAGCGAGGCCACCTTGCCAGCCTCGCGTATGTGATGGAGGTGACCTTCCTTATCGACGACAGCCAATCCGGAACTGTCATAGCCTCGATATTCCATTCGGGTTAAACCTTCGATCAGAATGGGAGCGACGTCTCGTTGTGCTGTTGCGCCTATGATGCCACACATGAATATTGGGCCCCTGATTTTTTGCAGTTGCTGGAATGGAGAGAAACAAAAAAATAAAATATGATTAGGCTTGCTTCACTTCTATTATTGTGAGATAGTGATAAGTTATATTGAAAATCGGATACGACTGCACTGGACATGTAATTCTTGAAGATGCATTTTTCCAGCGCCGGGATATTGAAGTTGATACGTGTGATCCGGAAAACCACAATAAGCATAAAGCAAATGCGGATGGGCGGCAGCATTGATAGAAATCGAGGATGCTTCCCAAAGCGCTGAAACAACAAGTACCGCTTTTGGTTGAAAGCAAAATGTAGAAGAGCTTTTCTAACCATTGCGCCATCCGATGCCATGTGTCGTGGGCATCCATCGTCCACTCCATGAAAAAAATTGGACTGATTGCAATCCTCTGATTATATCATGCGCTTTCTATCCCTTCTATCATGATTCCTTTGGGGTATCCGCGATGCACGCGAGAGCGGCAAAGGTCGAGAGTCTGTGACAGGATGCTTGAGCTGGATGGCTGAGAACGCTGTCAATCAAAAAGCATTGAGTGCAAGCGGTCACGCGCTTGTTCGTTGATTCAATCTTTGGTTTGCGTGTTCAGCTATAGGCGTTTAGATTCCGCAGATGATGCCTGCAATGAATCAGGCGTCTCAGGAACCTCTGCGCAAGTCATGAACTCGGTGCCTGC
>DEIQ01000114.1:0-484 GCA_002352565.1 Proteobacteria bacterium UBA2770 | reverse complement strand
GCGAAGTCGAACCCGCTTGCGGCCATAGGTCCAGCTTCTTTGTTGTGAATCTCCACAATAGCCCTGCTATTACGCGCGATTGTCGTCTCGAATCTGAACATAATGGACCACCCCTATCTTCGTCCAGAATTAATCAGATGTTCCCTGAATGATGATTGGAAACGTATCATGTCTCTGAAAGGCTTATTTATCTGCATCGTTGCCGGAAGGTTCCTGTTGATGCGCAAAACCTGTTCCTGCAATCCACTGTCCCATATTTTGTTGCCTGGAGCGCGCAACTGTCAGATCTCCGGGGCAGGCATCATGGGTGATGGTTGATCCAGCCGCAATGGTTGCTTTTTTGCCGATTTTAACGGGGGCAACCAGTTCGGTGCCAGACCCAACAAACGCGCCATCCTCCACTATGGTAGAATGTTTGCGTTGACCATCAAAATTGCAGGTAATGGTACCTGCGCCGATATTGACGCCTATGCCAATACGGGCA
>DEIQ01000036.1:12494-13067 GCA_002352565.1 Proteobacteria bacterium UBA2770 | reverse complement strand
GCTTCAGAGCATCAAGGTCATGGGCTAGCTGCGGATAGCAGAGGGCAGGGCGAAGGTCACGGAAAAGCCTGGGGCAAGAAAGGTCAAGGCGAGGCTTCAGAGCATCAAGGTCATGGGGTGGCTGCGAATAGCAAAGGGCAGAGCGAAGATCACGGCAAAGCCTGGGGCAAGAAAGGTCAAGGCGAGGCTTCAGAGCATCAAGGTCATGCAGGCTCAGGCGGGAAGGCGCAAGACAAAGCTTCGGGCATGAAAGGCTGTGGTGGCAAGAAACACAAGAAACAAGAGAAGGCGCAGAATAAGACTGCTCCTGAAAAACTCCAACAACTAAGCCATAAACTGGAGCAAAAAATCGCCAAAATGCAACAAATGCAGACCCAAATGCAAAAACTGCAACAATCTACGGCAGCCCTTTATGAAACGCTTGATCCCGTGCAGAAAAAAGATGCCGATGAACTTTTGATCCGACCATGCAATAGTTTCTTTTGACCGAATGCGCTTAAACATATTACAAGACCTGGCGCCATGAAATAAACTCGTGGCGCTCATGGTCTAAGGAACCTCCGATCAAGTCAT
>DEIQ01000036.1:0-12469 GCA_002352565.1 Proteobacteria bacterium UBA2770 | reverse complement strand
GCGTCCCTGCTGGCCCAGCTTCATTGTTGACAATCTGAATATAAGGAATCGCACCTGAGCTTCGTTCAGACTTGTTCAGAGGTTCCCTGATTTGGGGAGTGCAGCAGAATCTTCGTTTCATGCCTTCATTTCTCATTGAGCCTTGTAAACGAATGGCGGCGGAAAGGCATTCAAAATTTCTTCCACTCGCTCGGCTATGTCTGGAGCCTTTGGCGGCGTATCCCACCATGACCGGGAGGACCAGCCTCTGAAAATAAGCTGTTTGCTTGCGGCATCGGTAATGTCAATATAAAGGCCAACCTTATCCTGAGCTTGAGCGCCGCTCGTCACAAAGGCTCTTCCATCCGGGTAATAGCCGTAAAAACCACTTCCATACCAGAAAGTCTGGGTGACGCCCTGATAAACCGTACGAACAGCCAACCCGTGAGAGACAAGAAAATCCGCCTCTGATGGCTCTGTTCGCCTGTATCCGCGCTCCGATAAAGCAGCATCGAGTTCGCGATCCACACGGCGCCCGCTAATTTCGGTTGCCCAAACGGGAACGTTCTGACCCTCAGCAGGCTCCCCCGAACTGACAGGTGCAATAGCATAGGACTTAAGGCGGGAAAAATCATATTCCTGTTCATAGTCCATCCGCACCATGGGCGTCGCGCAAGCCCCGAGGAAAACCACAACCGCTGTTACGACTCCCATCCACAGGACTCTCATAATCATCAGTTCTCCTTGAGGATAAGGGGTGAACAGCGCCCTGAAACAGTCCATCCTGATCAAGCGTTTAATGAGGTTCCATCTATCATAACGCACTTCAGCGCGTCTATCGATTCAGCCTACGGCTTAAGAACCAACATGCCCCGAAATCCCTCACATCATCATGCGCCGCGACGTTTCTTTTCCTCAAAACCATATCGCCCCAAATATCGTTGGTCTATCCACCGAGTTGCCTTTCAACGGCGTCTGCCACCCGGGAAATTCGGCATTTGACCGGTGCCCAGATCACGCATCATTTTCTGCGCGCCTCCGCCTTTCATTTTCTTCATCATTTTCTGCATCTGGTCGAATTGCTTGATCAAGCGGTTGACATCCTTGACTTCCGTTCCTGAACCGCTGGCAATGCGGCGTTTGCGTGAGCCCCGGATAATATCGGGGTGGCTGCGCTCCTTTGGGGTCATGGAGTGAATGATGGCAATCATATGCTCCATCTGCTTATCCTGGGACTGAGCCATGCTGGCATCGGCTTTCCCAGCCATGCCGGGCAATTTGTCCATCATTGCTCCTATACCGCCCATTTTCTGCATCTGTTGCAGCTGGTCACGAAAATCCCCCATATCCAGTCCGCGTCCCTGGCGTAGTTTGCGTTCAATCTTCGCAGCTTTTTCCTGATCAGCCTGCTCCTGCGCCTGTTCGACCAGACCGACGATATCGCCCATACCGAGAATTCTGGATGCCAGGCGTTCCGGATAAAGGGGTTCCAACGCAGTGACTTTTTCCCCGGCACCGATAAACTTAATGGGTTTCCCGGTCACCTGGCGTACCGAAAGAGCGGCGCCGCCTCTGGCATCGCCATCAACCTTGGTCAGCACTACCCCCGTTATGGGCAAAGCCGAATTGAAGTGCTCTGCAGCCCGAACAGCATCCTGACCTATCATGCTATCCACCACGAACAATAACTCTGTTGGCTCAAGCAGCGCTTGAAGCTGCTGAATTTCCGCCATCATGGTTTCATCGATATGCAGCCGCCCGGCGGTATCGACGATCAGTACGTCATAATGATGGCGTTTGGCGTAATCAAGCGCCTGGCGGGCAATGGCAAGCGGATCACCAGGATTCTCGGGATCAATATAATGGGCGTCAACCTGCCCGGCAAGGACTTTCAATTGCTCCATAGCGGCAGGGCGATAGATATCACAACTGCTTAGCGCGACTTTTTTGTTGTGTTTCTCTTTAAGCCAGCGGGACAGCTTGGCAGTGCTCGTGGTTTTTCCTGAGCCTTGCAACCCTGCCATCATCACCACTATCGGTGGCTGGGCGCGCAGATTTAACGGGCTTTGTGTTTCCCCCAGTGCGCGGACCAGTTCGTCATGCACCAGCTTGATGAACATCTGCCCAGGGGAGATGCTATGAACCACATCCTGACCCACAGCTTTCAACCGCACCTGCTCAATGAAATCCTTGACGACTGGAAGCGCCACATCGGCCTCGAGCAACGCCAGCCGGACCTCTCTCAGAGCTTCCTGAATGTTTTGCTCTGTCAACCGCCCCTGCCCGCGCAGGTTGCCCGAAATTCGGCTCAATCGTTCAGTTAATCGTTCAAACACGATAAATACCTTTATAATAGAAATACAATCACAGATTTAAGGAAAATAGCATCGAACAGCAGTTGCTGATGTGCTGCGTTGGTCTGAGGGAACCGCAGGGTTTTTTCAAGAGCGAGTTCAGGCATTTTATTGGAAATGCAAAAAAGAGCGCTGGTTTCGCGAAAAGTCATTCCATTAACATCTTATTAAATATGCCTTTCCAGTGTATCATGTTAATTCGGCGATAATTATTCTGAATTATATATGACTTCACTGACAATATCATTGCTGGATTTGATCCCATAAATATCGATATGAGCAGTCCGGAAAAACTAATCTCCATTCTCTCCGTAGTCGCGTATCTGTGCGCCGCTCTGTTAATCATGCGAAGCGGAAAGCGTCCCCGTTTTGGCATGGTTTTTTTATTGGCGGGCATCCTGTTCCAGGGATTGGTGCTTCACTGGCGATTCACCTCGCCCGCCGGTATCCGCATAGATCTGCCCGGCGTAATTTCATTTATTGCCTGGCAAAGCATATGGTGCTTAGGTCTGATGATGTATTTCTGGCGCGTACAGACCATTCTTCTGCTGATTATCCCACTTTCTGCCCTTGCTTCCCTGGGGGCCGGCTGGTGGCCCATTGAAGTGCGGGTGCTTAAGAATGAAAGTCCCGAGTTGTGGCTGCATATGCTGGTGGCAGCACTGGCACTTGGCATGCTTGAACTGGCAATTGTGCAATCCTGGGTCATATTCTGGCAAAATCGCATGCTTCGAGGCCGTCAACTACAGTTCTGGTTGTGGCGTCTACCGCCGCTGGAGCGTATGGAAAACAGCCTCTGGTTCATCATGTGGCTGTTTTTTTTCCTTTTATCGCTGGTGCTGATCAGCAGCCTGTGGTTCTTGAGTTCCATTTCTGGCCAAATCGCTGTGGCTTTTTCCATCACCGCATGGTTGCTGGTGGGCCTTCTCATATGGGGGCACAATCGTTTCGGCTGGCGAGGCTCCCTGGCGGCCTTCTGGATGCTGGGCGGGGGACTGATGCTGGTGATGGCTTACTGGCTTGGGCACTACGGGCACACAGGCATCAAAGCCTGAATCCCTGATCCTGTCTGAATCCGATAAAATCTGTATAAAAGGGCGATCTTGAATCATCTTCCCTCATTATTTCTCGTGGTTCTTCTTGTCATTCTGCTGCTGCTTTCGGGATTGTTTTCCTCGTCGGAAACAGCATTGATGAGCCTGAACCGATATCGCCTCAAACATAAGGTCAGTCTCGGACAACGCAGCGCCTTACTGGTCCATCGAATGCTGGAGCGACCTGATCGTCTGATCGGTCTTATTCTACTGGGCAACAATTTTGTTAATGTCCTGGCATCCATGGTGGCCACGCTTCTGGCCTATCGCTTTCTCGGAGAGGCGGGTATCCCATTAGCTGCGGCTTTACTCACTATGGGCATTCTTATTTTTTCGGAAGTCACGCCCAAAACCATGGCAGCCATGGCTCCGGACCGACTGGCTTATCCAGTCGCCTACTTTCTATGGCCATTGATGTGGCTTTTATGGCCCGTAGTGTGGCTGGTGAACATAGTCGCACACTTCTTGTTGCGCCTCGCCGGTTTCCGCTACGAAGCCAACAAGGATGGGACGACCATGACCGCAGACGAACTGCGCGTGATCCTGAACGAATCCGAGGCGATTCTATCCAAACGTCACAGCAGGATGCTGTTGAGCATTCTTGATCTGGAACACGTTACCGTTGAAGACATTATGGTGCCGCGCAACGAGATCGTCGGTCTGGATCTGGCCCACACACTCGATGAAATCATGCAGCAGCTCAACCATGTCCAGCATACCCGTCTACTGCTTTATGAAAACAATTTCGATCAAATCATCGGGCTTGTGCATGTTCGGCATATCCTGAAGATAGTTTCTCAGGGCGTATTTAATAAATCAACCCTGCGCGAAATTGCCCAAGACAGTTATTACGTGCCGGAAGGCACCCCATTGAACGTCCAGATGCTCAATTTTCAGCGCCTCAGACGCAGGCTCGGTCTGGTGGTGGATGAATACGGAGATATTCAGGGACTCGTGACGCTGGAAGATATCCTTGAGGAAATAGTCGGTGAATTTACCACCGATCCCGCCTCTCATCAGAGAACTTTGCAACGCCAGCCTGATGGCTCCCTGCTGGTGGGAGGACGCATCAGTATCCGGGCGCTCAACCGGGCGCTAAACTGGAGCCTTCCCACCGAAGGCCCCCGAACACTCAATGGTCTGTTGATCGAGCATCTTGAGAATATCCCCGAACCAGGCATGAAGTTGAATTTTTATGGCTATGAAATAGAAATCCTCAAGGTAGAGGACAATATCATCAAGCAGGTGCGCTTATCCGCTCATGATGCATTGCAGCACGCCAATTTCGCAGGGTATCAATCCTGAGAGGGAAGGGCTTCAAAACTTTGAGTTTGTCTCAAGCCGATGGACGCATAAATGTTCACGCTCATCAAATAATCGTCGCGATGAAAAATACACCGCCAGTAATGATCCCAGCCCGGTTCCGGAACCGATCATAAACATAATCATGATCTGGTATTTAACGGCTGTTCCGGGTTGCGCGCCCGCAAGTATCTGTCCGGTCATCATACCTGGCAGGCTGACGATTCCGGAAACCGCCATAGTGTTGATGGTGGGAATCAGAGCGCTTTTTATGGCATCACGACGTATCTGTATGGTGGCTTCAGCAGCGGTTTCACCCAGCATTAAACGCTGCTCGATCAGCGCCCTGTTATGATAAGCGGTGTTTAATGTCCCATTCAATGCCAGCGCGATACCGTTCATGGTATTACCGAGCATCATGCCGAGCAGGGGAATAGCGTAACGCGGGTGATACCAGGGCTCGGGCTGAACGATCAAGGCCAGCGCGAAAATAGTCAGGCTGAATGCGGATAACAGCATGGATCCAAGGCTGATCCAGTATCCAGACAGGTCGCGAAAACGCACGCGCTGGCGTTGCTGCACCTCGTGGGCAGCAATGCTCATCATCACCAACGTCACGCCTATGACAGCAGTCAGGGAAATATAGGTCAGGAGCGCCTTTAGAACCAATCCGATCAGCCATAGTTGCAGACCGCAGCGCAATGCCGCCCACCAGAGAGCCCGGGTAATATCCAACTTTTGATAAAGCGCCAGCCCCCCCAGCGCCAATACCAGCAGGGCAGCGATAAATAAATCCATCCAGCTCAGAGCGATGGCGGCGGCAGTCATGGCGATTTGCTCATTTCGATATGCCTGTCTTTGATATGCCACTGTTCATGTGCAAGGCGTGCGAGTTGCTCCAGATTATGCGAAACCCAAACTACCGATGCCTGATGCGTTTTAATATAAAGGCGCACCAGTTCTTCAAGCCGCATTGTGTTTTTGTTGTCCAAATTAGACGTTGGCTCATCAAGCAGAAGCAGACGCGGCTGTCTACACAGCGATCGAATAAGCGCAAGCCTCTGACGCTCACCGCTAGACAAACGCTCAACCCCCCAGTTCCATATGTCTGCGTCAAATCCCAGCATGGCGCTCCATTGTTCGTTTTTTTCACTGAAGTGTTCACCCACCCGTTCATGCCACCACAACGCATTCGCCGGCACCAGTTGCACCATACGACGCCACTGCTCGGGGCGATAATCCAGCCATGAGCGCGAATCCATGTACAGGGAGCCTTCAAACGGCTCAATGTCGGACAGATTGCGCAGCAGCATAGTTTTACCGCAGCCTGAGGGACCTTCAAGTCCGATGATGGAATTTTCGGAGATATCGAAATCGAGCGGTCCCACGCATCGATTACGCAACGCACGCGCACAAAAAAACATTTCCTCGCTCATAGCTCCAAGGTTATGGATATGATAGCATTCACCCGCTGAATGCCTTGCGGAGCACAAGGGATTTACAGCGCCGTGACGGAATCTGACTTCGCTGCTTCAGTTGTCCAGGCATGCAGAAAATAGCGATTGAAATCGAAGCGTCGTTTGCAAAAACGACCGACAAGCACCATGCAAACCTTTATACAACCAATCTGCCCGGATCAGGCTTCATTCATCCGACTGGGATCATCTCATGCGAGCAAGCGGCAGTAAAACATCTTTAGATATTCCGTCTCGGCAACAGCCGGATCCACGGGATGATCACGGCCTTGACCCCTTGTTTCCAGAATTTGTAACCGCAAGTTCAGCGAAGAGGCGGTCACGCGCAATAAAGAAGCGAGCGTATCGCGGGGCATATGATAAGAACATGACCCTGTGATTAAAAATCCGCCGGGTTCAAGCAGACGCATAGCCAAATAATTCAGTCGGCGATAGGCTTCCTTACCGTGGGCGAAATCCCGTTTGCGGGAAATGAGTGCCGGCGGATCCAGCACGATCAAATCAAAACGGGCATTCTGATCGCGCAGATGGGCGAGAGCCTTGAAGGCATCTTCACACAAAATGGTCACAGGAGTTTCATTCAAATCGGCATTACGGCGAATATTGGCACACAATCGTGCCGAACCTTCGATGCAAGTCACACTTGCCGCACCCGCCTTGGCCGCCTGAATCCCCCAGCCGCCGAGATAGCTGAACACATCGAGCACGCGTCCGCCCTGAATATAGGGCACCAATGCGGCTCGATTATCGCTCTGATCAAAATACCAACCGGTTTTATGCCCAGTGGTGAGAGAACAGGTAAAACGACAGCCATGTTCGTTAAGCAGGATTTCATCAGGCACTTCGCCCTGCACCGTTACATGCTGATCCAGCCCCTCAAGTACGCGCGCCGAACTGTCATTACGCCAAACGATGGCGCAGGGCCCCAGCAAGACCTGCAAGGCATTCGCGACTTGTGCCTGCAAGGCTTCCATGCCTGCCGTATTGAGCTGAACCACCATCACCTCGCCGTATCGATCAATGATCAGCCCGGGAAGTCCATCGGATTCCCCAAAAATCAGCCGATACCATGGCTGGGCATACAGACCCGAACGCAAGGCATGTGCCTGTTTCATGCGCTTGAAAATAAAATCCGAACTGATCGCACTGCCGTCACTCCCAGGAAAAAGGCGGGCGCTGATCAGGGAATTGGGATTGACATAGACCGTACCGAGCAACCGGCCGGACGCACTGCAAACCTGCATTTGCGCACCCGGCTGGATCGTTTTCAATGGACTGCGCTGAATATCGACTTCATTGCTGAAAATCCACAAATGCCCGGCGCGCAGACGCCGATCTGCCTGTTTTCGCAGCCATAAAACGGGCAGTGTATCCGAAATAGTCATATCAATGGCGGCCTGTTTCGCCTGGCGCTGCGCCACAGGATCCAGAGTTCCCGCCACGGCGTATGCGTTGTGCGCGTCACCGCCATATCAAACTGCGCATGTTCAAGTCGCCCCAAGCTCATATAAGCCAGCCCCCCATACATGGCCGGGATCTTCAATGCTGCGCGACCGATCTGCCGCCCACGACCAGAACCCATCAATGGCGTATTCAGATCATTTCTCGCCTGCCTGGCGATGTATTCCAGCAATGGCGTCAAAGCGCTATCGGGGATCGGGTTGGTCAGAATCACGGGGTCTATGCGATGCCTATTCAGCAAATCATCCGGGAAAACAGCCACACCCATTTGCGCCGCCTTACATCGGGCTTCAAGCAAATGCACGCGTTCACCGCCCTTGCCCCATGATTCCACTTGCGACATCAGAGTATCATCGATTTCATGATGTTCATCGAGCATGGCAAGCATTTGGAAAAAAGCGCCGCCACGATTCAGGCAATAAGCATCAAACTTCTCTTCATCGGTCAAACCATACATCAGACGGTCGATCAAAGCCGAGATCATCCTGCGCGCCTCTTGCGCAGGCGCAGAATATTTCTCGAACCAGGGACTTAATTGCCGGGTGACGGGATGGGTCGCTTTATTCATGGTCGCGCGATCGATTTCTTCCTGCCACCAGTGCAGGCGGAGGCTGGCGAGCGCCGGTTGATCAAATTTATACTCCATCTCCCGCATTTCCACGTGAAAAGCCGATATGACGGCAAGTCGCTCATGCAGATGGGGCGGTGTGAACAAGCGCAAAAGACGGAAAGCATCCCCGAGCAATGCGGTTTTCTCATCACAATACCTGAGCTCAACGGTATGGGTGGCAGTCATGCCCTTACGCGATCAGACAACAGCGGTGCCAGGCAGATAACGTTCAAGCTGCCCCATGTGCTGAATAATATTTACATTGGGTGGAAAAGATTCCATAAAACAAGTGATTTCGGTATAGCCATAACTGGTTAGAACCATAGGGATTCCGGCGGCATAAGCGGCTTTGGCATCCTTGAGCATATCGCCTACATAGAGGCAGGAAGCGGGTTCAAGTTTCAGCTGCGCACAGGCATGCAACAATGGAGCCGGATGCGGCTTTCGAAAAGGCACATCCTCCCGACACACCAGACAATGCAGGCGATCCATCAGATCCAGATGCTCTAGTAGAGGAACGGTCAGATGCGTCAGCTTATCAGTGACAATGCCCCAGGGTAATGCCATATCATCCAGCCTTTTCAACATTATATCCACGCCGGGGAAAAGGCTGGTGTGTCCGCCGATGTTACGGAGGTAAAGTTCAAAAAAAAGCTGTTGCCATTGATCAAGGCGTGGATCATGCCACGGCAAACCAGACGAGTGCGCCAACAAGGCACGACTTCCCATGCCAGCCATAAACCTCAGACTGATATCACGACAATCACGCTGCTCTGCCCATCCCACCTGCTCAAGCACTTCACGCGTAATGGCGATCAACTCTGGCGCCGTATCCGCCAGGGTACCATCAAGATCAAAAAGAATAGCCCGAGGGGAATCAGGCGCCAGACAAGGGGCGGACTGCATAGAGTATATAATTGATTTCAGGTTTGTGAACAATTGCGAATCGCTGTTTCAATGGTTGATATTGTATACCACTCAGATCCAAAGGTTCCAGGCCAACGTTACGGCACCAGGACATCAACTCGCTGGGGCGGATCAGCATATCGTAATGATGGGTTCCACGAGGAAGCCAGCGTAAAATGTATTCAGCGCCAATAATCGCCTGTGCGTAGGATTTTAGACCGCGATTGATAGTGGAAAAGAAAACGGATCCGCCCGGGCGAACCAGACGGGCACAGGCTTCGATCATATCCCGGGGTTGCTCAAGATGTTCAAGCAGTTCCATGCAAACAACCCTGTCATAAAAAGCCTCGCTATCCACCAGATGGGTTTGTACAGGGATATTCAGATAACGGACGCTCAAATTCTGTTGCCGCGCATGTGCCTGAGCGCAGGCGATACTCGTGGCAGATAAATCAATACCCGTTACCTCCGCGCCTGCAGCAACCATGGCTTCGCTGAGCAAGCCACCGCCACAACCCACATCAAGCACACGTTGATCGGCGAGCGATACCTTGCTCTCAATGTAAGCCAGACGCACAGGATTGATCTGATGGAGTGGTTTGAACGGACCATGCGGATCCCACCACTCGTCGCCTATAGCGTCGAAGGCTGCTACTTGTCCGGAATCTGTCGTATCCATCATCATTTTATCGGCTTCTCTCATGGTATAGAGCAGGAAACAGCCGGAACCTGACTATCACCACCAGGGACGTGGGCATCGCCGAAATGCTTTCACCCACATCACAAGGCTTTTTTGAATCATAGCGCTTCTGTTTACTTTGGATAGGAAACCTTGATCAGGTCAAGATACGGTTGGATCTTCTCCGGCACGAGGGATTTGGCATCACCCAGATTCTGTTCCACGGCATCCAGACCGGCGCACAGCTTTTCGGCCTGTTGATCCATGGTTTGTGCGCCATTCTCGACCAGCTTGCGCGCCTTTTCTTCCACTTTGGCAAACTGTTCATCGGCCACGCCACTTTCACCCACCAGGGATTTGGTCAAACCTCCGAGACCGGGCATGACATTATCAGCCTGCGCTCCGGAAAAATTCGCCACCTGTTCACGAGCGAGTTTCAAGCCATCGTCGATCATAGAGTCAAGGGATAATTGCCCAAGCAACTGTTCCGATGCCTCAAGGGCTTTTTCTTCCAGGTCGATACCTGAGTTCTTCAGATATTTGCCCGCCATTTTTTCAAGTTCCCGACTCAATTCATTATATTGATCGCTTGTACCGCCGAGAATCGAGGCAAATCCGGAGCTGACACTGTTGGTCACCAGTTCAGTCTGCTTTTTTTGTAGACTGACAATCGGTCCGATCAGGCTTTTCACTGTTTCAGATACAGTGCTCAACGCTTGTTGCCCTGTGTCACCCAAAGGTACTGACATATTCCCGATCATAATTTTTCCGTCAGGCGTGATATGTAAAGCAGACTGATCCACGGGGCTAATGATCAAATCATCACCTTCGATACTCACAGAATGCATCATTTTTAGCTTGCAACTGGTCGAAGCGGCATGGGCAATCATACTCCAGGAGGGCAACAATAAAGTTGCTGCGACGATTAGATGAAAAAATCTGTTGAACATTAAATACTCCCAACAAAGTCACAATAAAAAATTCAGTTTCACACTCAAAATACCATAGCGGCTGATCCGCTAACCGGGTTCATCTGCATGGGTGTTGAATATAGCATTAAACACGTCATGTTGTTGCTTGAATATAGCGAGTACATCGGGATGGAAGTGGTCCGGTTGGGTTCGACCATCGCCTTGGGTGATGATTTCACAGGTCTTGTCATGCGGCAACTCTGGCTTGTAATGCCTGCGACTGCGAAGCGCATCATAGACATCGCATAGCGCTACGATGGCTGCGCTAAACGGGATCGCTTCGCCCGCAAGCCCAAAAGGATATCCCGTCCCGTCCCATCTTTCATGGTGACTGAGAGCAATTTCCTGGCCCATTTTCAAAAAGGGGGAATGCGTTTCAGCCAGAATGCTGGCGCCTATTTCGCTATGGCTTTTCATGATGATTGTTTCCTCAGGCGTTAGCCTCGCCGGTTTGAGCAGAACCTGATCGGGGATGCCGATTTTACCCACATCATGCAGAATACTGGCATTGAAAATATTAGTGACGAATTCCACATTGCATCCCTGCTCTTTCGCCATAAAATCCGAATAGTGCCTGATACGCTGAATATGGGCGCCGGTTTCAGTATCTTTGTATTCCGCGGCTCTGGCAAGAGTAAACAGTGTTTCCAGGTAACTTCCATTGAGTTCCCCGGTTTTTTTCATCACCTCATCAGTAAGCTGTTGGTTGAAATTGTTCAGCAGATCATGGTAAGCCTTGATGCGTAGAAAATTGCGTACCCGCAACTGAACTTCCATCCGGTCGATGGGTTTGGAAATAAAATCTTCAGCCCCTGCGGATAAACCACTGAGTTTGGTCTGTCGATCGCTTAGCGCAGTGACCAGAATAATGGGGATATTTTTGGTCGCGGGATCTTCTTTCAGTCTTCGAGTTACCTCAAGTCCATCCATATCTGGCATCATGATATCGAGCAAAATGAGATCCGGCGCTTGTTCATGAGCAACATCCAGCGCCTGTTGACCGCTCATCGCGCTCACGCAGTGGTAGCCTTCCGCCCGAATGAGGCGATAAAGCAGAGTTAGATTAACTTGTTCATCATCGACAATGAGAACGGTCTTGTCCTCGTCTTCGCGAGAGGTCTGTTCAAATTCGTTACTGCCCATACATGAACCTATAATTTATTCCCCAACAAGAGTGCTATAACCTGCCGCCCACTGATTGATATCAAACATCGGGATTAATCAGTCTGGCAATTCTGGCCTGCCGAACCACCTTACTCAGCCTGGGGAACCTCTAATCAAGTCTGGGCGAAGCTCAGGTGTGGATCATTATGTTCAGATTCGAGACGACAATCGCGCAGTGTAGCAGGTTTATTGCGAAGATTATCAACAAAGAAGCTGGACATAATGGCCGCAAGAACCGGGTTCATGACTTAATCTAAAGGTTCCCTGGTGGCTGAAGCCATCGGTTGACTTCATTGACCAGCAATTCCCGGCGCAGCGGTTTGGCAAGATAACCGTCACAGCCAGCCTCGAGCATACGCTTTTCATCCCCTTTCATGGCATGAGCCGTCAGGGCAATGATAGGTATACTTTTGGTTTTCTCGTCTTTTTTTAGGATAGTGGTCGCGACCAAACCGTCCACACCCGGCAACTGAA
>DEIQ01000035.1:2202-5650 GCA_002352565.1 Proteobacteria bacterium UBA2770 | reverse complement strand
TTCTTGCCCCAGGCTTTGCCGTGACCTTTGTCGACCAAACCATCGCCCTGGCATTTGTCGCCAGAACCTTTGCCATCTTGAACATTTTTGCTTTTCAGAACAGTGCGCAGAGTTTCGCTGTAAGCCAGCCAGGTCGTTTCCTGGTCTTCCCTGATATGTAACTCGGCTTTGAGGAAAGCCAGACAACCATCGATTCTGGGTTTTTTCTGACCATTTTTTAACGTGGTTTTCGTCTGATGTCCATGATGTCCGGATTGAGCGGCAGACTTTTTGCCACTGTCCTTTTCGCTCTGGCATTTCCCATCCATCCCTTCGGCATGGGTGGGCGGGAGCAAGGTGAATGAAAATAAAGCCATGATGAGCACAGTCAGTGCCATTGAAAATGTTCGGGTCATGAGATACTCCTTAACAGAAAATGAATCATAATATTATATTGCCGAGTCGATATGTTTGGCTAGAAATAAAGTATAGTCATAGACATCATGATCGTCTGCCAATAGTTTTTTATACGAATTCAGGTATAAAAAATTTGTGGGTTTCCCTTTGTCACGAAAAGCAAAAGTATTGTCAGGGAACCTCTGATCAAGTCTGGGCGAAGGTGATTGTGATTCATTATGTTCAGATTCGAGACGACAATCACGCGGGTTAGCAGGGTTATTGCGAAGATTATCAACAAAGAAGCTGGACATAAGGGACGCAAGAACCGAGTTCATGACTTAATGTAAGAGGTTCCTTAGTATAGAATCTGTTTTTTACCGGCGTGGAGAGAATGAAAATGTTGGATCGCAGGGGATTCCTTCAGACAACGGCAGGCGCCTCACTGGCTTTGGCGGGGCTGCAAAACCTGATTCCGGCGTGGGCACAAGGTGAGCTAAAAACCGATCCGGTCAGAAAGCATGTGTTGAGCGGTCGTGCGTTTGATTTACGAATAGCATACAGGCCGGTTCGAATCAACGGCATATACGGGCGCGCCATTACCATCAATGATTATCTGCCAGGACCCTTGTTGCGCTGGCGTGAAGGTCAAGCGGTGACCATACGGGTGACCAACCTGCTCGATGAAGACACCTCAATCCACTGGCACGGTATTCTTGTGCCCTCTGTGATGGATGGCGTGCCCGGCATTTCTTTTCCAGGCATCAAATCCGGTGAAACCTTTTCCTATCGTTTTCCAGTGCACCAGGCAGGCACCTACTGGTATCACAGCCATTCGGGTCTGCAGGAACAAATCGGGCATTATGGGCCGCTGATCATTGATCCAGAGCAAGATGACCCATTCGCGTATGAGCGCGACTATGTGATGATTTTATCGGATTGGACATTCGAAGACCCGAAACGCGTTTTCGCCAGACTCAAGAAAAACAGCGACAGCTATAATTTTCAAAAACGCACCTTCAGCGATTTTTTTTCCGATATTGGAACCCAGGGTTTGAGCCCGACCATCAAGGATCGGATGATGTGGGGAAACATGCGTATGAGCGCGACCGATATCGCCGACGTAAGCGGATCCACCTATACCTATCTGGTCAATGGGCATGCGCCCAAGGATAACTGGACCGCATTGTTTCGCCTCGGGGAGCGGGTTCGGTTGCGTTTTATCAATGCATCCGCCATGACTTTCTTCAATGTGCGCGTCCCGGGACTGTCGATGCGCGTCGTCCAGGCTGATGGTCAGAATGTCCAGCCTGTCGATGTGGAAGAATTTCAGCTTGGCATCGCGGAAACCTGCGATGTCATTGTGCAACCGGAGCAGGACCAGGCTTATACTGTGATGTGCGAAACCATGGATCGTTCCGGTTACGCACGCGCCTCACTGGCTCCGAGAGTGGGCATGCAGGCACAAGTGCCGCCCCTGCGCCCGCGTCCGCTGTTAACCATGCGGGATATGGGCATGGCGCATGAGAAAAACAGAACTATTAATCAGCTTTCTGGTGGAGGGCATGTCATGGATGACCGATCCGGTAACAGGTCTGCCGATGAAAACCAGCATGGCATGATGAAACCGCTCCAGGAACAGAAGCAGGTCGGTTCAGTCCATCAGCACAGAAGGCGTGGTATAAGGCGGCTCCATGACCCTGGAACGGGTCTGGAACAGATGGCGCATAAAGTGCTGACCTATGCCGATCTTAAAAGTCTGGATCCCAATCCTGATTCAAGACCGCCGGAGCGGGAAATCGAGGTCCATCTAACCGGGAATATGGAACGTTATTTATGGTCTTTTGATGGTATCCGATTCTCTCAGCTTGAGCAGCCGATCTTGTTTTACAAGGATGAACGTCTGCGCCTGACCATGATCAACGATACTATGATGGCCCATCCTATACATCTGCATGGCATGTTTTTCGAAATTGTTACGGGTAATCACCATTATCAACCGCGCAAACATACCATCGTGGTTAAACCGGCTGAAAGACTGTCGGTGGATATCACCGCCGATGCGCCGGGTGAATGGGCGTTTCATTGTCATCTGCTTTATCATATGCACGCCGGCATGTTTCACAGCGTATCAGTGCGTGAAAAGGACATATCATCATGATAACCAGCCTCAGGATCGTTTTGATGTTAATCATCTGCACGATTCCATGCTTGCTCGTTGAAGCGCAGCAGTCAGGGGCGAATGCACGCTATGGTGAACAGGAAATGGAGCAGTCGCGACAAGAGCTGAAAAAATCCATGGGTGGTGGCCGGGTATTCATGCTGGAGGTGGATCGGCTCGAATATCAGTTGTCCGATGATCAGGAAGGGCTGGGTTGGGATGGTGGTGGTTGGTACGGAAGCGATAAAAACCGGCTGTGGTTTAGCTCGGAAGGTGAAACCATTGCCGGTGAAGATACTTTCGATGAAGTGCAGGTTCAAGCAGGTTACAGTCGCTATTTAACCGATTTTTTTGATCTCAGGATCGGCGTGCGCCACGATTTCAAACCGCATCCCGTCAACACCTACGCTATGCTGGGCGTTCAGGGCTTGGCGCCTCAGTGGATCGAAGTCAGGGCATCGGCTTATATGAGTGATGAAGCTGACATTTCCATGCGCTTTGAAGCCGAATATGATCTGCGTCTGACTCAGCGTTTGATATGGCAGCCGAGCCTGAAATTGAATTTTGCACTACAGGATGTGGATGCCTTAGGTATCGGCTCCGGGTTGAGTACGCTGGAGGCTGCGATGCTCCTGCGTTATGAAATCGTGCGGGAGTTTGCTCCTTATATCGGAGTTTCCATTGCCCGCGATGTGGGCGAGACGGCTGATTTTACACGCGCCGCTGGGGAAGATCCCGAAAAGATCGCTTTTGTGACAGGGCTGCGCCTATGGTTCTGAGGAGTGGCTTGTAACTTAGAGAACCTCTGAACAAGTCTGGACGAAGGTGATTGCAATTCATTATGTTCAGATTCACGGGTTAGCAGGGCTCTTGCGAAAATTGTCAACCATGAAGCTGGGCCAGCAGGGACGC
>DEIQ01000035.1:0-2174 GCA_002352565.1 Proteobacteria bacterium UBA2770 | reverse complement strand
ATGACTTGTTCAGAGGTTCCTTAGTTCATTATAGCCTCATGGTTGCCAACCAACTCATCAGCGATCCACCGTCCAAATGTTCGGCACTTCTCAAGTTCTTCGTCGGAAGGGATCAATTTAATCCTGATCCCTTCCTTCGGGATATGCATCTTGAGCCCCTCCATGCGATCCTCGATCATCGATACTGCCTCACCGCTCCAGCCGTAAGAACCAAACGCCCCGCCCAGCTTACCTTTGATATTGATCACCGCCAGAGAGGAAAGCAGATCCCAGACCGGTTTGACTGCATCGCCATTGATGGTAGGCGAGCCGAAAAGCAAAGCGTCGGCGTCTTCGATCAGATCTACAAAAGGATCGATCACACCGCCCTCCAGATCGTAGAGCGATACCCGCACCCCTTCCACCTCACCCGCACCTTCACTGATCTCATCGGCCATGCGTGCAGTATTCCCGTAAGAACTCATGTAAAAGATGATCAGGGTTTGAACTATCGAATCCATCTCACGGGAAAGACTGGGGGTGGACAGTTCCCGATAGCGTGTCACATAGCTCCTGGGTTTCTCTCGCAAGATTGGACCATGGGTCGGGGCGATCTGCTGGAACGTTAACGGCTCGATTAGTTTCAACGCATCCAGCACATGAGACTTGAAGGGGCGCATGATATGGGCGTAATAGTATTCAAACGAGAATCGAAAATCACCCACCCGATCATTGAACAGGCGCTTGTCACAGAAGTGACAGCCAAAAACATCACCGGAAAAAAGAACCTCTTCCTCCTCCAGATAGGTGCACTGGGTATCCGGCCAATGCAGGAAAGGCGTGTGCAAAAAACGCAAGGTACGATCACCCAGGCTCACGCTATCGCCAGTAGTCACGGTCGTATATTCAAGCGCCGCTTTTGCAGGTTTGAGTAAGGCCTTGAGCATCGGCGTGGCCTTCCTGGAGATATACAGCTTGGCTTGGGGCGCCCGGCGCATCAGTTCCGGCAAGGCGCCGCTGTGATCCGGCTCCAGGTGATTGAGCACGATAACTTTTATGTCTTCGTAGTCCGCCACAGATTCCAGCCGGGCAAAAAACTCATCGCTGAAGTTTTCTTTTACGGTATCAACGATCGCAATACCTTCACTGCCCTTCACCATATAAGCATTGTAGGTGGTGCCATTTGCGGTACTGAGAATGATGTCAAACGTGCGCAGGGTCGGGTCAAGCGCGCCGATCCAATATACGCCATCGGCAAACTCGACAGCATTCCGATGACTGGATACATCAACGGCGTCTTTCATCCTGTCTCCTTGCAATCCATTTCTGTCTTTGGCCTGGAGCAGGACTGTAAATCTTCTGGCGGCTCCAGTGTTATCTTCAACGCGCTCAGAACAGGACCCGGTTCAAAACCCGACTGTTTGATTGTTCCAAGCTCGAGAAGTGGTCTACGAATCAATAATGGCTCGTTAATCATCCACTTGAGGGCATGCTGTGCATCGATTCTGTGTATATCAACCTCGCCCGACTTGACCATCGGCGCGCTGGAATTGAACCATCGGTGGATGGGTTCTTCCCCAAAAAATGACCGCAGGTTCTCGACTGTCCACGGCTCACTCAACAGATTCTTTACCTCAAAGGTGATCCCCAATGAGCGCAAATATTTCTTCTGCCGCTGATTGCTGATACAGCGTGGTTTCTCATAAAAAACAAGTTTGCTCATTATCCTGTCTACTGTAATCTGGGCAAGCCTTTAGTCTAAAAATTTATATGCAAATAGCGTGCCTGACTCATATGATATGCTATACACCAGGATTTCAAGAGGTTTTTCAATGTATAGCCTGCGTTGTCGGATTGACTACAGTACAATTTCTGCCCCCTGTGGGTTTATCTACAGTTGAGGGTACGACGGAATATGCCATCATAGCCATTTCGCTGAACAATGTAGCTCTGTGAGAATGGAATTCTTGAGCGGTGAAAGGCCTATTTCAGGATGCGCGGAGTCAAAAACAGACAGATCAGCGAGGTCTCAACGGTGGTAAGGGACTCGATCGAGACTGTGTTGGAAGCCCTGAATCCGGAGAAGGATCGGGTGGAAAAGGAAGTCGAAGATCACATCAACCAGCATCCGACACTAAAGCGAGATGAGGATTTGTTGAAAAGTATTCCCGGAATAGGGCCGATTGTATCACGCT
>DEIQ01000115.1:4152-9079 GCA_002352565.1 Proteobacteria bacterium UBA2770 | reverse complement strand
TGCCTTCTTCTTTTAAATGCAGGGCGCAGTTCAATAGCAAACCACCAGAACCACAGGTTGGATCGTATACAGACTCACCTGGCTGCGGGTCCATGATCATGGTCATTAATTTTACGACGGTGCGGTTTGTGTAAAATTCCGCTGCGGTATGCCCGCTATCATCGGCGAATTCTTTGATGAGGTATTCATAGGCATTGCCGAGTTTGTCATCGGGCACATTGCTTAGGTTCAATGTATGCTGCGAATAATGCTCAATCAGGTTAGTGAGCATTGCGTCAGAGAGACGATCTTTATTGGCCCAACTGGCATCGCCAAAAATACCATGCAAGGTATTTGGGTTGGCTTGTTCTATAGCACGCATGGCGTTTTGTAAGGATAAGCCGATGCTGGTTGTTGTTTCACGCACATCGTTCCAGTGCGCACCCTCTGGTATTTGGAAGTGATGATTTTCAGCAAAAGCTGCGTATTCCATATCCCCATCGGATTCTACGAGCGCATTTTGAAATTCCTCATCGTAAACATCAGAAATACGCTTAAAGAAAAGCAGTGGAAAGATGTACTGCTTGTAATCGCCCGCATCGATAGTGCCGCGTAATGCCGTGGCCGCACCCCAGAGGTATTTTTCTAGAGATTTTTGATCAAGTTCATTAGTCATACTTCAGGTTGCTCCTGAGCGGTAAGGGCTTGCTCTAGCTCTCTAATTATTTCCGAAGCGGCAATATCTCTTCCATCCGCTAATATTTCCACGGCTTTTGCAACGTAGGACGCTCTTTTGGCCAGGAATTTCGCGAAGTCACTTTTAACTTTATTTGTTTTTTCGTCGCCCGTAAGCCCCTGATAATCACCACACTTTAATTCTGCTACTGGAATTAAATGTGACTGGAGGCGAGCATTAACAATATCCTCACTTGCCCAGTTGTAGCGATCTTTAAGGTATTCAAAAGGGTCTTTTGCACTGATGTTTAAGTTTGTTTTGTCCGTAATTAGTGAGCAGTTCAACGCGAAGTAAGATTCGCTTCCTACTTCTTTTAGGATGGCATCAGGAAAGACATGGTGGTAGTGTCTGCGCCCGTCAACCAGTTGCTGCCGAGTTAAAGCAGCCCCGTCAGCAAAGTCGTGTGCACCGAGCTTGCTAAATACAGCCATTACGCCCCTACCTCGAATGTTCTCGCGTTTGGGCCAGCCAACGCGCACAAGTTCATCATCGGTAGATAGCGGATACCGCTCTCGGTTTAATACGGGCACATCAAGCTCTTGATACTTTGTCCCATCGGCTTTAGTTTCATCACTGATTATGCTCCTTAGTGCAACAAAATCATTGAAAGCATGAGTAGCCGCAGAATTTTCATATCGGTCAGTAAAAAAACTGGACCACAAATACTTTTTGAGCAGCACTTCAAAACGACCTCTGGAGTCTAGGTTTTCTGGGATAAAAACATACAGAGCTGCTAGCACTGCCAATACCGCATTTGTTGGCAAGCGGCTTCTATCGAAGATTCCCTGGCCCTCCATAAAAATGGCCATTTTGGACAAGCCCTGGGCCATATCATCCCAATTTTCGACCATGCTCTCTTTACTCATATCCCACATGCCACGTTGATTGGGTAGCTTTCCTTGCATCAACGCTGAAGTGGCGAGTATGAGAAATGGCAGCTCAAAATAATGATGAATTGCTGGGTATTTTTGGTCGAGTTTTGTTTGGTAGTCGTCTAAAGATATGCCCTTTACACCTTCTATCTCTGCTCGAATAATGTCGTACTGAGAAAGCGGTTTGCTGTTGGTATTCATATTTATAAATACCTGCAATGCTGTTTCTTTCTCGGTTTGAGACGGTAAAGCCAAATAAGGCAAGTTGAAATGAGATATCGTCTCTCGAAAATCGCGTATTTTATTTTTTAGCTTTTCTTGTTTAACCATCCATTCTTTGAATAGATCTTTATAGTGTTCTTTATCAGCACTTGGTTCAGCACTGGCCATCGCTTGCTCGATCCAGACATCTATCTCTACGCTGACCTCACCGGGCCTGAACAGCTCCATTGGTATTAAGCCTCGCTTAAAACACTCGCCCGGTACATCAACCCATAGAGGCCTTAAGTTACCACTTTTGCTTTCCCAACGACTTTCATACCAAACTTCAGATTCATCTGTCCTTTCCACTTCATCCAATCTTTCGTCGTAAGCCTTTAAGTACAGAAAATAATCAAGAGATTCATAATTATTGTGCAATGTGCGCCAAAGCGCCGTTAAGCGTTGCTGCCCATCTAGCAAATGCTCAGTAACTCGACCTTGCGTTTCTGGTGCAGTAACTAAGTACCTTGATACAAACTTCTCCTTATCGACATTCAATAAAAGAGTCACGCCTAGTGGCAGGTTTTTTGTGACTGTATCTAATAAACTGCATATGCGGCTTTTGTCCCAAGCTTGATGACGCTGGAATCGGGGAAGTTTGATTTCACCATTTTCAATTTTTTGAAACCAGACTGAAACTTGCCTGTCTTGTGCGGAACTTGATGGCATTTTCATCTTAAAAATCCCTTTAATACTTGTTTGAATTTTTCTTCCGCGTCCAAGCTCGCTTGCCAAGCTTCTTTTAGGTCAGCCATAGCTTCTTCCACGCTGGGTAAGTCGTCTTCAATGATTTTTTCAACATAGAGCGGTATATTGAGGTTAAAGTCATTTTCTTTAAGATCATCCATGCTGGCGACTTTGACGTAGTTCTCTACATCTTCGAAAGCTTGATACCACCTGTGGATTTGTTGAACATGCTCCGGCTCCAAATGATTTTGAGCGCGGCCTACACGTATTTGATCTGACGCATCTATAAATAAGACCTTGTCCTTTTTATCTGCCGCTTTGTTTTGCTTGAAGACCATAACGCACGCTGCCAATTGCGTACCGTAAAACACATTGGGGCCTAGACCAATTACTGTTTCTAGCAAGTCTTGTTCAAGCAAGGCTTTACGGATTTTGCCTTCAGCACCTTTGCGGAACAACGCGCCATGTGGCAATACCACTGTCATGCGACCAGTGCTGTTCATGGATTTCACCATGTGCTGCACCCACGCCATATCGCCATTACCTTTAGGAGGAACTCCTGCGATATTTCGGCCATAGGGGTCATTGGCCCAATTTTCTGCACCCCAGTCTTTTAATGAGAAAGGTGGATTAGCGATCACACAGTCGACGGTTTGCAGGCCATCGGCTTCGAAAAAGGCGGGATGGCGCAATGTATCACCCCGAAGTATTTCAAAATCCTCAATACCATGTAAAAACATATTCATCCGAGCGATTGAGCTGGATGTTAGATTCTTCTCTTGGCCGTAGAGTTTTAAGGTGCGGCAATCTTCATCGTTATGTTTTAGGTGATCGACGCACTCTAGTAACATACCGCCAGTACCGCAGGCTGGGTCGTAGATTGTTTCACCTTCGTGAGGATCAAGGATCAAGCCTAAAAGGTGGACAACAGAGCGTGGGGTATAGAATTCACCAGCCTTTTTATTGGTTAGGTCAGCAAAATGTTTGATCAAGTATTCATAGGCATTGCCCAACATATCTGGGTTTGCCGCTTCTCGACCTAGCGTGTATTGCGAAAAATGTTCAATCAAATTGATTAGCAAACTATCAACAAGCTTGTTTTTGTTGCTCCACTGCGCATCTCCAAAAATCCCATAGAGGTATTCCTGGTTAGCCTGTTCGATTCCGCGTAGAGCATGCTCAATTGCCTGTCCTAAGTTGGTCGTGGTTTCTCGAACATCACGCCAATGACAGCCTTCTGGGATTTCAAAACGATGCATTTCCGGTAAGGAGGCGTATTCGGCATCGCCATCGGATTCCACCAGGGCGGCTTGGTATTCCTCATCGTATACGTCTGATATTCGTTTAAAGAACAGTAGTGGGAAGATGTATACCTTGAAATCAGACGCATCGACTGGGCCTTTGAGTATCCAGGCAGCCTTTGAAAGATATTGCTCAAGCTGTGATAAGGTTAATTTTTCAACTGTCATCTAATTTAGTTTTCCTATTTCCAGTCTCATAATTTCGAACTTTTGTTCGATGCCTTTTTAGCTTCTATCCAGCGCTCTATATCAGATTCCTTAAAACGGCCAGCTTCCCCCAACCTTGAAACCGGGCAATTTGCCTTCAGCAAGTTTTAAATATGCCGCGACCTCTTTATAAGGTCAATATTTGATCAGTCATAGCATGGTTTGCCCCCTAGAGAATATGGGAAGATCGGGGAATCCACAACCACTGATATGAACGCGCGCTCTTTTATAACCATAACATCCAAGGGCTACCCTTGGTCGTAATCCACTGGCGAAACAGTGGTCGGAGTTAAGCGGCGAAATGCTTACGGCATCCAATCGGCACAGGGTTGGCCGAGGGTTCCAAGGGGCTATGAAATGCCCTTTAGTCATGGGGTGTCGGGGAGCAGGAACGCTCCTTGACTGGTGATTGAACGGCCAATCGTTCTATGGTGCTGGAGTGGCTGTAGTGGTCTAATAAAACCGGACACCAACACAGGTGGTAAAATTACTACCAGAGAGGTGTTCCATGAAAAGACAAGGTCGATCATTTTCGACAGATTTCAAACATGAGGCAGCATGCCTGGTAGTGGATCAGGGATATGCGATTCCTGAGGCCAGTCGATCGATTGGTGCAGGAGAGACAGCGTTTCGACGCCGGATCCAGCAGTTAAAGCTTGAGCGTGGCGGCGGGACGCCAGTCAGTAAGGCGCTGACCGTGGAGCAAAAGCGTATTCAGGAGTTAGAAGCCCGGGTGAACCGGCTGGAGCGGGAGAAAGCCATATTAAAAAAGGCTACCGCTCTCTTGATGTCGGACGAGATGAATCGTACGTTCTGATAGACCAGTCAAGAGAGCATGAGTCAGTTGAAATGGTCTGTGAAGTTTTTGATATTCATCGCTCTTG
>DEIQ01000115.1:0-4095 GCA_002352565.1 Proteobacteria bacterium UBA2770 | reverse complement strand
AAAGCGAGAGACTCTGGCGATATCAACTCGTTCAAAGCATGAGTCGTCGAGGTAATTGTTGGGATAACGCCCCGATGGAGCGGTTATTCAGAAGCCTGAAATCTGAATGGATACCGGCCACTGGATATCGATCAATTACAGAGGCTGGAAAAGATATCGGGCTTTACCTGATCGACTGCTACAACTGGCACCGGCCACATTCCAGAAATAACGGAAAGGCGCCTGCAGTTGCAGAAGAAAATCTTGACTTACTGTCCGGAATTAGTTGACCACTACATAAAAACAAAATGGCGCGCCCGGAGAGATTCGAACTCCCGACCTCTTGGTTCGTAGCCAAGCACTCTATCCAACTGAGCTACGGGCGCTTATCAATGGCGGAGAGGGAGGGATTCGAACCCTCGATGGGGTATTAGCCCATACTCCCTTAGCAGGGGAGCGCCTTCAGCCGCTCGGCCACCTCTCCTGAGCATGGGTTTCCTAATGAAACTGTAGAGTGAAGTGTATCATTCACCGGCTCTTTCTGTCAAAGGCTTCCTTGCTGATTCGAAGGCTTACAGGGGAGCGCTGATCCGAACCCTGGCCGGACCAGCATGCATCATCTATTTACGGGAAAGCGGTCCAGCCTTGGGTCCAGTCGTTGCGCGGGCCCATGCCACCAATGAATTCAACGGGTTCAAAAAAACCGCCACTGGGTGCTTTGGTGATCCGATTCTGATCCAGCGCCGCGGATTGAATTCCCGGGCGGAAATCAGGGCTGTTCACATCAAAAGGCTTTCTTAACATGGCCGATTGATTCGACACCGTTGAGATAGTCCTCAGGATAGTTTCCGTCTCACCGGCAGCGAAATCAGGATGGTTGTTGGCCACCAGCGCACTCTCGATGCTCAAAATACCACTTGTGGCATTGGCCAGGGTCGCCTTATCAGCGATTTCAATACCTTCCTTTGCAAATCCTTCAACAATAATATTGGCCAGCGTGGCTCCAGTGCCGCGCCGCAGCTTCAACCCTGAACCCGATGCCGAGCTACCAAGAAAAGTGGCATTGTAGATGGTGGGATTGGAACGCGGCGTTTTGTCAGGATTGGCCTTGTCATTGTCCGCTTCGATGGCGTGATCGGCATGATCGGCATGTTGCTGCACAATCAGATATTGAACCTTACCCTGCCATCCTTGCGTCCAGTCAAGGCTATCATCGCCATTACCGGTCAACACCAGGTGTTTAGTATTCACAGTGCCGCCATAGTATTCAACCCCATCATCGAAACCCTTGTGCACCTGCACATAATCCACGATAGTGCCATTGCCAACACCCTGGAAAGAAATGCCGTTCAGTTCATTGTCAGGCGAGATTTCAAAACCAGCATATTCCACGCGAACATACCGCAATATACCACTGGAGTCGCTCGCATTGGTGCCGCCATAAGTTCCGGTTCCGCCCTCGCCTTCCGCTGTGCCGCCGTCGGCATTAATGGGGGCGTAGCCACTCAGAATCAAACCACCCCAATCAGAACGCTTGCGTACCCCGACGGGTTTGCTGCTCGTAAATACGATTGGTTGATCGGCGCTACCATCGGCGATAATTTTCGCGCCCTGTTCAATGGACAGAAAACTGCCTTCATTTCCCTGGATAACGGCACCGGGTGCAATCGTCAATGTAGCGGGCGCCTTGACTTTGACCGGTCCAGTCAGAGTATGAACTTCCTTACTCCAAGTTGTATCACTGGTGATATCGCCGGAAAATTCGGCGGCGGACAGAGTCGCATAAGCTGTTAAAAGACCGATTGCGGTCAGTGCCTTTACGCCCAAAATGTACGGATTAAATACTGATTTCACTGTTTACCTCATCCGGTTGCTGAATGTCAAAAAGCTGGTTCTATTATTCTTCATCAATATGATAGACATATGACAAACCAGGTTTTGAAGAACTCCGAATGAAGAAAGGATTATGTTACCCTGTTGCTATTCAATTATTTATTGTTATTACCTGCCTTTAAAAACCAGTTATGAACAAACAGAAAGAAAATCCAATCGAAGCCATGGATTTTGAAGCGGCTCTGGCGCGGCTTGAAGCACTGGTGCTAACCCTTGAAAGTAAGGATATTCCACTTCAGGAAAGTCTCAAACTATATGAAGAAGGGGTAGGACTGAGCCGTATTTGCCATCAGGCGCTTAGCGCTGCTGAGCAAAAAGTGGAGTTTTTATCGTCTGACGATTTACCCGGTCAGAGCCTGGATGACGCGCAACAAGAGCCATGAGTTCATCGGCTGATTATCTGCGCCGATACACGGAGCGCGCAGATCAAGCCTTACATGCCTGCCTTCAACTGGAAGGCTCATGTTCATCTCATCTGCTCTCAGCCATGCGTTATGCGGTGCTGGCGCCGGGCAAGCGGTTAAGACCGGGCTTGTGCTATGCGACCGGAGAGTTGTTCGATGTGAGCGACATGCTTGACGCGCCAGCCTGCGCAGTGGAGCTGATCCACGCTTATTCACTGATCCATGACGATCTGCCTGCCATGGATGATGATGACTTTCGCCGTGGTCAGCCCGCATGCCACAAAGCTTTTGGCGAAGCCATCGCCATCCTCGCTGGCGATGCTCTGCAGGCTTTCGCCTTTGAGATGCTCGCCAATCAGCGTATTCTTTCCGCAGACCGCACTCTGACCATGCTGCGCATTCTTGCGCACGCATGTGGATCAAATGGCATGGCCGGAGGACAGGCTCTTGATCTGGATTACAATCCGATGCATGGCAACACTGCCGATATCGAAACCATCCATCGCTATAAAACAGGCGCCTTGATTAAAACAAGCGTTGAACTAGCCTTGATAGCCTCTGATTCCATCTCGCAAGCAACCCGCGACCAACTGCTGAATTTTGCCGAGATCTTCGGGTTGGCTTTTCAGATACGCGATGATCTGCTCGATCATATCCCGGCGAATTCTGCTAATGCTTCAGTGTCCACGCGTTCAGAACCCGACTACACTGCCGCGGATGGCCCGGCAAAAGCCATGGAGCGGCTTGACAACCTGTATAATCAAGCCATGGAGATATTGCGCCCCTTTGGAGCAAAGTCCGAAGGCTTGCGTGCCTGGACTACAGCCCTGCTCAATGGATTGCCGCGCCCTGAATGATGCCGCGCGTTATTACGAATACCTCATTAAAAACTTCGCCACTCTCATTAGCAAGCTATTGAGAAGATTGTCAACGAAGAAACCGGGCATGAAGGACGCAAAACACGAGTTCATGGATGGATCAGAACTTCTTTAGCTTTTACCTGACGATATGATCGGGGCTCCACGCGTGGGAACCCACTGCTGACATGGCGGAGAGGGTGGGATTCGAACCCACGTGGAGCCTTTCAGCCCCCATCCGATTTCGAGTCGGCGCCGTTATGACCGCTTCGGTACCTCTCCAAACGCGTTATTATATCATGCGCAAACGCTTATGCGCATATCTGCGCCATTACTCGCAGCGCGGACGATTTCACCGTGCGAGTATCCCGTCAACCCATCGCGCTATGCGGAAAACCCACCAACCTCATGAAAATTGTGCCCAGAGAGTTTCGACCCGCAGGCTGAGTGAATCGATCCATGAGACCCACAGATCGGGATGAAGCATGCCGTGGGCCGATAAGACGGATAGAATTCCGCCAATAGCAAACACGGTAATGATCAGCGCCTCCATTTCACCCGAGCGCCACCAGCCAAGGCTGACGCGATGCCACGGGGTCATAATGGGAATGCCGAGCGGATTGGGAACATCCACCAGCAGATGAACCAGCGCACCGACACTGAAACCCCAAGCAATAAACCAGCCATAATGCGCGCTGATACCAATCTGATGGTATGTCCATAAAAAAACACCGATCCATAAGGGCAGCCAATGGGTGAGGGTTCGGTGCGTGATGAGCGTGCGACGCTTCTTACCCCCACCGCGGGAAATTTCAAGCCAGTCGGGCGCCGTGGCTCCCGGCATAACCGCCCAAGCCGCGATCACCGCCATGGGTTCCTCGTATCCCCGTCCGATCAGGGCGGCATAACTCATCAGCGCCGCGCCAATGCCAACGGCATGATGTCCTTTTCCTGTCATAGAT
>DEIQ01000025.1 GCA_002352565.1 Proteobacteria bacterium UBA2770 | reverse complement strand
AAAATCACTACAAAGCCAGAATGCTAAATGAAAACCGCTTAAATAATAAGCTAATTGAGAACGCCCCCTAAACAGTTAGCAGGTGTTTCACGATGTATTTTCTCCTTTTTAGTCGCTTTTTGATCATTGCTGAAATTGGTGGAACGGGGGTTCTAAATAACTGAGACGTTAAAAGCATGTGTCACTATTATTTGGAATTAGGGCATCTCTGATTAATTCAGTCATGATGGTAAGCATCCTCCCATCATGAACAAATTTTAATACTGTTTCAGCTCCTCTTACACACCTCTATTCAGACTCATTTCATATTGAACAAAGCCAACTCTTGACAAAGGGCTGCACCATGCAAACAATATAATAATTCTCAATTACGTTTAATTGTGCTGACTGAGGCGCTTGTCCAATGTTTATCTGTAGTTTGTAACGCGATAATCATTCACACCTCTTATCATATAGAGAAACCCTGACATGAAAAATCTGATTTGCTTCCTTCTGACGCTTTTCGCGCTTGCCACCGCCACCCCGGCCGTGAGTGCCGATGAAGAAATCGTGGTCTATTCGGCCCGCAAGGAACATCTGATCAAACCGCTGTTCGATGCCTATTCAAAAATGAGCGGCGTCGAGATCATATACATCACCGATAAAGCGGGGCCCTTGCTGGCCAGACTCAAGGCGGAGGGCGCGAATACACCGGCCGATATGCTAATAACCGTCGACGCGGGCAATCTGTGGCAGGCTGCCGAGCAGGGCGTGCTGGCGCACGTCGATTCCAAGACCTTGAATAGTAATATCCCGACCCACCTACGCGACCCCGACAACCGTTGGTTCGGTCTCTCGGTTCGCGCTCGCACCATTGTCTACAGCACCGAGCGAGTCAAAAAAGGGGAACTGAGCAGTTATGAGGATTTGGCCGATCCAAAGTGGAAGGGGCGGCTCTGTCTGCGCACCTCAAAAAAGGTCTATAACCAGTCCCTGGTGGCCACGATGATCGACCGCCTTGGCGAAAAGAAGGCGGAACAGGTAGTCAAAGGGTGGGTCGGCAATCTAGCCGTCCCACCCTTCTCCGATGACACTAGAATCATGAAGGCGATTGTTGCTGGCCAGTGCGATGTTGGCATCGTCAATACCTACTATTTCGGTCGCCTGCAAAAGAAAGACCCCGGTGTCAAACTGGCTCTGTTCTGGCCTAACCAGAAGAAGAGCGGTGTCCATGTCAACGTATCCGGCGCCGGAATTACCCGGTACGCCAAACACAAGGCAGCCGCCATCAAACTGCTGGAATGGCTCTCCTCCGCAGAGGCGCAAAAGCTGTTTGCCGGTCTCAATATGGAGTATCCGGCCAATCCTAAGGTCAAGCCCGACCCGAAGGTAGCGGCCTGGGGGNNGGGGGAATTCAAGGGTGACGACAGCAATATCGCCAAGGCCGGTGCCTTGCAGCGTAAGGCAGTGATGCTGATGGATCGCGCAGGCTACCGTTGACCCAAGAATCCCTATAGTCATCTAATGACCACGGAACTCTCGGTCAATGCTGGAACCTTGCCCCGGCGTTCGTTATTTCATCGCCATGGTTGGCACATCGCTACCATGGCTCTGGCAGCCATCGTGGCAATGCCGCTGTTGCTGATCTTTTCCGGCTGGCTACAGGCGGAAAACGAGGTTTGGCGGCATCTGAGCGAAACCGTACTGGCTGACCTGGTCGGCAATACCTTGGTGTTGTTGGTCGGAGTTATGCTCGGCGTCTTGTTATTAGGGGTCGGCTTAGCCTGGCTGACTGCCCTCTGTGACTTTCCCGGACGCTGCTTCTTCGATTGGGCGCTAATGCTGCCGCTGGCGGTTCCTGCCTACGTGCTGGCCTTTGTCGCTCTCGGGGTACTCGATTACGCCGGACCACTACAGACCCAACTACGCAGTCTGTTTGGGGATGGGGTCTGGTTCCCGCAGATTCGCTCCACCGGTGGCGTCATCTCTGTCCTGGTACTGGTGCTCTATCCCTATGTTTACATGCTGACCCGCTCCGCCTTTCTTACACAGGGCCAAGGCACCCTGGAGGCCGCCCGCATCCTCGGTCTGGGCCCATGGGGGGGCTTTTTCAAGGTCGCCCTGCCCATGGCGCGTCCCGCTATCGTTGCCGGTACCTCGCTGGCACTGATGGAAACCCTGGCCGATTTTGGCACCGTGGCGGTGTTCAACTACGATACCTTCACCACGGCCATCTATAAGGCCTGGTTCGGTTTATTCAACCTACAGGCCGCCTCTCAACTGGCCTCACTGTTGCTGCTGTTCGTTGCCTTGGCACTGATCGCCGAAGGCCGATTGCGCGGCCGCGCCCGCTACCATGAAACCGGCTGCAGATCACCACAGCAGCGACACCATCTGGTCGGTATCAGAGCCTGGTTGGCCACGCTGGCCGCTGCTTCCCTGTTTGGATTGGCCTTCGTTTTCCCGGTGTTGCAACTGCTGTTGTGGGCTTGGGAGGTGGTGCGCAATGATCTGGATAGCCGCTACCTGGCGCTATTGTGGCACACCCTGTTGCTGGTATCGCTTGCCGCCGTTCTGACTGTCTGTGGCGCACTGCTGCTAGCCTTTGCCAAACGCTATCGGGACGATGCCGTCAACAGCGTCGCAGTCCGGATCGCCACCCTGGGGTATGCCATGCCGGGCTCGGTGCTGGCGATCGGCGTCATGCTGACCTTCACCGGGATCGACAACTTTATCAATGCGCTCTGGCGGCTTTTTGGAAATGCCGCATCCGGCCAGTTATTGGGCGGCACGGTGGCAGCATTGCTGATGGCCTACCTGGTGCGCTTTCTGGCCGTGGCCTTTGGCCCGATCGATAGCGGGCTCGGACGTATCCGCCCCAGTATTGCCGAAGCGGCCCGCAGCCTTGGCGCCGCCCCCAGGGAACTGCTTCAGCGTGTCTATCTTCCCCTGCTGCGCCCCGGCCTGCTAACCGCCCTGCTGCTGGTGCTGGTGGACGTGATGAAGGAGATGCCCGCCACCCAACTGTTGCGCCCCTTTGGCTGGGATACTCTGGCGGTGCGCATCTATGAGATGACCTCGGAGGGCGAGTGGGAACGGGCCGCGTTGCCGGCGATAACATTGATTCTGGCAGGGCTGCTGCCCGTTATCTATCTGGTTCGTCGATCCGGTCACGACGCTCCCTCTCCCCAAGCCTCCCCTAGGGAACCTATGAACAAGTCTGGACGAAGGTGGGTGTGATCCATTATATTCAGATTCGAGGCGACAATTGCGCGGGTTTAGCAGGGCTATTGCGAAGATTTACCACAATGAAGCTGGACATAATGAACGCAAGAACCCGGTTCATAACTTAATTAGAGCTTCCTTCAGGGGAATAGCGATGGAATTTTTACTCGATATCAACGATATGCACTGCCGTTTCGATGACACCACCGTAGTAGATGGGCTGTCCCTGCATATGCAGCCCGGCTGCCTGGCCTGCTTGCTGGGGCCAAGTGGCTGCGGTAAGACTACGGTATTGAGGGCTATTGCTGGCTTCCAGCCCATTGTTAGTGGCGAGATCAAACTCAATGGTCGGCTAGTCTCCAGCCACAATGTGCAGGTTCCACCGGAGAAACGCGGACTCGGCATGGTGTTCCAGGATTACGCTCTGTTCCCTCATCTCTCGGTGGCGAACAACATCGGCTTCGGCCTGCGCGGTAAATCCGTCAAGGAACGCACCAGGATCGCAGACAAGCTACTGGAGCTGGTCGGCATGGAGAGCCACGGCAAACGCTATCCCCATGAACTCTCCGGCGGTCAACAACAGCGCATCGCCCTAGCCCGGGCCTTAGCGCCAAAACCCGGGCTGCTGCTGCTCGACGAGCCGTTCTCCAATCTCGATGTTGAACTGCGGGAACGCCTGGCCACCGACGTGCGCGCCATCCTCAAGTCGCAAGGCACTGCCGCCCTGTTCGTCACCCATGACCAGCATGAGGCCTTCGTCATGGGGGAACGGATTGGTGTCATGCATCAGGGCCGAATCCGGCAATGGGATACGGCCATCAATCTTTACTATGAACCAGCCGAGCGCTTTGTCGCCGACTTCATAGGCCAGGGGCGATTGATTGAGGGCCGGATGGTGAACGCAAATAGCGTGCAGACCCCGCTGGGAACGATCGAGGTGAATCGCGCCTATCCTTGGCGCGATGGTACAGCTGTCGATGTGCTGCTCCGCCCGAACGATATTGTTATCTCCCGCGAAAGCAATATTCGATGCCGCATACTCGATCGTGCCTTCAAGGGGGCGGACACTCTTTACACCCTGGCATTGGCCAATGGCGATGATGTGCTTTCGTTAGCCTCAAGCCATCAGGATTATAGTGTTGGCCAGGAGATCGGCGTTGCGGTCAACGCCGAGCACCTGATTATTTTCCAGCGTTAGCCAGAGGTTCATAGCGCTGGTCGGTGAGGGTCTTCATGAAAGCCACCAACGCATCGATACGCTGATTGTCCAGTGCAGGACCGGTCTCCAGTTCTTTGAGGGAGAGGTTCTCGGCCACTTCCGGCGCTGCCCATTCCTTTCCGGTTTCCGGGTTGATCTGGCGTTTGGCGCTGATGCTGTTGTACTTGTTGTAGAACAGCATCACGGTACGCAGATCCTTGAACACACCGTTATGCATGTAGGGGCCAGTTACCGCCACGTTGCGCAGGGTGGGCACCTTGAACTTGCCCGCCTGCCTGGCATCGTTCACCTTGGGATTGTCGAGCAGCCCTCGATCCACATGATCCTTGGCCTCACCATTGACCTTGTGTACTGCCGTGTTCATCGGCGTGCCGATGTTGTGGTACTCGTAGTTGGAGAAGGTTTCGCGCTCCATGCCAGGCCGCGGCTTGAGCTGGTGGCAAAGGTTGCAATTGGTGAACTGTTGGGAGAAGAACAGGGTCATACCCAGGTCCTCTTGGGCAGTCAGTTCGTATTCGCCGCGCAGATAGCGATCGTACCTGGAGTCGAAGGGGGCAAAGAAATCGGTCTTCTCGAAGGCAGCAATGCTCTCGGCCATGGCGGCATAGGCTTTGTCTGCAACGTTGAAGATGTCATCACCGTAGAACTTCTTGAAGGCGCTCACGTAGCCATCGTTTTCCCGCAACCGTTCCACCACGGCAGCTATGCCTGGCATACCCATCTCGATGGGATTGGTGGGAGGACCACCCGCCTGTCCGGCCAGGTCGTTCTCGCGACCATCGTGGAACTGACCACCCACGTATTGTCCCTCTTTGTTCAGATGGAACCTGGGACTGAAAGAGGCATAGGCAGCAGTGGGCGCATTGAGCTCACCCAGAGACTTTCCATCATCGCCCATGGAGACAGCAGCGCCCACGCCGTTGTCACGTCCATCGGCAAAACCGGCATCGGGTGAGTGGCAGCTAGCACAGGCCTGGGTGCGGTTTTTGGAAAGGTTTGTATCGAAGAAGAGGGACTGACCCAAAGTCTCGACGCTGTCGAATGCAGCCAGTTTCTGCAGAGGTGTAATGATGGCTGAAATTGCGAGCATCGAGATTGTCAGTTGTCGAATATACACGATCGTTCCCCCAAAAAATAAGGTATAAATAAAAAATCGAAAACTCAGACGCGAGCCATGTGGTTGTCCCAATGGAAACCCGAATTGCTATCGATGGGAATCTGCCGCATCACCTTTCCTGCCAGCTGGTAGCGATACACGCCGCCCTGTCCACTACTCAACAGGAACTCTCCCGGCTCACCACTGGCGATTATGCCGCAACCGTCAGCTACATCTGCATGCCCCAGATAATTGCCACCCGCTGCATCCCAGAAAGTGACAAGACCACCCCGCGGTGACGAAACCGCATACACTTTGCCTGGCTGATCGACACAGGCACTGCCGCAGTAGTTGCGCATGCGTTTCTGGATATCTACAGGTGCACGAAGTAAGTGGATCGCCTCGCCTCGTCGATGCAGTCCGATCAGTGGAGGCTGCTCGGCGCGCTTGCCCTGGTACTGCATAACACAACAGACCTGATCATGGCGCTACTGTCAGATGACGAATGCTGTTCTTATGAAGCTTGTCAGACAGGAACTGCTGCTCAAGCAATTCGCCGCTATGGCCATCAATATAGGCTAACGAAGGCTTCATGCTCTCCAGGTTGAGCTTGGCACGCCCCGTGTCCGGATGGGTCTGTATACCGCCATTAGCCACCACCAAGGTGAGACCATCAGAGAGCATGGCGAGTTCGTGAGGACCGGCATCATAGGAGGAAAGCTCCCTTATCTGTCGGTAGCCTTGCTGGGCATCCCGCACGCCGATCACACCCTTGCCGTTGGCAAAGTCATTCTCCGGCGTATAGAACCAGCGACCATCAGGAGAGAAGATGCCGTGGCCGTACAAGTGGCGATCTGTCCGACTCTCAAGCCGATGTAATACCTCACCTGTTTCTGCATCCATCACAATAAGGTAACGACCGGGGCGGCGTGCCACGGCCACCACCTCTTTACCCACGGGCGATACAGCTACTGCATGTCCACGACCTGGTAGAAGTACACTGAACCAGAGCTCGCCCCGATCATCGAAGCTGCTGATGAAATGGCGACCATTCATATCGGAACGGGCACTGATGTAGTGGACATTTCCATTGTTCTTTGCCACCATGGGCAGTGCAGCGCAAAGAGATAGCCCTGCTGCTGACACCATAAAACGGCGCCGATTCATTGACACGACTTAAGGAACCTCTGATTAATGCTGGACGAATAAGATTGTGATTCCTTATGTTCAGATTCCCGGGTTAAATCGCACGCAATAACCCTTATATCACAAAGACTATCGCGCAGATTTACAACAATGAAACTGAGCATAAAGGGTGCAAGAACCGAGTTCATGACTTAATCAGAGGTTCCTTAATCCCCATCCAGACTGTTAAAGCCGAGGGAGAGATCCAATGACTGAGGCAGTCTCGTTGCAATCAATCGCTTCAGGGCCCGATTGGTTTCAAGCACCTGCTCCAGCTTCCGGTTATTTTCCGAGCCCTTTTCTATCTCATAAAGTGGGACCTTGATTGTTTCTACCGCATCGATGGCCCTCGTGAAAGCGACGCGCAGCTCGGCATCGAGAGCCTTATCCGTCACTACCGGGGCAAAGCCCACTGAATAGAGCTCTTCGGTAGCCTTGAGATTCAACAGGATGTTGCGCAGCGAGCGGCGACTGCGCCAGGACTCGGCACGGCGCAGCTTGTGGTTTTTTAGGGGGCGCAGCAGCTTCTGGTCGACGATCGCCTGCAATTGGGTATGCAGATTGTTGAGCAGGCGGCTGCTCACCTCTTCGCTGCTTTCAAAGTAGTCGTTGCCCTGCTCTGCGCCAATGATGAGATCACGATAGCCCATTTCTTCCGACTGCCAGTCTTTCACCAAGCCGGCAGACATCCGGGCAATATTGTTGGTAATGGCTACCACGAACTCACAGCGGTAAGCAGGGACACCCCCTCTACCGAAATCACTCAGCTGCAATTGGGCTGGATAGAGGAGGCGCTCCAGAGCGGTGAAGCCCTGCACGGCCACACTGGTGTGGGGGAAACGGTCTGCAGCCAGTACATCCCGTTCCTCTTCTGCCAGCAGGCGGCGCATCTGCTTGGGGCCGCTGCTGTGCTTGTCCGGCCACATCTGGTAGCGGTTGTAACGCAGGTACATCTCCACCGGGCCGAAGCGCATGTGCTGAATGCCCATCCAGTCATCCGTAGCCTTGTGGTAGGCCGCACGCAAGCGCTCAAAATCGGATTCGTTTTGGGTATTGCAAAAGCGTTTGGCCTGTTCGGCAAGCGCCTTGCCGCTCTCGGCCAAACGCTCGTAGCGGGGCAGAAGGTGATTGTCTACGATGGACTTGTTGGCTCCCTGCCAGTCTGTTTCTGCTTGTACGATGTTACCGGACAGAAGCATGCCGAGCAGGGCCCCCGTCAGTAGTACAGATGATAGAAAGCTGTTTCGAATCATATTTTTTCTCTACAGTGATTCAATAAATTGGATCAGGTCGGCTCGTTGGGAACTTGTCATTTCGACTACCTGATCCCGGGAGACCTGTGCTTCGCCGCCATGCCAGAGAATTGCCTCTAACAGCGTACGTGCACGGCCATCATGCAGGTAGTAGCTGTTACCATTTACCACAGCACTCAGACCAATCCCCCACAGCGGTGCGGTACGCCACTCGCGTCCGCTGGCATCACCTTCCGGTCTCTTGTCAGCCAATCCCTCGCCCATATCATGCAACAACAGATCCGTGTAGGGCCAGATCAGCTGACGGGTATGTTCCGGATCGATGGTTTCATCTGCCGTAATGAACTTCGGTTTATGACAGGCGATACAAGCACTCTCATAGAAGAGTTTCTTGCCCCTCAGTACCTTTGGTGCATCCAGGTCACGGCGCTGGGGTACGGCCAGGTTGCGAGCATAGAGGGCCATCCAGGCGGTGGTCTGGGAAGGAGTCTCAAGATTCTCGTATTGGGGTGAGTTGCCGTTGGGTACCTTTCGGCAGGCCACCTGGCTTTCGGTACACTCGCCCGCACCATCAGGAAACAGGGGTACCGAAATGCCAATATCATCGAAGAAGGCACTCTGGGATTGTTCGTCCACGCTTACCGTGCCCGCTTTCCAACCGAAGCGACCCGGCATCACCTTGTTGTGTTCACGACTCCACACCCGGTTCAACTTGCCGGATATACCATCACCATCATGGTCTTCAGGATCGGCCAATGCCGACAGGTCACTCTCCTTGATTGCGCCCAACAGGCCAAGGCCGATCATCTGGGGCGCCATGCGTGGAGAGATCATGGTATCGGGGTGCATGGGGCCATAGCCAAGGTCGGTCATTGTATAGCTCGGCTTGCGCAGGGTGATGCTCTCGTTATCAGCTAACTTGATTTTGATCTCTTCGTAGTCGATATTCACTTGTCCCTCGGACTTCAATCCTCTGATGGCAAACTTCTGCAGCTGGCCGCCATAACTTGGCTCTGGAATGGCTTTGACCTTACGGGATTCCAATTCGGCACGCTGCTCATCGTTTTGGGGAGGAATGCTCAAACGCAAAAAGAGCGTGTTGGCTGTTTTGCCCACCTCATCTTGAGGCCTGCCCCGGCCGTTATGCCTGTGGCAGCGCAGACAGGAGCGCGCATTGAATAGAGGACCCAAACCGTCGGCAGCTTGGGTGGCCGTGGGCGCCGACACCCACAGACGCTTGAACATGGCCTTGCCCAGCGTGAAATCGAGCTTGCGCTCGGCACTCATGTTAGGAGAAGGATGGGAATAGGCTCGCCTATCGGCCGCCCGGGCATGAGTAGCTGCGCCACCCGGATAAAGCTCGTACTCTTCCGGCTGGGAAAAATCTGTTGTTGCCCGGGTTATCTCTGCACCAGGAGCCTGGGTGACAGAATGCAGCAGCAAAAATGCTATGGCTGTAATGGTATTTAGGTTAGAGTTCATGATGAACCTGGCTAGCTGATTCTCTAGCAGGCTGTTGAACAGTTGTGAGAGCGGCGAAGAGCCGCCCCCACAAATCGCTCAAAGAGCTACTGCTTTACTCGAACACCTTCTTGGGGGTATCCAGACTGTCGGATCCCTCGAATGCGATAGGCTCCAGATTCAGAGCAGTAACCGCCTTCTCGATATCCTTGGTCTGGGCAAGCAGTGCGTTGATCGCTGTCATCACCTTGGCATTACCGGCCTTGTTGCCTTCACCGATCAGCTGATCATAGGTAACTCCGTCCTTTTCGGCGCTGTCCACCAGAACCTGCATCTTGGCCATGGTGGTATTCAGCTTGGCACGCAGTGCCTTGTCCACAGAAGTATCTTTGGCGGCAACCAGATCAGAAACACTTGGGCCACTAACCTTGCTGCCGTCGATACGGGTGTAGTTTCCGGTGTAGACATTCTGCACACTTTTGGCATCGTAGTATTGAGACCAGTGGGTGTTATCGCTGAAGCAATCATGCTCCTCTTCCGGATCATGCAGCATCAAGCCCAGCTTCATACGCTCACCGGCCAGTTCACCATAAGAGAGGCTGCCCATGCCGGTCAGGATCGCAGCAATCCCTTCGCCTGCATTACCCTTCATCAGGGTGGTGCGTGCTTCACCACCGGCCGCCCACTGATTAGTCATCCAGCTCAGATCGTCAATCAGTAGATCGGTGGAAGCTGTCAGGTAGGAAGCTCGACGATCGCAGTTGCCCCTGGAACAGTTCTTGGTATCGAAGTCGCTGGCAGGACGGGCGCCAGCACCGGGACCGGTACCGTTCAGATCCTGTCCCCATAGCAGGAACTCGATGGCATGATAACCGGTAGCCACGTTAGACTCGATCTCATCCAGCTCGTGCAGGGTATCAGCCAGCAGGGCCTTGGTGATCTTGCTGGCATCCACTTCCTTGCCGCCTATCATCAGCTTCTTGTTGGCAACGATGTTGGCTGTGTAGTAGGGGTTCTCATCCGACTCGTCACCATAGTCGGCGGATACGTAGTCGATCATGCCCTCGTCCAGGGGCCAGGCGTTTACCCTGCCTTCCCAGTCGTCGACGATGGCGTTGCCGAAACGGTACGCCTCAGTCTGAAGGTAGGGCACACGGGAAACCTTCCAGGCTGCCTTGGCGGCGGCCAAGTTCGCCTCAGTTGGTTTGGCCACCAAATTGTTAATGGCTTCTTGCAGATCCTTGGCGCTAGTCAGGGAGTCCTGGTACATGGCGTGGGCCAGGTCTGTATAGTGGCTCAATACTTCCTTCTTGCTGGGAGCGGCCAGAGCAATAGAGCTCAGGGCAACACCTGCAATGACCAAAACAATTTTTTTCATCGAGCCATCTCCTTGGCTAATAAATCTAGAATTCAACAGCCAGTTGGGCAGTCACGGTATCAGAATCGTTGCCTCCGGTGTAGGCTTGATCATGAGCCCACTCCAGATTCAGACTGGTGTTATCGGCCAGACCGACAGAGAGACCGAGGGAGAGACGGTCCTCCGGCATATCCAGGTCTGCCGCCTCTTTAGTTCCTTGGTAGCCGATGGCAATCGTGCTCTCATAATTTGCAAGGTTGAAGCTGTAGCCTGCCTCCAGGTTCCAGGTGGAAGGCTTTGCTCCGGCGTCGTTGTGCGCCAGTTCAGAGAAATCAAAACTGTCGGAAGCCGCCACGTACTCGGCGATGACGCTGTACGAACCAATCGCGGAGTTTAGATAGAGGCCGTAGGCGGCCACCTCATCTACAAGCGTGGTACCGATGGCGTCAGAGATGCCGTCGGACTCCGAGATATCATTGATGTAGCTCGCGCCCACACTCAAACTGGCGTCGTTATTTTCCCATGTATAAGCCACCGTAGCACCCCCGTTGTCGATGGAGTCGTCATCACCCGCCTTGGCGGTGGAGCCGTTGAAGAGATAAGCGGTAGCGGAGAAACCTGCCTTCTCAAAACCGATCAGGGCAGCGGTATCCTTTGTCTCTGCCATTTCCAGTGTAAGGGGGTCGCTTACCATATGGGTTTCAAAAACGCCGAATGGGATAACCATACGGCCACCGGTAAAGTAGAAGGGATAGGATTCGATGTTGCCCAGGGTGATAGTTGCTTCATCCACGCTAAAATCACCATCACTTTCATCCACATCTTCGGCCAGAAGAAGCAGATTTGCCGAGACCCAGTCACTGACCTGTGCCCCAATGCTGAGCTCAATGGTTGCCAGATTCAGGTCGCTGGCGTCTTCAGCCATATCTTCCCAAGTGCGTGAGGCCTCCAATTCAACAAGGGCGCCGACCTCCACGCCGGACATCCAGCCACCGGATTGGGATTCTTTCAAGTCGGCTATTTGCCTGTCTTTGACTTTGATTGCGGCATCCTGGTCGCTCAAACGCTGTTCCATGTCACGCAGCCCTTGCTCCATTTGATCCAGGCGTTCATCCGTACTCATATTGTCCGCCATGGCGGGAACCTGCCAGATCATAGCGGCCAAAATCGCGCTAGCCCTTACCTTTTCCCTCATAATAATACCCCCTCGTTAAGAACTACAGGGCTTGCACCTTGAAGCTACCCGTTCTACTCGCTGCTGTTTGTGCAGCGCTTCTTTGTTTGATTTTCAAACAGCCATATCAAGCCGACAAAACCGCGGGAAAATTTGCTCTTCCGTTTCGGATTATTTGACCCCCTGTTCGCCAAATTTTAACCATAATCAATCTCATCTGCAAGCATTAGCCTTATCCAATATAATGATGTGTCTGAGAGAGGTGTATAAGAGGAGCTGAAACAGTATCAAAATTCGTTGCTCAGACTATAGCGCCCTACCTATGCAACAACGAACCTTGGACGAAGCCCGGCTCCATGCAAAAAGGGGCAAAAAGAATGGAGCTAAAAAGCCTTGACATACCAAAAACACCCATATTACACTGGGTGTTTTGATTCGCCCGCGTTTTCTTTCGTCTGGATTGACCTTAAGCCTCATCACGATAAGGCTTATAGCCTGTTGCTCCAGGTATAAATCCACCGGCAGAAACACCTCATTATTTCAATTATACGCATGACTCGATATAGTCACGGCCTTTTGTATTTTGGAAGGTAAACCAAGGAACCTCTGATTAAGTCTGGACGAAGGTGATTGTGGTTCATTATGTTCAGATTCGAGGCATAAATTGCACGGGTTAGCAGGGCTATTGCGAAGATTCATAACGATGAAGCCGGGGATGATGGACGCAAGAACCGGGTTCATGACTTAATCAGAGGTTCTCTAAGGTAAATATGCAAATACAGCGTGCTCAGGTAGATCATAAGCAATTAGCAATAGATATATATGCTATAAAAAAAACTATCGGGAAACCAACCATTGAAGATTTACAACATCTCAGGAAAGTTGAGCGGTGGGGGAGAGGCTTGGCGGTTCTGGGTTACCTCATTGCGTGGGTATTCCCTTTTAATATCCTGGGCGCTCTGCTTATTAGCACAGGTAACATCTGTCGTTGGGCCAATGTAGCGCACCCTGTTATGCACGGCGCATATGACAAAGTGCCTGATGTGCCGAAACATTATACACGCAAAAGGTTCGCAAAAGGTTGGCGGCGAATCATCGACTGGATGGATTGGATAGAGCCGGAATCCTGGGACTATGAACACAATACAAAACATCATTACAATCTGGGTGAAAAATCCGACCCGGATAATGTTGCAATGAATTTAAAGTGGCTACGTGAATCCAACATACCCATGTGGATTCGCTACGTCATAGTCATTAGCTTTGCGTGTATTTGGAAAATTGCTTATTACGCCCCTAACACATTAAAGGTACAGACTAACTCTGAAAGAGAAAAACGTGGCGAGACACAACATGCCTCCTTTATAAGATTAGCGGCATGGAGTCCCTTTTCGGAAGATGGATTTCGTTTATGGACACGCTGCTACCTGCCTTACATTAGTTTTCGTTTTGTATTGATGCCTTTGTTATTTTTACCTTTGGGGGTAGATGCCGCTCTTAATGTCTTGATGGCTTCATTGTTAGCAGAGGTTTTTACCAATCTACATTCATTTTTTATCATCACTCCTAATCATTCCGCTGAAGATGTTTATAGCTTCGAAGAGCCCAGTAAAGGTCGCGGTGAATTCTATTTGCGCCAAATTATTGGAACAGTGAACTACAAGACAGGATCTGATCGGTTTGATTTTTTGCATGGTTGGTTAAATTATCAAATAGAGCACCATTTATTCCCTTCGTTGCCTCTAAATCATTATCAGAAAATGCAGCCAATCGTTAAGGAAATCTGCAAAAAACATAACTTGCCTTACCGTCAAGAGGGTGTCTTCAAGAGGGCGCGGATGACTATAGAGCTAATGGTTGGCAAAACCAACCAGCTTGTGATTAAATGTCGGGTTCCGGCTGAGTATTAACCCGGCCCTCAAACGGAGCGGTTGTTTTTAACAAAATATGCTTATATAAAGCACTTTTATGCACAACCAATACAACCTGTCAAGAGGCCAGGTTAATAATATAGATCTGACTCACTGCTTCCGTTGAAAATCAGCGCTCACCTTTACCGAGTCGAAAACCTTTAAAACCAGGGTTGGGGCTTTGGGGTGGTTATCCGCTCGTGGTCTTGACGCGGCAGGGCGAAACATTGAGGGGCCACAGGCCGGAGAGGAGGGCGCGACCGTTGAGCCTTCCCCATTCGTTACCGCTGATTACCAAGAGCAGCAGGAAGCCCGCAAGGATCGGATGTTAGAGCGAGCCGATAAAGCCAGCGCAGATTTTCAAGCCACCTATAACAGTTTGGCGTGCCGTGAATGATTTTAAAAATGCGAAAGCCATAAAGTCAGGAGGAAAGAAGAAAGAGGCGGATTTTCCTGACGCATTGGTTGTAAATAAGGCTGTTCAACTTCGCCGGAATATGCAATGGCAACAGGCTCCTTGATTTCACCCCTCTGAGCAAAGCAATAAGCCAATTGGAAAGCAGTTTTCCGTACGCCGAAACCACTATGGCCAAGAAGGATCCTGGTCTGTTTGAGCAGCTTCGTAACTCCGTAATTCAGCTACACCTAATATAGTTAAAACTTGGTTCTGTGCAATGATCAAAATCCTTCGTATTTCTTCTTCGCTTTGAATGCTTTTGGCAATTGCTATTGCACCTACTAAAGTCGCCAAAATAGCGCGAGATTTTTCCTCAATCATGGCCTGATTTAATCCAAAGGACATTTTGTTAAGTTTGCTCAGGGCGGCTATACGGGTTTCGAGTAGTCTCAATGTACTGCTGTAGGATTTTTCATACAGGTTTCGAATTTCTGATTTTTCACTACCGATCTCGTTAAACAGAACATTTTCCAGTGATGGTTGAGCTTGCTCAGATAGGGTAAGCAAATTGCCTGCAAGTTGCATCAAGTGATCGATTGAGAAGGGCGCTTTTGCGAGTCGCCTTGCGCTGCTGTTTTTTAGGGTCTCAAGAATGGAAGCTTTATATAGCGCTTCCTTTGATTCAAAGTGGGAATAAAAAGCGCCGTGAGTCATCTTTGCCAACTTCATGACCTGATTGATCGATACATTGTCAAATCCAAATCGGAAAAACAGCTTGGTTGCAGACTTTAAAATACGTTCCTTCGATTTGGTTTTGTGCGCGTGTGTATAGGGCACCTTATCCTCCTTCTACAAATAAAAAAACGGCCAAAGCTTATTTAAACATTATCTTGATCATATATTATATTGCATTAGTATGTTTCAAAAATATCAGACCATTGGGTGATGTATGGATTCAAAAATAGTAGTTACTGGTATGGGACTTGTGACACCATTGGGTTGTGGTATCGACGAAATATGGCAGCGACTCATTGATGGAAAGAGCGGAGTGGGTACGATCAATCGATTTAGCGTGGATGATCTTCCGATAAAAATTGCAGGCCTAGTGCCTGATCATTTGAAGGATGAAATTGCCGGACTTGACCATGAGGCTGTACTGTCGCGTAAGGAGCGGCGAAAAATTGATCTATTTACGTTGTATGCATTAGCAGCGGCGGAACAGGCACTTTCCCAGGCGGGATGGCGCCCCACCGATGAGAAAGATAAAATGGCAACGGCTACGGTGATAGCCACGGGTATAGGCGGATTCCCAACGATCACTGAAGCTCAGCATACGCTTGAAACCAGGGGGTATAAACGAATATCACCTTTCGTAGCGCCTGCCTTTCTTGCCAACTTGGCCGCAGGGAATATCTCGATTCGCTACGGATTCAAAGGGCCAATAGGATGTCCTGTTACGGCCTGCGCTGCGGGTATTCAGGCGATTGGCGATGGCATGAGGTTGATTCGTAGTGGTGAGGCAGAGATCGCAATTGTCGGTGGAACTGAGGCCTGCGTCGACCCACTTTCCCTGGCCAGTTTTAATGCGCTACGGGCGCTATCGAGGCATAACGATACTCCCGAGCAAGCCTCACGGCCCTTTGACCAAAACCGAGATGGNNGATGGGGGAAGGTGCAGGAGTGCTGGTGATTGAACCGTTGGAGCATGCGCTCAAGCGCGGCGCCACTCCGTTAGCGACACTGAGTGGATACGGTACCAGTTCCGACGCTTATCATATTACTTCTGGCTCGGAGGATGGATCTGGTGGAGCTGCGGCCATTAGAATCGCCCTCGCTAAAGCAAACCTTGCTCCGGAGCAGATCGGTTATATCAATGCTCATGCAACCTCAACACCCGTTGGCGATCAGGCCGAAGTAGCTGCGTTACGAGCGGTGTTTGCAGATCAACTTCCAGATATTCCTATCTCGTCTACGAAATCGGCTACCGGGCATCTATTGGGAGGTGCAGGGGGAGTTGAATCTATATTTTCTATTCTTGCTGTTCGTAGCAGCATACTTCCGCCCACGCTGAACTTAGATCAGCCAGATGAGGATTTCGTAGATCTAAATTTGATACCCAATCAGGCGATAGAGAAAAAGGTCGAACATGCTTTATGTAACGGGCTAGGCTTTGGCGGTGTTAATGCAACCCTAATTGTGAGTGCTCTATAACCTGCAAATAGATAGAGGAAACCCGCAGGTTAGGGTGTCGGATAAGCAAAGACTAGTGATCACAGGGTTTAAATTAAGAATGGATCAAACTCAAAATAGTTAAAGTGGCTTTTAAGCATGCCCCCCCGACTTTTTGATGCTCTCCACGAAAACAGGAATGGGCATTGAGCTGGATAATGAAGGAGAAAACAAAGCCACCAGAAACGGTTCCTACAATACGCGAAATAACCCGAATGCCAGCTTGAATTGTTACGACGAGAAAAAAGTTGGAAAGTGGGGATTTGTACGGCTGTAATTTGGGAAATAACACTTAGTCATCTCTAGTGACGGCATTAGATTTGTTATTTTGAGCATGAAACTGAACAGATTTGATGATTTCTTTAATCAGTTTTTCAGATAATACGCCATAACTGAAGAGGTCTGTATCTAATCTCCAAATATCATAGCCAAGTCAGGTGAATTTGTTAAATTCAGTTGTGATAATCCATGACCGCTCTTCGTTCATCGAACAATGATTTATTACCGATTCAGTATGAGAATTTAGCAAATTAATGTGTCCGGTTTCGTTGACCAGAACAACAGGCACCGGCGCAAAATGTTCACTGCCGCGCAGTAAGCGTTACCCGGCGTGGCGGCGTATTGCGGAAACAGGCATATTGTTCAGGCTCACCGCGCAACTTCCGCGCGTTGCTGTAAATAGAGGAAAAATGCTTTGCCGAGCCGGTAAGCATTTTCAGACGCAATGGAAAACCCGCCTGAATGAGCACTCAATGATTCTTCAATGGTTTGTCCAGGATAGGGTTGATCGAAATTGGAGACAGTGCGCAGACTGACGTACCTGTCAAGCAAGCCGAAACGTTCAAGAACCATAGCAGTAGCAGTATCTTCCATTTGAGTGGTGCAATAGGTGGCTTTACCATCCGAGCGCAAGGCAACAATCGAAGTAGCCAGATCGGACAGCTTTGCACCGTGCCAATAATCATCCCCGGAAATGGTATCGCATTGCTCCAATCTTGGTTTCCGATCCTTTTGACCCGGATAATGGCTCCGGTAGTCTTGGGCTTGCTCGCTATCGACCAGTTCAACTCCTTCCATAGACTGATAGGCCATTTTCCCCAGGGATTGATTCAGCCGATAAATTTCATACCCTACCTTGAATGATGTAGGCATAAATAAAGGATCGGATGGTTTTTCAGGTAAAATATGGTGACCCAAATCCCAATCGATAGAGTAATGTGCCAGCGCTGCTCCACCCAGGGTCATAATATCGGGTTTGGCTCCGCCGATGCCGGCTGTCAGGAAAATCGTATCGGACCAGTCAAAACGCTGATCCAGCAAAATGGCGGTCAGGCTCGCCGCAACATGAGCCTTACCCATTCCGCTCTTGGTGACGCATAAACCCTTGCGGCTACACCATACGGGAGCATAGGTGCCTCTGATATCATATTCCAAAGGGAATTTTTCGCCTTCGAGCCATGGTCGGGTCTCCTCATGAAACATGGTGATGACAAACAGATGCACAGGAACTGAACCTGGGGGCGAAGGTCTGGAGCTTGCCGTGGAAGAAACGGATAATAATAGCCAAACAGCACATAAAACCATCCCAAATTTTGCATATTGCCTGGAACAGTGGCTGGTTTTTAACATGAGAACTACCTTTGTTTCTTAATCGATCTGTCATCAAAAGTTTATTGTGATATATTAACCGAAAGTTATGCCCGAATCATGCATTGATACAATATAGACCACTCAACGACAGTCTTTAGTCTGACAACTGATCTGTTGGCGCGTATGATATTTCTGGCAGGCGCGCCAACCATCTTGGAAATATGCTTGCCCCGTGCCATGAGCGAAACCAGCCGATACGATGAATATGCCACTACGATCCGAACAAGATAGCCAGGTTTTTTAACTTATGTGTGAACTTCTTGGAATGAGCGCCAATGTTCCCACTGATATATGTTTCAGCTTCACCGGCTTGATGCAAAGAGGCGGCGAAACCGGGCCACACAAGGATGGCTGGGGCATCGGTTTTTACGAAGGCAAGGGATACCGGGCGTTTCATGATCCGCAAGCCAGCGCCAATTCCGAAATAGCCCGTTTGCTGCAAGGTTATTCTATTAAAAGCAAGAACGTGATCAGCCATATCCGCCAGGCCAATCGGGGCAAAGTGGCTCTGGAAAACACCCATCCTTTTGCACGAGAGTTGTGGGGACGTATCTGGTCTTTCGCCCACAACGGTCAGCTTAAAGGAATCAAGCAATGGACTCTGCCGCACTATCAACCCGTCGGGACCTCCGATAGTGAGCACGCTTTCTGCTGGTTGCTGGGAACGATACGCGAGGAATTCCCAAAGCCGCCCACCCAACAGCGCCAGATGCATCACTTTATCAGCCAGAGAGTCGGGGAATTGGCGCAACTCGGCGTATTTAATTGCCTGATAAGTGATGGACGATCGCTTTATACTTATTGCAGTAACCGGCTGGTCTGGATCACCCGAAAAGCGCCTTTCGGTCCTGCGAAACTGATTGATGCAGACGTAACCATTGATTTTACGCATCATACCCGTCCCGATGATATTGTCACCGTAATTTCCACCCAACCTCTGACTTCCAACGAACAATGGCAGAACATGGCAAAGGGTGAATTTTCGGTGTTCATAAGTGGTGGGCGCGTATGGAGTAAAATAGCATCGCGCCCTTGTTCCTGACACCTGATGTCTGCCCGGGAACTGTCCAGCATTATGGCTTGCTGTTGGGGCTGGCATCAGCATAGCGCAGAACTTCCATGATGAGAACCACAAAGCCAGCGCGAGCTTACATTTGCAAGCGACTAAGGATTAATCGCTTACAGACGTTTTGCATCCCGATTCTTTTTTCCTGAACTGGCTTGGGTTAAAAATATGCATCTCTATGCTCTGTGATCGCGGGTTTGTAAAACGAGAAATAATCAGAACACTCAGCATGATACCAATTCCGGCAATCTGATTATTGAAAAGACAAACATGCTTCCTGAATTTGGTTCAGCTTGTTTCTGTTATCAATCCATGCCTTGACCCCTTGCGCCCGATGTAACGACTTCCATCGCTGACTTTCCGCGCTATTTACACAAAGACAGAATATCATGCCATTCGTTAACGCCTTAAATCGCGCTATTATTCCGCTGACGGCTTTTATCCTGACGGTTGCGGCCATGTTGCTGGGCACGATCAATTACTGGTTCTGGTTGCTGTTGTTGTTTAGCGCCCCTTTAATCGCGCTCGGTATTTACGACTGGTTCCAGAAAAAATGGACCATTACTCGCAATTATCCGGTCGCTGCACGCATCCGCTGGCTTTTTTATGATCTCAGGCCATTTCTGCGCCAATACATTGTCGAAGGTGATCTTGAAGGACAGCCCTACAGTTTTGAGGCGAGAAACCTGATTTACGCCCGGGCGCATAACGAGACGGCTACGCATCCATTTGGCACCGAGCAAGACATCTATCAACAAGGTTACATCTCTGTTTTCCATTCGATCACACCGACCGAAGACCCTGATTTAAGCCCACGGGTCATAATCGGCAATCATCAGTCCAGCCGACCCTACAGTGCCTCGGTGTTAAACATCTCGGCCATGAGTTTCGGCGCATTGTCAGCCAATGCCATCGAAGCCCTCAATAAGGGAGCACGTGAAGGCAATTTCTATCACGACACCGGGGAAGGAGGCATCAGCCCACATCATTTGAAACATGACGGCGATCTGGTCTGGGAAATCGGATCCGGGTATTTCGGTTGTCGCGATCGCAAAGGCCATTTCGATGCCGGACTGTTCTCGGAAAATGCCCAGCAAAAGGCGGTCAAAATGACCGAGATCAAGCTCAGTCAGGGCGCAAAACCGGGCCATGGGGGCATGCTTCCGGCTGCGAAGGTGAGCCAGGAAATTGCCGATACCCGAAAGATTGAGGCGCATCAGGATTGCATTTCCCCCCGGGGACACAGCGCTTTTAGCACACCGGTCGGGCTGCTTGAATTTACTGCCTTGATGCGCGAACTATCCGGGGGCAAGCCGGTAGGGCTCAAGTTGTGCGTCGGCAAGCCCCACGAGGTGATGGCTCTCATGAAAGCCATGCTGATAACCGGGATTTATCCCGACTTCATCGTGGTGGATGGCGCCGAAGGTGGCACCGGAGCAGCGCCGCTGGAACTCTGCGACAAAGTGGGCATGCCGCTCACCGAAGGTCTGATACTGGTGCGCAACGCCCTGGTCGGCGCAGGATTGCGTGAAAAGGTGCGCCTGGCCGCCAGCGGAAAAATTTATTCCGGCATGGGACTCGCATACAATATGGCTCTGGGCGCCGACTGGTGTAATGCAGGGCGCGCTTTTATGATGTCCATCGGTTGTATCCAGGCCCAGCGATGCCATCTGGGCACCTGCCCGACCGGAATAGCCACTCAGGACAAATGGCTCCAACGCGGGCTGGTTGTGGATATCCAGGCCGAACGAGCCCGGAGCTTTCATCAAAAAACGCTGGAGGCACTGGCGAATATTGTCGCGGCAGTCGGTCTCACCCACCCGGAGGATTTGCAAGCCCATGATTTAATGGCGCAGATCAGCGCCTCTAATGCAAAGAGCATCAGTGATGTCCACACTTTTCTGCCGCGGGGGATTTTGCTCGATGCACCAGATGAGACGCCCTATGCGAACTGGTGGCACGCAGCGCAAGCCGAAAGCTTTAAGGCAAAACCCGATCTGGCGGAAGCCGCGCTCCAACAAGCTCCTGAACATTCATGAAATATTTAACCCCTGTCTAAAAATGTATCCGGGATTATCTATCGAATCTTTTTTGGTCATCAAGCCGCTGCCTGGCAGGCTGTTGAAATTCGCTGACTTGAGCCAGATACAAGGCAAAATCAAGCGAAAAAGCGGAGTTTACACGTGTAAGTGAGCACTTTGAGCGCAATTTTAACGCCGTAGATGGCCAAGTCAGTAACCTGCTAGAGCGAAGCACTGTTGCAGAATCGTGAAGGAAGGATTTTATCGAACGACCTGAATCATCAGGTGCCTGATGATTCAGGCTTGTTTAATCTGGATGAACGCTGGTGGCCAAGGGCGGAATCGAACCACCGACACGCGGATTTTCAGTCCGCTGCTCTACCGACTGAGCTACTTGGCCATCATTGATGGTTCACCAGTGTAATGGGATATGCCCATTTTGTAAAGAACCTTGGTTCAGACAACAAGACAACGCACGCCTGATCCCGGTACCATCACCCAATAAGCCTTGAGACGGCGCTTACTTTTCTGGAGGAAGCCTGGTTGCTCATTGCTCCCTTCCTCCATGCTTTATNNTTATCGATATAAGTTTTAACAAACTCTTTGGATTTTTCATTTTTACTTCCTCCTGAAATATTTTTTAGTTCTGAAATCATTTTAGATGTGATGTAGATGTTAAATATTACAATTAGATTAAAAAATAATTAAAGGATACTTGCCTTGGTGGGATATGAATCATCAGACCCTGATTTTTTGACTATAATTTAGAATCAAGTGCAATTAAAAGAACGATCGTTTATTTCATCTGCGTGCGTGTAAGTCTGACGACGCAGATGAAAGTTTAACGCGGTTCAAAAATATCACGGCTTCATATGATCTACTTATCATATAAAATAAGAGTATTCTCTGGAGAAATTAATCATGGCTGGAAAACATACCTCAGTTTACGCCCTGGAACAAAATGCAAAAGTGATTCCAGGTACCGCCGCTCTGGTTCAGGGTTCCCACGTCAGCACCTACCGGGATTTTAATGACAAAGCCAACCAGGCAGGACATGCTTTGCTGGAACTCGGCGTTCAACGCGCAGAACGTTTTGCCATCGCCTTAACCAACAGTTTTGAATTTGTGGAGTGTACCTTTGGCGCCTGGAAAATCGCCGCGATTACCGTCCCCCTGAACTATCGCTTTATGGACAACGAGTTGATCAATGTCATCGACAATTCCGATTCGGTGGGCGTTGTACTCGAAGACGATTTTGTTGAAACATTTATGCGTATCAGACCCCGGCTCCCCAAAGTCAGATTTTATCTGGTTGTCGGTCAAACCCCGTCAGATCCGGAAAACCAAATCTATAACTTTGAGGAATTTGTATCGCGTCAGCCTGT
>DEIQ01000033.1:17348-20788 GCA_002352565.1 Proteobacteria bacterium UBA2770 | reverse complement strand
GATCTTTTTTTTTCAGAACATCATCCCAATGCTTTCCGGATTCCAGCATCCGGTTCGCGAGTTCCCGGGTTTCTTTGGCGATCGTTTCATGGTCTTTGTGATCTGTGACCTGAAATGGTTCGCAGTAAAGAACATCAATGCGTGAGAATAACAAGGGTATAACGAAACGATCCCATGTTTTCAGTTGCAGGCGGGGTTTGACTCTCATCAAAATGGGTATGATCACGCATTTTGTGGTTTTTGCCAGATAAACAGTTCCAGGTTTGGCATTAAAGCGCGGCGCTCGCGGACCATCAAGGGTCATTGCCAGTGAGAAGCCTTGGCGCGTAGTACGAATCAGATCGCGCATGGCTTTGAATCCGCCCCGGCTCGAGGAACCGCGAATAGCCTGAATGCCGAGTTTTTGCAGCAGTTCAGCGCCAATATCGCCGTCCCTGCTTCCGGAAACCAGAAAACTCAATCGCTCCGAGGCAAAATGGGAAAAAATAAAAGGGCAGAATTCACCATGCCATGTTACAAAGATGATGGGAATACCTTGCGCTTTTTTTTGTTCGACAAAATGACGTTGGTGATATTTTATTCTGTGTGTGGTTGCCAACAAGCGTATCAGCGTGTAACCCAGGCGAACAAGCAGTCTTCCAGGCGGTTTTCTTCTGTCCATTATTCGATCACATTAGATATATCGTGAACTTGTCGAAAGGGTAGTGTACCACAGCCCCGAAGATCGAGCCGGCTTTTGGCCTTAAGTGCTTGAACCAGACCATAACCGAAAATCGGGTCTTTGCGCCAGTCACCCAGATCCAGGGCAGTTAGTTCCAGGACGCGGCGGATATCGCGGGCATCACACTGCGGATGATAACTCCAAACCAGGGCGGCGATGCCGCTGACAAATGGTGTCGCCATGGAAGTTCCGCCCTGACGTTCATAGTTGGTAGAGATTACTCCAAGGCTGATAACAGCTTCATCGGGGAGGTTCTCAAGCTGTTCTCCCTGAATCAGGCTAATACCGACGACGGGTATATCAATCTCGGTTTCGCCAAGAGTGCCGAGCAGAATGCCTTCCACGTTATTGATAATGATCGTGCCCGTGCCGTTGGCATTCTGACAGTTAAGAGCTTTTTCGGCAAAAGTGTTTTCGCCCCGGGTAATCAGGCAGATTTTTCCCTGCGCGCCTGCGCAGATATCGAAGGCTTGATCACAATCGTAAAGGTCGGCTGTAATTTCGGCAAAAGACGATCCTTCCATGGCTTCCGCCCGGATGAACTTATCTGTGGCGTTGCCCGCTTCGGAGATATAAGCAGCGGTGCCGGTTCCCATGGGTATGGTGGACAGAATGGCTACACCCGGAGCGGCGAGTTCGATATTGCGGTTGACCTGTGAAAATTCGGCGATTTGATTGTTATCATCCACCGCGGTAACGGAGATGACGCTATCATACGAAGCAGGATAAATCGGTTCGCCAGTCGGACCATCGTTCCCGGCCGCGGCAACGAGAAGAATGCCCGCATCATAAGCATGAGCGAAGGCAATGCGTTCTGCGTCGATGGCGCCTTCGCCGCCAAGACTCATATTGACGATATCGGTTCCCATGGATTCGCAAACCTCAAGTGCGGCGACCAGATCGCCACTGTAAGCCCAGTTATCCTCACTTTCCTCGTTGTCCTCACTGTCGGCGGGTTGGTTTTCGCCGAAAACCTTGACAACGTGAACGCGGATTCCCCCGTTGGGAATTACGCCAACTACGCCGATATTATTATCCAGCGCCAGGATGGTGCCAGCCACGTGAGTGCCATGCCCGGTTTCATCTTCATACCAGTTGCCGCTGCCAGGGTTATTGGTGCCGGAAATATTGTCTGTGGGCAGATCTTCATGGTTTAGATCGTAGCCTGAATCAATAATGCATATGCTTTTGGCCGTTGCGTAGGTTTTGGGTATTTTCGCAACCTGGGTTTGTTCCAGGGCGATGGATTCCATTTGTGCGGGTGCAGTGGAATCCTGCACGGGAGTTGCCCTTGGAAATAATGGATAATGGATTGTTTCGTTTCCGCTGGTGTCGGGGGGAAGGTCCATAGGGTAACGTCTGGCTTCTTTCTCGACAGCATGAACGCCGGGGTGCGAAAGTAGCCATTGCGCCTGAGAGGCAGTCATTCGGGTGGAGATCCAGGGGTGTTGCTTCATTCTGCGCAATATACTGATACGTTTTTTCTGCAGAGCAGCCATGATAGCGTTGTGATGGTCTGCTTTATATCTAACCAGATAGCGTTCTACCGCTTCCTTTCCTTGCGTCGGGGATATCGGGCTGATAAATCCGGCTGTTATGATGGAAATCATGACGAAAAACCGGCTTTTTTTCATGATAGACTCCAGGTTTTGAATCCTGTATTTGCTGAACAATGGGGGTGTTGGCAGATGCGGGATTACAGGATTGGGTGTGAATGTCTGAAGAATTTAGTTAGAATGGTTGCTCGGCACAGTTGTTTTGCAGGGTTTTACAATTTTATACCTTATTATCACCGATTCAAGCCTGCGCTGAGGGTCATTATAAACCATATGCCCTACTGAAGCCCAATGGAATGACCGCCATTCCCCGCGCATTAAAGGGATGAATTTGACTTCCTTTTTGAAATGGTGTCTGAAATGATAGCTTATGAACTGATTATCAAGGGCTGTTTTCTTGGCTTCAGCATAGTTCTTTTTATGCTGATTACGGCTTTCCAGGGCATTCAGGATCCTTCCAGTATAACGATGGCAGCCGAGAAGGCAATTGGAACAAATCTGAGTATCGATGGCATGGGTCGCGTTCATGTGAAAGCCGCCCCGCTGGATTCCAGGCTTAGATTACCACTGTGTGCTCAGCGTCTGACCACCGGCAATATTGCATCGAACATTGTATCGGCCGGTCGATACAATGTTCAGGTTCGGTGTGATACCGGTCAGCCATGGCGATTGTTTGTCCCGGTAACGGTGGAAGTTTTCCAGCCTGTAGTGGTCACCAGAAAGCCACTTATGCGTGGAGATACGATTCGCGAAGATGATGTGATAATCGTCGAGAAATCGGTTTCAACCCATACAAGGGTTTATTTCAGGGACGTGTCTTTGGTCGTTGGAAGGGTCGTCAAACGAGGCATGGATGCTGGAGAAGTGGTAAACGGCAGACAGCTTGAACCGGCTTACCTGGTGCAAAAGGGAGATGAGGTCGAAGTGGTGGTCAGGAAAGGCATGATTCGTGTTTCCATAAAAGCGCGAGCGCTTGACGATGGCGAACTCGGGGAAATCATATCAATCTATCAAAGCGCGAATAAAAGCATGATGGATGTAAAGATCGTGGGCGATGGCAAAGTTGAACCTGTGGGGCCAGCCCGGCCTGCGCGGCGTCGTCCCTATTGAAAATCCCGCTTGATCAATATCCCAGGGAGTACAATCACCTTCGTTCCGGAATT
>DEIQ01000033.1:1410-17215 GCA_002352565.1 Proteobacteria bacterium UBA2770 | reverse complement strand
ATATTATGAAGATAAATTTTACACCCAGCATTGTTAAGGCGCTTGAGCTGGAGTCTAAAAGCAGTGCTTCGAGTCGTTCAGTTTCCAGAGGAAGTCTGGGCAATAACTCCGCGGCTCATGCTTCGGATGAAGCAATAACTTCCATCCAGGCTCTGGCTGAATCATTACGCTCGGAAAATCCGGTCTTTGATAACGAGCAGGTAGCAATGTTACGTCAGGAAATCGAGGCAGGTCATTATCGTATCGATTCATTTAGTATCGCGCAAGGGTTTCTGGAGGATGTGGATTGGCCTTCGTCGAGCGATCAGGCTTGAAGGTGGGATGTGGACAAGAGAGTCGACTGGCTGCTGGAAACACTGGACAGACTAGCGGAATTGCTTGATACGGAATATGCAGCCATAATGAGCGGAGATCTGCAAAGTTTGCAGGCCATCAATGAGCTTAAAGCCAGTACGTTTGACGAACTTTCGTCGGTCGGAGCGGTGGATGTAAGCCAGGGTGTTTCCAGTGGCGAAGATGGGTGTGTTGAATGGTTTCAGGATGACCGGATTTCTGGAAAGCTTACTTGGTGTCGTGGGCTGAATGAGAGAAACGGCAGGTTGATCGGCGAGCGCATGAGCTACATCAGACGAGCACTTCCGGTTTTGTGTGGCGTGCGTCAGGAAGGGCGCTACAGTCAATCAGGGAAAGTCTATTGAAATTATTCCGGTTCGTGGTTCGTGTTCTAAGCAGTTTTTCGCTCGTGAATTTTTTCGGTGATATGTTATGAGCATGATGGCGGAGCAGGATATCGGTACCTATTTGAGAGAGATCGCTAAAAGTCGTTCGCCGATTTTTGTGAATGCCAGTGCGTTTGGAGGCCGGATAAAAATTTTTCTTCTGGGCATAGATGAAGACAAAGGAACTTTTAAATTCTCTGAACCGATAGGCTATGATAAAAAGCTTCCTTTATTGACAGAGCCAATCTATGTCAGCTTTGCCGCCAAAGACAAAGTGGGAGAGGAGATGTTTTTCCAGAGTCAATGTCAAGGCGGAGTCGATGGCGTCTATCTCGCCGATATCCCGAAAACTATAGCGCGTAGTCAGAAAAGAGAATGGTATCGCGCGCTGGTGCCTGGGCACATTGAGTCTGAGGCGGCTTTCTATCATCAGGGTCAATGTTTCGCCAAGGGTAGGATTGTGGATATATCCGTTACGGGTATCGGGGTGATACTCGGTGACGAGTATCAGGCAAAAGCGGCGTCATTGCAGGGGCAGACTTTAAAGGTAACGGCATTTATTGACGGATATGTTAACTTGAGCGCTATGGTGCTTCTCAATAGTGTATTTCGAAAAGATGGTCAATGGAGAATTGGGGCCAGCTTTGTGAATTGGGATCCGGTGGCTGAGCGTAATATGGAGCAGGTCGTGGCAGCGCTGGAGCGATTAAGCCTAAAGAGTAAAAACCGGTGATGTTTTAAGCTTAAAATCCAGGTGCATGATCATGATCATACAGCCTTCTACCTTTATATTGCCCGATGGGCGGCTTGTACCCGAAGGTGCTGGGGCGCTGCGGACTTTGCAGATCGGTGAAGTTGTGCAGGCATTAGTTTTATCACGCACAGATGGCGGCGTGGTAAAACTACTCATTAACGGCATGGAAGTCAGCGCTCAAACAGGGCTTGAGTTGAGGCAGGGTCAAACCATGCAGCTTGAGGTTCTGCGTGGAGGTCGGTTGCCGCTCATGAAAGTCGTTGCGGAAGCTGCGCCTCAATCGTTATCGGCAATAGCCATGCGAACCATGCTGGTGCGCCAGCAGCCAGTGGCGACATTGTGGCCGAAGTTGGAATCTCTTGTCAGAAATCTTCAACAGGTGGCGAATCAGTCATCATCGGGGCGCTTGCGTTCAATGATACTTCCTGTGGTTAGAGAGGCTGAAGCATTCATCGAAGGAATGGCTGCGGCCCGAGGTCGTGATGCTTCTTCCTTGCGCGCGGCTGTGCTCCAGAGCGGGGTTATGCAAAGCAAGCATGGGCTGCGTCATGGCAGGGATGCAACGGCGTCAGACACGAGATTGCATCTTTCCAGGCTGGTGAGTCGAATTGATCAGGTGCTATCGCGCGCCAGCGGTGGGCGAAATTTGTTCAGTAGTTCAAATGCCAAGATCGCTGCCGGGCAGAATGTGAGAGGCTATGTTGTTAGTTCGCAAGGACTCATCCGTGCCAGTGCGTCATCTGATATGGCGCCAAGAACAGGTGATTTTCTTCCCAGGGTGCTTTCAGGCGGAGCAGTAACTGACAGCCACGGCGGCAATGTATCCTCAGCCCGCGGACTCATGGTGTTATTATCTCAACTTCTACAACCATTGGGAATGGTTTCGCATTCACAGGTTCTGGCTGCCGAACGCTCATTATCCTTTCTGCATGGCCAGGAGGCTGCTTCGCCAAAGACTCCCCTCCAGGGGCGTGCTGGCGAAGCGAATAGTCAGGGGCATATATCGAAAACGACTGGGCAAGCCGACTTCATGAATATGATGCGTGAGTTGCGGGAACATTCCGACTCATGGCTGTCCAGAATCGAGTTTCAGCAATGGCGGTCTGTCGCTTCTTCTGGAGACAGAACGAAAATGGTTTATGTGGATCTGCCGGTTCAGACGGAGCAGCATGGTATTGTCTTTATTCCTATGCGTCTGAGCCATAGAATGGATGATGAAGTATCCGAAGGCAATGATAGTTATAGCAGCGACTCGGGTTGGGGTGTTCGGTTGGAACTTGACTTGGGTCCATTAGGCGAGCTTGATGTGCATGTGTGGCAAAAAGGCGAAAAAACAACCGTGACTTTCTGGGTTGAAAACCCTGGCACAAGATGGTTAGTTCTTAGCCGCGTGGAATTTCTGGAAGCCAGCATGAGAGAGAAGGGTATTGATATTGCGGATATCAATATACGTTCCGGGCAGATGGGTGAGCGCCAGGAAGTACTTCCCATGTCTGGGTCTCGGGGTTTGATGGATATAATGATCTGAAATGCTTTTTTGTCATTGTTTCTGGTTATCCGGAATGAAATATGGAAGATAAATCCGGAGGGGATGGTGTTCTTGAGGGTGAAGTTTCATCCGTGGCAGTAGCTTTGCGCTATGATGGAGCATCCGTCCCGGTGGTGGTGGCCAAGGGTCAGGGTGAGGTGGCTCGGAGAATCATCGAACTGGCTGAAGAACACGGGGTTCCTTTAAAGGATGATCCGGCCTTGGTCGGGCTTCTTTCTCAGGTCAGTCTTGGTGATGAGATTCCGGAGTCGTTATTTATGGCGGTGGCGGAAATACTGGCCTTCGCCTATGCTTTGCATGCAGATGAGCAGTGAATTTTTTACTGTCAGGTATTATGATAGAAAAATGGCCTGTCGGCATGAAGGGTGGAATTTTATGTCGCGCGGTCATATTTTGGTGCAGAACCTTTAATCATAGTGGTATAGTTCATTGCAACAGCTTTTAACGCATATAATAGGGATGATGCCTGCGAAAGGTGTCGGAAAACTTATATGGTGTTGCACCACTATAATATATGATTAATAATGAACCTGGTTTTTAGAGTCGCGAGATGGTGTGGGGCAAGTTTTTTGTATTGTCGCAGTTGTGTGCTTGCACTGATTGGCTTAGTCATTTGCCATTCAGGTGTCGAGCGAGATTTGAATCTTTATAATCAGGGTTGGTTGTTGGAAATCGTTTCCGGACTGTGAATCCCACTTGAAACCGGGGTGTGTTTCTGGATGAAATGTATATAATGCGGGGTGCAAGGTGCTTATACAAAGGGTAAAAAAGGTTCAATATCATGGCTGAAAAATTGAGCGGGGGGGCGGGTTCGCTGCCGATTGGAAAATTGTTGCTATTGCTTATTCCGAGCATGATCATTAGCGTGGTTGTGGGAGGGTTTCTGGTTTTGTATTTAGTTGGCCCGATGGAAAGTGGAGGTAACAGTTTGCTTCCGAAGAGCGCGCTGCATGATCAGGCGAAGAAACCGATCTTTTTCACTCTTGAACCAATATTGGTAAATTTCGTGGATGCGAGAAGAGCGCGTTTTTTACAGATCAAGATTCAGCTCATGACTTATGATAAGAAAGTTGAGGAAATATTGAAAGAATATGAGCCTGTTATTCGCAATGATCTTGGTCTTTTGCTTGGCGACCAGAATCAGGAGCAGCTTGCGACCAAGGAAGGGAAGGAAATTCTGCGTAAAAAAATTCTTGATACGGTCCAGCAAATCTTGCGGCGAGAAGTGGGCATCCCGGGCGTGGAAGATGTGTACATCACAGATATGGTCATGCAGTAGTTGACTTGATTGATTAGAGGGTTTACGTATGGCTAATGGTGATGACGACAACAACAAGGATACTCAGGCATCCATCGATGCTTTTCTGGATAAGTACCTGGGTCAATCAGAGGATCCTAAAAGTAGTGAGCGCCTGAGCACTCTCATTGACAAGTCTTCAGAGTATATGGCTGGAGAAGTGTATGATTTCAGGCATCCACGGCGACCGCCAATGGTGCGTTTGCGCGAAATAGATCGGTTAAACAGCCGACTGTCGCGTGATATCGCTGATAGCCTGTTTAAATTGCTAGGACGCTCAGTGCGGGTGACTGAGAATAAAGCGCCGACAAGAAACGAAGATGAGGGGGCGGGAAGTCTGATAGAAACCATGAGTTTCAAGAGCTACCGTGGATCATTGCCGAGCCCCGATGTATTCGTGACATCAAGGATTCAGCCATTACGGGCTAATGCTTTACTCTATATCAATGCCGATACTATTAATGCCTTCATCAACACCTATTTCGGCGGAACCCATGAGCGAGCCAAGGGCGTCGGCGGAGACCTTGGCGTCGAAAACAAGCAGGGTCGGTTCAGTTTTACGCAACTGGCGATGGTGCGCTTGTTCGCTCGTGTGGTGACTGATGAGGTGGCTAAAACATGGAAGGGCGTTTTGCGTCGTCCTGAGATCCGGGATCGGTTCAGGCTGGAATATGTCAGCACCGATCATGATCCAAGTTATCTCAATATAACGGGAGACGATGAGATCGTGGCAGTCAGTCGTTTCCAGATCCGGGGTGACCTTGATTGGGGCAGCGGGTTCCATATCGTTTTACCTTACAGTTTCCTTGAAGCGGTGCGTGAGGACATTGAGCATGGTTTGCTTGAAGATCGCACTGGTCTTGATGAACAATGGAGCACTGTTTTAAGACAAGATGTTCTGAAGTCGGTCGCCAGTTTGCGCGTGCCTCTTGTTGAACGGCAGATATCACTTGCAGAAGTGGGGGAATGGGACACGGGTACAGTCATTCCGATCGACATGCCCGAGAAAGTGGTTGGAATGGTGGAGCAAGTGCCGGTGATCGAAGGGCAGTTGGGGCAGGATAAAGGCAGGCGTGTGTTAAGGGTGGCTCGTATACTTGATGAAGCGTTCCATTCATGAGTCTGTATTCAAATGGATTTCCATTCGGTTTTTCATTGCAGGGAATTAGTCAACTGTATGATGATGGGATTTTTTTAGGGAGCGGGGATGATGGAAGATAGTAATCAAAATGCGAATGGAGCGGATCTGAAGAAGGAAGGGTCAGTCAAAGACGTGGAGTTTTCCGAAAACGAAGAAGTGCGTCAGACTGTCTCTGAAGGCATGCCAGATCAAGAAGTTTCTGATATTCTCCAGCGAGTGTCGGATGTGCCAGTGACTCTTTCCGTTGAAGTGGGTCGCAGACAAATGACCATTGAAAGGCTGCTGCAACTCGGTCAGGGGTCGGTGGTGGATCTTGAACGCTTGGCGGGTGAACCTGTGGACGTGCTTATCAATGGCATCCTGATCGCGAGAGGTGAAGTGGTTATGGGTACCGACGGGCGGCGCTGGGGTGTGCGGATCAGTGAGGTTCTTAGCAGGCCTCAGCGATTGCGCATGCTGGTTTGACGTGAAGATAACGAAAAAGCAATCATATATGCTGAGGCTTTCGTAGTGTGGGATGCTGGATTATACGTATTACGCATGATTTTTAGTCTGGCTGCCGTATTAGCGCTTTTTTTTTGTTGGTGTATTATGTGCGGCGAGGGATGCATTTGCATCGGCCGACTTCTGGGTCCATCCAGATTGTATATTCGGTTCCAATAGGTAGAAATGAGCGCTTATTGTTGGTCCAGGTGGCGGGGCAACAATTTCTGGTAGCAGCAGGTGGCGGTCACATCAACATGCTGCATGTTTTTGACGGGAAGGTGGTTGAAGAGGATGTCGTTGCAGCAGACGCGCTGGATAACCGGTTTGAATAATATTAAATTTTTGAGACAGGGCTGGTTGGCGCGAGCAATCATTCTTGCTGGTCTGATTTGCCCTGGTGTCGTGCTGGCCCAGCCTGCAATTGAATTGCTGACATCCGCCGGTCCTCAGGGGGAACAGGTTTATACGGTCAGTCTGCAAGTGCTGGCCATGATGACGGCAATGGCTTTTTTGCCGGCGGCGCTTATGTTGACTACGGCATTTACCCGTATCGTCATTGTTCTGGCGATTTTACGTCAGGGGCTCGGGACTATGCAAGCGCCTTCCAATCAGGTGCTCATAGGTGTGGCATTGTTTATGACCATGTTTATCATGCGGCCGGTGTTTGAGCGCGCTTATTCAGATGCCATTGAGCCGTATATAAACGAGGAAATCAGCGTGCAGCAGGCATTGAAAACGGGTGTTGAACCCTTCCGTGAGTTTATGCTGGGCCAGACCAGACAGGCGGATCTGGATCTTTTTATTGAATTGTCGCGGGCCGAGTTAAAGGATGATCAGCCGATCCCGTTAACCATGCTGATACCTGCTTATGCCACTAGCGAGTTGATGACTGCTTTTCAAATGGGGTTTATGATTCTGCTTCCGTTTATGGTGATTGATCTTGTAGTGGCCAGCGTGTTAATGACCATGGGTATGATGATGCTCTCGCCAATGTTGATATCATTTCCTTTCAAGCTGATGCTGTTTGTGTTAATTGATGGCTGGTCGCTGGTCATGGCGACGCTGGCACAAAGTTTTTACTGACGTTGGACCAAACTAAAACTTCTAAAAACAGACTTTTCTGGTCTGAAATGGACAGGGCTTCAATATGACTCCGGAAATCGTGTTGCAGGAAGGGCAGAGAGTATTACAGGCGATTGTCTTGCTGAGTGCTCCTATTATGGGGACGACATTGCTTATTGGTGTGTTCGTTGGGATGTTGCAGGCAGCCACCCAAATTAATGAAACAACCATTAGTTTTGTCCCGAAGTTAATGGGGCTGGCAGCGATTATGTCTCTGGCAGGCGGTTGGATGCTGCGTTATCTGGTGGATTACACCATTAGATTATATCAGCAGATTCCCGGACTGATCGGCTGATACCTTCGTCGTGCCTGTATCGGTTGAAGTACTTTTGGCATGGATGAGTGCTGCGGTTTATCCGCTGGCGAGAATCTCAGCTTTTTTTCTGTCCTCTCCGCTGTATGGCGATGGATTGGTTCCTCCTCGCGTTCTGATTGCGCTGACACTTGCAATTACTGCTCTTTTAATGCCGACATTGATTCCTTTGCAAGTGCCTGATCTTTTTTCACTTCCGGGTTTGTGGGCGGTTGTTCAGGAAGTCATTATTGGTGTCTGGATGGGGTTGGCGCTGCATTTCGCCCTGGCAATATTTTTACTTGCGGCTCAAATGGTGGGGTTGCAGATGGGGTTGGGATTCGCTCAGTTGGTGGATCCTGTCTATGGTGGCCAGATACCGCTGTTAGGTCAGTATTATCGGTTTCTGGTCTACCTTCTGCTGCTGGCCTCAGAAGGGCATTTGGCAATGATCAGAACGGTGGGATTCAGTTTTGAACGAATACCTATCGGGACTTTGCCGGGTATCAACGCTGTGGGGGAAATGATTACGTTAACGGGAGGGATTTTCGCAGGCGCCATCCGTGTGGTGTTGCCAGTGATTATCGGGCTATTTCTCGCTAACTTTACTCTGGGAGTTATTACCAGAGCCGCGCCGCAGATGAACATATTTTCGGTCGGTTTTGCATTCCTGATACCGCTGGGCTATCTGATGTTGCTGTTTACTCTGCCGCAGTTATATGTCCATGTTCAGGAATATTTTGGAGAGATCATGTTATATATTTCCGGATTGCATGGATCATAGACGATTATGGCTGAAGATCAGGATTCCCAGGAAAAAACCGAACAACCAACTCAGCGGCGTCTCGAGGATTCACGCAAAAAAGGTCATGTCCCAAGGTCAAAGGATTTCAACTCTGCCGCATTATTGTTAACAGCCGGCTTTGGTTTTCTGCTTGTTGCGCCTGGCGGCGTCCAGAAGCTGGCGTATTCCATGGAGCAAAGCCTGATATTACGCAGGGAAGAAATATTTGATGCCGGCATGCCTGGCGTCAATTTTGGAAATACCTTTGTCCATGCGCTTCAGGCTTTCTGGCCATTTATGATAATGCTTCTTGCGGTGGCTATTCTGGCGCCCATGGTGGTGGGTGGTTGGGTGTTAAGCTTGCACCCATTGCAGCCGCAATGGAATCGACTTGATCCATTGAAGGGCTTGGGTCGGATCTACAGCGCCAAGGCGTTGGTAGAGCTGGGAAAAACTCTGGTGAAATTTATTATTGTCACGGGTTCGGGTGCGCTGATATGGTGGTCTAATATTGATGCGTTCTGGCAGATGGGAACGGAAAGCCTGCCAGCTGCGATCAGGCATGCCGTGCGATTGCTTCAGTTCGGATTTATGGCGTTGGGAGCCTCCTTGTTTCTTGTGGCGCTGGTTGATGTGCCATTCCAACAGTGGCAGTATATGAGACAACTTAGAATGACGCGGCGAGAAGTCAAAGAGGAATTGAAGCAAAGCGAAGGTTCGCCGGAATTGCGAGCCAAAATACGCAGAATGCAGCGCGATCTTGCCCGCAGGCGCATGATGGAAGAAGTGCCTACAGCCGATGTGGTCATTACCAACCCAACGCACGTGGCAGTAGCTTTGCGTTACCAGTCGGGAGAGATGGAAGCCCCGATTGTGGTCGCCAAGGGTCAGGATTTGGTGGCTGAGCAAATTCGCGGAATAGCTGTGGAAAACGGGGTGATCGTGGTCCGATCCCCGGCCCTGGCTCGAGTTATCTATACGCAGGTGGATGTAGAGCATTCCATACCTTTTGAGCTTTATATGGCAGTCGCCCAGATTTTGGCTTACGTACATCAGCTTCATCAGAGCGGGGATCATGAGGGCGAAATGGCGACCGATGATTTGATTCCTTCAAACATGAAAGACAACAGGCTAGATTGATGGCAACACCCAGTTCCAAGATAGATTTACGATTACTGACACGCGCGGGATTTGGGCCGCCGTTGATAGTGCTGGTCATGTTGGCGATGATGGTGGTTCCATTGCCTACCCGGCTGCTTGATCTGCTGTTCAGTTTTAATATCGCGTTGTCTCTGGTGGTTTTGCTGGCAGCGATATATGTGCGCCGCCCCCTGGAGTTCGCTTCTTTTCCAACAGTGCTGTTGATTACCACTCTGTTCCGGTTGGCGCTAAACCTGGCTTCCACGCGTCTGATTCTTCTGCACGGACATACCGGAAGTGAAGCTGCCGGTCAGGTCATTGCCGCTTTTGGAGAGTTTGTGGTCGGAGGCAATTATGCCGTCGGATTGGTGGTTTTCAGTATTTTGATTATTATCAATTTTGTGGTTATTACCCGTGGTGCCGGTCGTATTTCCGAAGTTTCCGCCCGTTTTGTGCTTGACGCTATGCCAGGAAAGCAGATGGCGATTGATGCCGATTTGAATTCCGGCGTTTTGACACAAGAAGAGGGGCGCAAACGACGAGAAGAAGTCAGGCAAGAAGCGGATTTTTATGGCGCCATGGATGGAGCCAGCAAATTTGTGAGAGGTGATGCCATCGCTGGAATATTGATCCTTATGATTAATATTCTGGGTGGGCTGGTGATCGGTGTCGCTCAACACAATCTGAATATTGAACAGGCGGCGCAATATTACACGCTGCTGACCATCGGTGATGGTTTGGTGGCACAGATACCGTCAATCGTTCTTTCCTCGGCGACTGGTATTTTGGTAACACGGGTATCCTATGATCAGGATATGGGTGGTCAGATTTTTGACCAATTATTCGCTCATCCCCGTGCATTGGCTATAACGGCATTCGTGCTGTTGGTTTTCGGTTTGATGCCAGGTATGCCGAATCAGTCTTTCCTAATCCTGGCTGTTGCAGCAGGGTCGATGGCTTATGTCCTGCATCGCCAAAGAGGGAAAGAAGAAGCGCCGGAGGAAACTATCCCAATTGAAAAAGTTGAAGAACTCGACTGGAATTCAGTAGAGCCTATTGATGCCATCGGGCTGGAATTTGGTTATCGGCTTATTCCGCTGGTAGATCAAAAACAAGGTGGACAATTGGTTCCGAGAATTCGTGCTGTGCGTAAGCGTCTGACTCATGAACTGGGTTTTCTTGTTCCGTCCGTCCATTTGCGGGATAATCTCGAATATGATCCCAACCAGTATATGATGACCATTAAGGGTGTAGTGGTTGGGAAATCACTGATTTATCCTGAACGGGAATTGGCAATCAATCCCGGCCAGGTTGTGGCACCCATTGAAGGAATGCCTGCTACTGAGCCTGCTTTTGGTCTGGAAGCCTTCTGGATTGCGCCGAGCGACGGTGAACAAGCACAAACTCTTGGTTATACTGTGGTGGATGCTTCTACGGTTATGGTGACCCATCTGAATCATGTCCTGCATAAAAATGCAGATAAGCTGCTTGGTCATGAAGAACTGCGACAGTTGCTGGAACGCTTATCACAGAGAACACCAAAGCTTGTTGATGATTTGATCCCAAAAATTCTGCCTTTTGTCACCATTTTGAAAATAATGAAAAATCTCCTCGCGGAAGGCATTTCAATGCGTCATTTTCAATCTATAATGGAAGTGCTGGCCGAGCATGGCGCTGAGATGCAGGATGCTGATGAATTGACGGAAAAAGTGCGGCAGTCCCTTAGCCAGATCGTGATACAAAGTTATTTCGGCGATAAGGATGAGATACAAGTCATGACATTAACTCCTGAGCTTGAACAGGTTTTTTTGCGTTCCCAGCAGGCGGATGGAGGCAGGGTGCAACCTGTGGAGCCAAGTTTGCTGGAACGTTTCCGCGAGGACTTGGCGCGCATATTGCGAGCCGAAAGTAGTGGTCAAACTTTGGGGCTGTTAGTGGCGCCTCCAATTCGAAGGCTTATGTCGCGCTTGCTGGCCCGGATGGCGCCTGATGTGCCGGTACTATCGTATGCAGAAATTCCGCAAAATAAATCCATCGTGGTGCAGGCTTCCGTCGGTTCAGTTGGTTCAACCCCAGGGTAGAAGCGGAGCTAACAAAAGTGACACATCAAGGTTATGATAACCGTGTTTCTATCAACGAACAGTGGTTATTGAGATATACGCCATGGGTTCGGCGTCTGGCACATCACATGGTGGTTCATCTCCCGGATCATGTCGATCCGGATGACCTGATTCAGGTCGGACTCATGGGTTTAATGGATGCAGGTCGGCAATATGAAGCTCGTAACGGAGCGAGTTTTGAAACCTATGCCCGGACGAAGATACGCGGAGCGATGCTTGATGAATTAAGGCGCAATGATTGGGCGCCCAGGTCCGTCAGTCTTCATGCCCGGATGCTGCGCGAAGCCAGGGCGGAACTCGAACAAAAGAACGGACACAAAGCCAACGAACTGGAATTGGCGAAACATCTTCGAATAACGTTGGATCAATGTCAACAATGGATTGATGAGGTTCATCAACATGCTTTGACATCCATTGAACAGGTTCATGAGACGGATGACGCCGAGTATGACTTGGCTTCTCCTTTGCCTGCTTTAGGGCATTTGCCTGAAAATGTTGTGGATCGTCGGCAGATGCTGGCTATCCTGGCAGGCGCGGTTGATCAACTGCCTGAACGAGATCGCTTGGTTTTGTCGCTTTATTATGAAAAGGATTTGACATTAAAAGAAATCGGTGCCGTGTTGGGGGTGGGTGTATCGCGAGTATCCCAGATTCATAGCAAGGCGGTTGCCCGGCTGCGTGTTATACTGCGGACTGATAAGGGAGAGAATGGCGTTTTCGCTCCCAGGTGATACGGGATCGGTGATCAAAAATTTGTTTTTTATGGTCAGGCTTATGGGCCGTATCCTTGTTGCTGGCGCCAGTACTTGCTGGAACTATGATGTACACTTACCATCCGTAGTGTATCGGGACAGGACTAATAACTGACAGTTCCTTAGATTATTGACAGGGGGCTTTGAACGTGGGGGAAGTGAAGAGCTGATGTGCTCCAGACATAGGGACTAGGGATCGGATATGAAGAAAGATTTGAAAATATTGGTAGTGGACGATTTCTCTACGATGCGTCGCATCATCAGAAATTTATTGCGCGATCTGGGTTTTCCTAATGTGGAAGAGGCGGAGAATGGCAGCGTGGCATTGATAAAAATGCGTTCGATGAATGGAAAATATGACTTGTTGGTTGCGGATCTGAATATGCCGGTTATGGATGGTTTGACCATGGTCAGGGAAATGCGGGGGGATGAGAAACTGAACCGCATTCCTGTGATCGTGGTCACGGCTGAAGCACGCAGGGAGTTGATCGTGGAGGCTGCAAATGCCGGGGTGAACGCCTATATCGTTAAACCCTTTACCGCTAATACCTTGAAAGAAAAAATAGGAAAGGTTCTAGGCGAAGCGATTGATTAACTGGAACCATATTTTATGGACATGGCGCTTCAAATCACGATCTACTGGAGAATGACTATATGACTGATATGCAGGAGGGGGAAGAGGTCAATGATACTACTTATAAGGTATTAGCCCAGCGTTTTATGGAGTGTGTAGAGACGGAAGATCAGAGTGGAATTGAACAAGTTCTGTCGGAGTTGGTTGCCAAACGCGAATCAGTATTATTGCAGGATTTGGGACGATTGGCTCGTGATTTGCACGAATCACTCAATAGTTTGCGACTCGACCCACATCTGGCAGATATGTTAAGAGACGATATTCCCGATGTTAAAGAACGTTTGAGTTATGTCACCAGGATGACCGAGCAAGCTGCCAATACCACCATCGGGATGGTAGAATCCGCACTACCGCTTGTCGATGATATTGGTGGGACAGCGGAGCATCTGCAACAGGATTGGCGCAAGCTGGTGCACAGGGAGCTGAGTGGGGCTGAATTCGGACGCGTAGTCGATGAGATTAGCTCGTTTTTTCTGACGGTGCAGAATTATTCAGGCGGTATACGCGGCAAGCTTACCGAGGTTCTTACGGCTCAGTCTTTCCAGGATCTGACCGGCCAGGTCATAACCCGGCTTATATCTCTGGTGGAGGATCTCGAGAAAAATCTTGTTCAACTCATTCTATACCAGGCGCGTGACCATATGAGCGTCACCGAAACGGCTGAGGGGATTGCAACAAGGGTTGAGCATGAGCATTTCCTTGCAGGACCTCGTGTGGAACATGAAAATGATTCGGAAGAGATCGTTAAAAACCAGGATGATGTGGATGCCGTGTTGTCGAGCCTTGGGTTTTAATAACGATCAGCAAAACAATTGTCTAAGACTATAATAAAGCGCCTTGTTCAAGCTGTCTGCGTTCAGATCGAGGAATTGCGCTATGCTTTGGGGTTCTGGGTAAAGGAGCCACACGTTCATGATTCTTTATGATAGCGTTTGTCGCTGTTGTCATAATCTTAAAGCTCTGGGTGGTTCCGCTAATCTCGAAGGGCTTGTTTTATTGTGCGATGGCATGGGGCATGTGATGCAAGCGATATCTTATCGGGATCATGGTCCGCTATCATTGAACGTATGACGGGTGCTATAGTGGAAATGGATCCTTGTTGAGTGATGTGTGCAACGTAAATCGGAAAGGCTTCCTCGCTCAGTCGTGCATGACAAGGCTGCATGGGTTTGCGAGCAGCTTTGATGAAAAAGACAGTGGTTTGGAACCGAAGGATTCTTTGAAAACTATGGAGTCTATATAAAAACATATGTCCTATAAGCCATTCCGACCAGATCTGAGAGCGCACACACATATGGAGCAGGGGCAAAAGACAAAATAAGCATGGAAGAATTCGATGTAAACCGGGAACAATGTTGCCGACTAAGGACTAAGCGGTCGTTTGATTTATTTCAATCCATATTCTACTATAGTGGTTTGGAGCCAGAGGGGAAATTAGCGAGTTCCAAGGCAGGGGCTATTATTCAGAAACTACAAACGCACGCCGATAGTCCTATTGAAGCGGATGGGCAGAATGCCTCACGTCCCAATAAGAATAATTTTGTGCGTGTGGATGTTTCGCTTTTGGATAGTTTTTTTTGTATGATCCGAGAATTGGGTTCCATTCGTCATGAGATAGAGCAAGTGGATAGGCAGGGGTGGATAGATTTCGGATATGATCAATTGATCATCCATTTGGTTCAGCTCGAGAGCGATATGCAGAACACCATCATGAAGGCCCGGAAGGGAAATGATTGACAGCGGATTTCATAACTGGCTTTGGTTTCGGGGGATGATATCCAGGGAATCTCTGATGCAAGTCCGGGCGAAGCTCAGGGGTGGTTCATTATGTTCATATTCGAGACGACAATCGCGCGGGTTAGCAGGGCTATTGCGGAGATTGTCAACAAAGAAGCTGAGCCAGTAGGGCCGCAAGAACCGGGTTCATGAATTAATCAGAGGTTCCCTGGTAATCAGTTAATCTCGTAGGGCTTGGTGGAAAAATGGTTGTCGCTGGGGTTATTGTGAAGTGAATGATTTCACATTTCTTTCTGTGATATTTTAAGCTCTTTATGGGAGGCAAAGCATGAGAGGAGCCGGGATTATTACGATTTTCGGTTTGATCGTTGGAATAGGTGCTGTGGTGACAGGTGCCCTGATTGAAGGGGCAAGTCTAGGCGGATTTATGAATCTATCCGCGGCGCTGATTGTGATCGGGGGGACCGTTGGTGCAACTATTTTGCAATCCACTCCGGATGTATTAAGACGCACATGGAAAAGTCTGCCTTGGTTGATGCGGCGTTTGCCGGATGTCAATAGCGAAGTCCATGCCCAGCAGGCAGCATACCTGCTATCCGCAGGGCAAAAAGACGGGCCGGTCAAGAGTTCAGCAGAGTTGCTCGAACAGACGAAGTCAGCGGGCGGTCCGAGTTTGCTGGAGCTTAATGAGCATTATGCCAGTAGAAACGCAGGAGATGAGGGTGAGTGGCGATCCATAGATCCTTTTATTATTCATGGTCTGAATATGTTTGATCAGGGTCTCATTAAAGGGGATCTGCGCGCAGCTCTGGAAGAGGAAATGGATGCGGCAGAAGCTATGGACAGAGATGCTGCGAACCTCTTCGAGGCAGCTGGGGGTTATGCGCCGACCTTGGGGATTGTGGGAGCGGTGATCGGATTGATTCACGTTGTGGGAAATATCGCTGATGCGGAAGGTTTGGGCGTGGGCATTGCTACGGCTTTTGTGGCCACGTTATATGGTGTGGGAATCGCAAATCTGATTCTGCTGCCGATAGCGGGTCGATTGGATGCCTATGCCACACAATTGGGACGGGTGCGTAAATTGTATGTGGAAGTGATTGTGCGCATGGGCGGATCGCCACAATCCGTCGCTGCGCAGATTGATGGACTTCGTTCCCCTCTGGTTGCTGAAAACCAGTCAGTTCTTGGAATTGTGCGGATGTTAAGGAAAAATCAGCCAACTTCTGCGGGACGAAGGGCCGCCTGATTTTACGCGGCTTTGAGGATAAGACGCCA
>DEIQ01000033.1:0-1293 GCA_002352565.1 Proteobacteria bacterium UBA2770 | reverse complement strand
ATGCTCACAAAAGAAAACGGGAACTTAAAGGTCAACATCGTGGATCGGACCCGTTGCGCTGGATCATATCATACGCTGACTTTATTACCTTGCTGTTGGCTTTTTTTATCGCTATGTACGCCATGGTACATCAGAATGATGCGCAACGTAAATTGGTGCAGGAAGCACTGATAAAAGTTTTCGATATAGATCCATCAAATCTTAATATGATTGATTTGCCTGGGCTCGGGGGCGGTGTGGGCCTTGGGGATGTACCGACAAATGCAGAGCAGCTTGAGGAAGCCCTGCGGAGCTATCAAACGCGGTTGCGGTTTGTGCAAATAAGTCAAAAGATTGAAGAGGCGCTCATATCCATAGGTGAGCAAGGAAGTGTGACGATCCGCCGCTCGGATACTTGGCTTGAAATTGAGCTTGCGAGTGGCTTGCTGTTTGAGAGCGCATCGGCGGAACTAAAGCCGCAAATAAAAGATCAACTCGCAACCATTGGAAGCTATCTTGCAAAAATACCGTATCATCTGAATGTCGAAGGGCATACCGACAACTTGCCAATTTCCACAGTCCGATTCCCTTCGAATTGGGAATTATCAGCTGCGCGGGCGGCAGCCGTTGGCAAGCAGTTCATCAAAGAGGGGGTAAGGCCGGAGAATGTGACCATATTAGGTTATAGCTCAACCCGACCAAAAGCGGATAATTCGAGCCCACAGGGTAGAGCGGAAAACAGACGGGTGCTTGTAACTGTGATCGCCGGCCCCGATCCGAGGATTTTTTATCGACAATTGGCGGACGTGAAGGCTAAACAGGATGCTGATATAGTCGGAAATAGTGACTTGGGCATCATGATTGGGGGAGCGAATGATGAATGAAAGATTGAATGAAAGATGAACGCAAGAAGGCACTGTGATGGGTATGCCTTTTGTTGAAGGAACAGGTGAATACGATGGTAAAAAGGTGCTTATTCTTAATATGAAACGACACTATAATAACCCGTAGATTGACAAATCTATCGGGTGATTTGTTTGCCATTAGGGCTGCGGACGTATTAATGGAACGGATGATAAGCATTCGCTCAATTCAGAACAACAAACGGGACCAATCATGAACAGCAATATCAGTGCATTGATGACAAGTCAGGTTTCTCTTTCCGGTGTGGAAACAGGAATCGCCGAACGTAATTGGGCTAACCAGGATCTGGGTGAGAAAATTGACTTTGGTGCATTATTCAAGTCTGTGATTGATCAGGTCAATTCACAGCAACAGACGGCGTCCGGTCTACAACAAGCATATCAGACTGGT
>DEIQ01000117.1:2289-15387 GCA_002352565.1 Proteobacteria bacterium UBA2770 | reverse complement strand
CCAGTGATCATGTTCTTGACATAATCCGCATGCCCGGGACAGTCCACGTGCGCATAATGACGCGCGTCGCTCTCATACTCCACATGCGCCGTCGCAATCGTTATGCCTCGCGCACGCTCCTCCGGAGCATTGTCAATCTGGTCATACGCACGAAACTCCCCGCCAAAACGTTCCGCCAATACCTTCGTTAACGCCGCCGTTAACGTCGTTTTGCCATGATCCACATGCCCGATCGTCCCTACGTTTACATGCGGCTTCGTTCGCTCAAATTTGGCCTTAGACATCAGACATGCCCTCTATTGTTGTTCTGCCGGAAATAGTGACTTATTTCTTTGTGACGCTTTGCGCCACCGCGGAAGGAACCTCATTGTATTTTATGAATTCCATGCTATATGTGGCGCGACCCCGAGTCTGGGAGCGCAGATCCGTAGCATAACCAAACATCTCGGCCAACGGCACTTCAGCCTTGACCATCTTGCCCGAGGGCGCATCTTCCATACCCTGAATCAAACCACGACGACGATTGAGATCACCCATCACATCGCCCATATGCTCTTCCGGAGTTAACACTTCAACACTCATGACTGGCTCAAGAAGAACCGGTTTCGCCTTGACTGCTCCAGCCTTGAAACCCATGGAACCCGCTATCTTGAACGCCATCTCTGATGAGTCCACTTCATGGAAGGAGCCATCGAAGAGCGCTACCTTGACATCCACCACCGGATATCCGGCAATCACGCCATTTTTCATTTGCTCACGAATACCCTGATCCACGGCAGGAATATATTCCTTGGGTATCACTCCACCGGTAATCTCGTTGGCGAACTCATAGCCACTTCCTGCTTCCTGCGGCTCAATCCGCAACCATACATGCCCATACTGACCGCGACCTCCGGACTGACGAACGAACTTTCCTTCCTGCTCCACCGGAGAACGAATGGTTTCACGGTAGGCCACCTGCGGCCGCCCCACATTGGCCTCGACCTTGAACTCGCGCCGCATGCGATCCACAATGATTTCCAGATGCAGCTCTCCCATTCCAGAAATAATCGTTTGCCCGGACTCTTCATCGGTATGCACCCGAAAAGAAGGATCCTCCTGCGCCAGCTTGCTTAGAGCAATACCCATCTTCTCCTGATCACTTTTAGTTTTGGGTTCAACCGCCACAGAAATGACCGGCTCCGGAAATTCCATACGCTCGAGAACTATTGGCGCGCTCAAATCACACAGCGTATCACCCGTTCCCACATCCTTTACACCAATAGCAGCCGCAATATCTCCAGCATAAACTTCCTTGATCTCTTCGCGGTTGTTGGCATGCATCTGCACCAACCGACCCACGCGTTCCTTTTTATCCTTAACCGAATTGGATATCGCATCACCCGAACGCAAAACACCCGAATACACTCTCATGAAGGTCAAGGTGCCGACAAAAGGATCTGTGGCAATCTTGAATGCCAATGCAGAGAAAGGAGCCTCATCGTCCGCCAAACGCTCAAGCACCTCATCGTCCCGATCAGGATTTACACCTTTCACGGGAGGCACATCAATTGGTGAAGGCAGATATTCGATGACAGCGTCCAGCAAAGCCTGCACACCCTTGTTTTTGAAAGCGGTTCCGCATAACACGGGGACAACCTCATTGCGCAGAACCCGCGCACGCAGACCTTGTTTGATTTCATCGACCGTCAGCGTCCCATTCTCCAGATACTGCTCCATCAATTCATCCGAGCCTTCCGCCGCAGCCTCCACCAAACGCTCACGCCAGTGGGCACAATCATCACGCATCTCATCGGGAATCGGGCCTTTCTCAAAAGCGACCCCCATGTTCTCTTCCTGCCAGTAAATCGCTTCCTGAGCCACAAGATCGACCACGCCCCGGAATTGTTCCTCGCTGCCTATCGGCAGCTGTATCGGCACCGGATTGCCAGCCAGGCGCTCCTCAATCTGACCGACAACCCGAAGGAAACTGGCATCCTGCCGATCCATCTTGTTGATGAAAGCCATTCTCGGAACTCGATATTTGCTCGCCTGACGCCACACCGTCTCGGATTGGGGCTCTACGCCACCCACAGCGCAAAAAACGGCGCAGGCACCATCGAGCACGCGCAACGAACGCTCCACCTCAATGGTAAAATCAACATGCCCAGGAGTATCAATGATGTTGATCCTGTGCTGAGGAAACTGCTGGGCCATTCCCTCCCAGAAGCAGGTTGTAGCAGCCGACGTAATCGTAATACCTCGTTCCTGCTCTTGCTCCATCCAGTCCATAACCGCAGTGCCTTCATGCACTTCCCCCACCTTGTGGGAGATACCGGTATAAAACAGGATCCGCTCGGTCGTCGTCGTCTTACCCGCATCGATATGCGCCATAATTCCGATATTACGATACCGTTCAATCGGCGTTGATCGCGCCACGATTCACCTCTCCAACTATAGAATGGTTAAAAAATATCACTAACTTGAGATCGCGAACCATGCCCACGAATCAAAATTACCAGCGAAAATGCGCAAAAGCCCGGTTTGCCTCAGCCATCCGGTGCGTGTCTTCCCGCTTCTTAACAGCTACACCCCGCCCCTCTGATGCTTCCAGTATCTCCCCGGCAAGTCGTCGCGCCATACCCTTCTCACCTCGGCGCCGCGCGGAATCAATCAACCACCGCATGCCTAGTGTCATCTGACGATCCTGACGAACTTCAATAGGAACCTGATACGTTGCGCCCCCGACTCTGCGTGATTTCACCTCAACGACGGGACGCACCTGGCTGATGGCGGATTCCAGCACCTCCAGAGGATCGCCCCCCTTGCGCTCACCTATCACATCAAGCGCTCCATAGACAATACTTTCAGCCACCGCCTTTTTGCCAGACGACATCACCATATTGATAAACTTAGCCAATGTCACATTTCCGTATTTAGGATCAGGCAATATGATCCTTTTTACTATGACCCGTCTTCTTGACATAACGCATTACTCCTTGGGACGCTTGGCCCCGTATTTTGATCTACCCTGTCGCCGCTTCCCGACACCAGCAGCATCGAGCGTACCACGCACAACATGATATCGAACACCAGGAAGATCTTTAACACGACCACCACGTATCAGGACAACCGAATGTTCCTGCAGATTATGTCCTTCACCGCCAATATATCCAGTCACCTCATGACCACTCGTCAAACGAACGCGAGCCACCTTGCGCAAAGCCGAGTTAGGCTTTTTGGGAGTTGTTGTATACACACGCGTGCAAACACCCCGTCTCTGCGGACATTGCTCCAAAGCCGGGACTGTGCTTTTCATTTTCCGGCTGCGCCTTGGTTTGCGCACCAACTGGTTAACGGTTGACATCAAAAAACCTCATCTGGAAAAGACCGCCTTTTAAAACGAATCCAAAATATTCTAATCCGCGAGCAAGAAGCGGAATGTTAAGCTATTTCCTAAATCCTGTCAAGACCCATCGGTCGATTCGCCCGGAAGAGATGGGTCTAAAATCTGTTCCATTGAATCGGACGGCTCGGAACTCTCCGATACCATAAGGAAAGCACTGTCGCTCTGGGCCGCTCTTCTTCGTTGACGCTCTTTTTGCGCCGCCATACCGGTTCCCGCAGGGATTAAACGACCAACGATCACGTTTTCCTTCAACCCTCGCAATTCATCTCTGGCGTTTCTAACCGCAGCTTCCGTCAATACGCGCGTGGTTTCCTGGAAGGACGCCGCTGAGATGAAGGATTCCGTAGACAGCGATGCCCTGGTGATACCCAACAAGACGGGAATGCCGCTAGCTTGTTGCTTGCCCTCGGCAAGCATCTCGTCGTTACAATTCAGAACCGCCGTTCTTTCCACCTGTTCACCCTTCAAAAACGGCGTATCACCCGGATCCTGTATATCCACCTTGCGCAACATTTGACGAATAATTACTTCAATATGTTTATCGTTGATCTTGACGCCCTGCAAACGATAGACATCCTGGATTTCCTTAACCAGGTGCACAGCGGCAGCCTCAACCCCAAGCAATCGCAGTATATCGATTGCAGCCGGCTCTCCCTCAACGATGAATTCACCCTTTTCGATATGTTCACCCTCGAATACGCTCACATGACGCCACTTCGGTATCAATTCCTCATACTGGTCTCCATCTGCAGCCGTAATGAGCAAACGTTGTTTGCCTTTGGTTTCCCGACCAAAACTCACAGTGCCTGAAGCTTCGGCAAGAATCGCCGGATCCTTGGGCTTTCTGGCTTCGAACAGGTCCGCAACACGAGGCAAACCTCCCGTGATATCGCGAGTCTTGCTCGACTCCTGCGGGATTCTCGCCAATATGTCTCCTGCTTCGACGGCAGCCCCATCCTTTGACCCCAGAATCGCACCGGAAGGCAGATAATAGAACGCAGGCAGTTCTGTGCCCGGAAAATGCAGTTCATGTCCCTGCTCATCAAACATCTTGATCATGGGACGCAGATCCCTTCCTGCAGAACTGCGCATTTTCGGGTCATACACCACCAGCCTGCTCAACCCGGTTTGTTCATTAATCTGCCGCCCCATCGTGACATTTTCAATCAGATCCTGGAAATGTACAATCCCGGACAATTCGGTCACAATGGGATGCGTGTGCGGGTCCCATTGTGCTACCAGCTGCCCACGCACTGCTTGATCTCCATCGTGACATAAGATCGATGCTCCGTATGGGATACGGTAACGCTCACGCTCCCTGCCCTGCGCATTCATGACCGCCAGTTCACCAGAACGTGAAACAGCCACCAGATGCCCGTCCTTATGCTCGAAGGTCTTTATATTATGCAGCTTCAAAATTCCATCGGATTTCACCTCAATGCTGCTTTCCGCAGCGGAGCGTGAAGCCGCGCCACCGATATGAAAGGTTCTCATCGTTAACTGGGTTCCCGGCTCACCAATCGACTGTGCGGCGATAACACCTATGGCTTCTCCGAGATTTACCCGGGTTCCCCGCGCCAGATCCCTGCCATAACACCTTGAACAGATCCCATAACGCGTTTCACATGTAATGGGCGAAAGAACACGAACCTGCTCAACAGCTTTCTCCTCAAGAAGCGCAACATACGCCTCATCCAGAAGAGTTCCCGCTGCCACCAGCACCTCGCCTCCTTCCGGGAGAAAGACATCTTCCGCCACAACACGTCCGAGAACACGCTCAGCCAGCGTCTCCACCACATCACCACCCTCAATGATCGGTTTGATCAAAACCCCGTTGCTGGTACCGCAATCGTGTTCCGTAACCACCAGATCCTGTGCCACATCCACCAGTCTGCGCGTCAGATATCCCGAATTGGCGGTTTTAAGCGCCGTATCCGCAAGCCCCTTACGGGCGCCATGCGTCGATATAAAATATTGCAGTACGGTCAAGCCCTCGCGAAAATTAGCGGTAATAGGGGTTTCAATAATAGAGCCATCCGGTTTCGCCATCAAACCACGCATTCCGGCCAATTGGCGAATTTGAGCCGCAGAACCCCGAGCACCGGAATCAGCCATCATGTAGATGGAATTGAAAGAGGATTGCCGAACTTCATGACCATCCTTATCCACCACCGTTTCTTGCCCAAGCTTGTTCATCATGGCTCTCGCCACCTGATCATTGGTACGCGACCAAATATCCACAACCTTATTGTACCGTTCCCCGTCGGTAACCAGACCTGAAGCATATTGCGACTGTATTTCCCTAACCTCTTCCTGTGCTTTGGCGAGTATTTCCGGCTTTGAATCCGGAATAGCCATATCCTCAATACCAATGGATATTCCTGCCCGTGTAGCGTAATGAAATCCTGTGTACATAATTTGATCCGCAAAAACCACCGTGGCCTTCAACCCTGCTGTGCGATAACAGGTATTCACCAGATTGGAAATAGCCTTCTTCTTCATCGGTTTGTCGATCAAAGAAAAAGGCAGCCCGGGCGGCAAAATCCTGGACAACAAAGCGCGACCCACCGTCGTATCCATGCGCTTCATGGCTCCATTTTCACCAACAGGGAGCCGAACATGGATTTTCGCTTGCAGATCGACCGCTTCTGCTTGATATGCGCGTTCCACTTCATCAACGTCGACGAAGCACATGCCTTCACCCGTGGCGTTAATGCGCTCGATAGTCATGTAATACAATCCCAGAACGACATCCTGCGTGGGAACGATAATCGGTTCACCATTGGCAGGTGACAGAATATTGTTGCTGGCCATCATCAGAGCCCGCACCTCAAGTTGAGCATCGAGGGACAAAGGCACATGAACCGCCATTTGATCACCATCAAAGTCAGCGTTAAAAGCACTGCAGACCAATGGATGCAACTGAATAGCCTTGCCCTCGATCAATACCGGCTCAAAGCCCTGAATACCCAGCCGATGCAGGGTCGGCGCCCGATTCAACAACACGGGGTGTTCACGGATAACCTCTTCAAGCATATCCCACACCACCGGATCTTCCCGCTCCACGAGCTTTTTGGCGCCGCGTATGGCAGTAGCGTAACCCAGACGCTGTAGTCGGCTGAAAATAAAAGGCTTAAACAATTCAAGCGCCATCTTTTTAGGCAACCCGCATTGATGCAACTTCAGCATCGGGCCAACGACGATTACCGAGCGACCGGAATAGTCCACTCTTTTCCCCAGCAGATTTTGCCGAAAACGCCCCTGCTTGCCCTTGATCATGTCCGCCAAGGATTTCAAGGGCCGCTTGTTGGTCCCAGTCAGGGTTCTCCCACGGCGACCATTATCCAACAGTGCATCGACCGACTCCTGTAACATTCTTTTCTCGTTGCGCACGATAATGTCAGGCGCCGAAAGTTCGAGCAGGCGCTTAAGCCGGTTATTGCGATTAATGACCCGCCGATAGAGATCGTTCAGATCACTGGTGGCAAAACGACCGCCTTCCAGCGCCACCAATGGACGCAAATCGGGTGGCAAAACGGGCAATACTGTCAAGATCATCCATTCAGGACGATTGCCAGACTGGATAAAACTTTCCAGCAGCTTGAGCCGCTTGGAAAGTCGGCTGGATTTCGTATCTGATGTGGTCATACCGATCTCTTCGCGCACCTGGGAGACCAATTGCTGCAGGTTCATAGCCACCAGCACTGAACGGATCGCGTCGGCGCCCATTTCAGCCACAAATTCATCACCATACTCTTCCAGTGCATCCAGGTAAGCTTCCTCAGACAGCAACTGTCCTGCCTCCAGCCCTGTAATGCCCGGATCAATCACCAGATAAGCCTCGAAATAAAGCACCCTTTCGATATCGCGCAGAGTCATATCAAGCAACAGTCCGATACGTGAGGGCAGCGATTTCAAAAACCAGATATGAGCAATGGGCGTCGCCAGTTCGATGTGACCCATTCGCTCTCGCCTTACTTTAGACAAAGTCACTTCCACACCGCATTTCTCGCACACGGTCCCTTTATACCTGATGCGCTTGTATCTGCCGCACAGGCATTCATAATCTTTGTTTGGACCAAAGATCTTGGCGCAGAACAAGCCATCCCTTTCCGGCTTAAAAGTCCGATAATTAATCGTTTCCGGCTTCTTTACCTCACCAAAGGACCATGCACGCACCGCTTCCGGAGATGCCAGCCCTACACGAATGGCATTAAACTCATTAAAAACCGCGGGTTCTTCGTAAAAATCAATCAAATTTTTCATGCCGCCTCCCTTCCTGGGGATGTCGAATCAGCCTTAACTCTTATAACCAACCACTTATGCCGTAGGTTCAACCCGGTTTATTTTTTTTCGAGTTCAATATTCAATCCAAGAGAGCGGATTTCCTTGACCAGAACATTAAACGATTCGGGCATGCCTGCCTCCATCCGGTAATTACCATCGACTATATTCTTGTACATTCGGGTTCTTCCGCTTACATCATCCGATTTGACTGTGAGAATCTCCTGCAAGGTATAAGCAGCGCCATAGGCCTCAAGCGCCCACACTTCCATCTCTCCGAATCTTTGACCGCCGAATTGCGCTTTACCTCCCAGTGGCTGCTGGGTTACCAGGCTATACGGCCCGGTAGATCGGGCATGCATCTTGTCATCCACCAAATGATTCAATTTAAGCATATACATATATCCAACCGTTATATCTCGATCAAACGGCTGACCGGTGCGGCCATCGCAAACCGTCATCTGTCCGCTTTTGGGAAGCCCTGCCATTTTAAGCAACTCCCCAAGTTCTTCCTCACTCACTCCATCAAAAGCAGGCGTAGCCATAGGCACACCACCACGAAGATTACGTGCCAGTTCCAGAATCCCGTCATCCGAAATCTGATCCAGATCTACTTTTCCAGATCCGATATGATTGTATATACGATCCAGTTCAAGCCGTATTTCCTTAATATCACGCATACGTCGCAAACAGGCATCAATCTGTTTCCCCAATTGCTTTGCTGCCAGCCCGAGATGGGTTTCCAGAACCTGGCCCACGTTCATGCGGGAAGGAACACCCAGAGGATTGAGAACAATATCAACCGGCGTACCATCCGCCAGATAAGGCATGTCCTCCTGTGGAACTATGGTAGATACGACACCCTTATTTCCGTGTCGTCCCGCCATTTTATCCCCGGGTTGAAGACGGCGCTTGACCGCGAGATAAACTCGGACCATCTTGATGGCACCCGGAGCCAGTTCATCACTGGCAGTGATTTTACGGCGCTCACGTTCCAGCCTTTGATCAAATACCAGACGTTGTTCCGCCAGACGCTCGATCATTTGCTCGAGCCGGACATTCGCATCCTCATTCTCAAGCTGGAGATCCAACCAATAATGGCGAGGAAAACTCTCTAACCGCTCAGCCGTCAGAATCAAACCCGCTTTCAGCCCATGGTTTTCTGTGAGAATTTTCTCACCACACAGAATCGCAAACGTATGCTTATAAATAGCATCTTCGACAATACTACGCTCCAACTCCAGGTCCTGGCGGGTTTTTTTGATTTGGTCAGCTTCAATAGCCCTGGCTCTGGCATCCTTCTCGACACCTTCCCGAGTAAATACCTGAACATCAATTACGGTGCCATCCATGCCTAGAGGCACGCGCAGTGAAGTATCCTTAACGTCGGAAGCCTTTTCACCAAAAATTGCGCGTAACAGCTTTTCCTCCGGCGTTAACTGACTTTCACCTTTAGGTGTAACCTTTCCTACCAGCACGTCACCTGCCTGCACATCGGCGCCGATATAGACGATTCCGACCTCATCAAGCTTGCTCAAGGCAGATTCGCCCAAATTCGGGATGTCGGCAGAAATTTCCTCCGCCCCCAACTTGGTATCCCTGGCGATACAGGACAATTCTTCGATATGAATAGATGTGAAACGATCTTCATGCGCCACACGCTCAGAGATAAGAATGGAATCCTCGAAGTTATAGCCATTCCACGGCATGAAAGCAACGAGAAGATTCTGACCAAGTGCCAGTTCTCCGCAATCGGTGGATGATCCGTCTGCCAGAATGTCGCCGCGTTGCACGCAATCTCCTGCGTACACAAGAGGTCGTTGATTAATACAGGTATTCTGGTTGGACCGGGCATATTTGATCAATGTATAAATGTCAACGCCACCTTCTTGCTCTTCATCTGTCACACGAATCACGATCCGCGAAGCATCTACGACATCCACGACACCTCCACGCAATGCCTTGATGGCAACACCCGAATCCCCGGCAACCACCCGTTCCATCCCTGTGCCCACCAGAGGTTTGTCTGCCCGTAACGTGGGTACTGCCTGCCGCTGCATATTGGAACCCATCAGCGCGCGGTTGGCATCATCATGTTCAAGAAAAGGGACAAGAGACGCCGCTACAGAAACCATCTGCCGAGGTGAGACATCCATGTAATCCACCGCCGCCGGGGAGATGAGCGAGAACTCATTCATATGACGACATGAAACCAGATCCGACACGAAATGCCCTTCGGCATCCAATTCGGCGTTGGCTTGTGCGATCACATGATTCTCTTCATCAATGGCTGAAAAATATTCCACCTCGTTCGACACCTTACCCTCAATGACCTTGCGGTATGGCGTTACAAGAAAACCATAATTATTCGTGCGCGCATAAACGGCCAGAGAATTAATCAAGCCGATATTGGGTCCCTCTGGCGTCTCGATGGGACATAATCTGCCATAATGCGTAGGATGCACATCCCGAACTTCGAATCCCGCTCTTTCCCGCGTCAAACCGCCGGGACCAAGCGCCGACACTCTTCGTTTATGCGTCACTTCAGAAAGCGGGTTATTCTGATCCATGAACTGGGACAATTGACTGGATGAAAAAAACTCTTTGATCGCCACAGATACCGGCTTGGCATTGACCAGTTCCTGGGGCATGAGCTGTTCCGTTTCAGGCATCGACAAACGCTCACGGATAGCCCGCTCCACTCGGACAAGACCGGCGCGGAAAGAATTTTCAACCATTTCACCAACGCTGCGAACCCTGCGGTTACCCAGATGATCAATATCGTCCACGTGATCTTGCCCGTTACGGATATCAATCAACTTCCGCATGACACCCATGATATCTTCCACGCTCAAGACCCCTGAGCCTTCCGCATCGTTCCTGCCTAAGCGACGATTGAATTTCATGCGCCCCACTGCGGAAAGATCATAGCGATCCGGGTTAAAAAAAAGCCCCTCGAACAAGGCAGTTACGGCCTCTTTGGTGGGAGGCTCTCCGGGTCTCATCATGCGGAATATTTCAACCAGTGCTTCCATCTGACCCTGAGTGGAATCAATGCGCAAAGTATGGGAGAGGTAACCTCCTTGATCGACATCGTTGATATAAAGCACTGGGAACTGCTTCAACCCTGCTTCCCGCATCCGATCCAACAACGCCTCATCCAGGACACTGTTGGCATCAGCGATCACTTCACCGGTACGGGGATCGATAATATCAATCGCCAGCACCTTGCCGATCAAATATATAACTGGAACTTCCAGCTCTTCGACTCCAGCCTCACGCAATTTTTGAATATGCCGCGTTGTAACCCTGCGACCTTCATGCACGAGAATTTCTTCGCCAATCCGAATATCAAATGCCGCCAGTTCTCCTTTTAAACGCTCCGGAACAAACTTGAGTAGAATCCGCTCATCAGCATGAAAACTGAAAATATTATGCTCGAAGAACTCCTGCAACATCTGCTCGGCGCTATAACCCAATGCCCAGAGCAAAACCGTAGCGGGCAACTTGCGCCGCCGGTCGATACGAACAAAAACACAATCTTTGGGATCGAACTCAAAATCCAGCCATGATCCTCGATAAGGAATAATGCGGGCCGAATAAAGGAGCTTGCCGGAAGAATGTGTCTTGCCGCAATCGTGATCAAAAAAAACGCCAGGTGATCGATGCAGCTGTGCCACCACCACCCGTTCGGTGCCGTTGATAACAAAAGTCCCGTGTGGGCTCATCAAAGGCACTTCTCCGAGATAAACATCCTGTTCTCGGACCTCACGCACAATCCTGGCATCAACCCCTGCGTCCTTGTCATACAGAATAAACCGCAGCTTGACTTTAAGAGAAGCCGCCGCAGTCAAACCTCGAAGCTGGCATTCCCTGAAATCAAAAATTGACTCGGTTAATTCATAGCTGACATACTCCAGAGCCGCGTGACCACTATAGCTCTCTATGGGGAATGCCGCACGCAAAGCACCTTCAATACCCCGATCTTCTCTCGCTTCCGGCTTTTTGTCGTATTGAAGAAACTGGTTATAGGAATCAACTTGAATGGATAATAAATAGGGAACATCAAGCACCGCTGGAAATTTCCCAAAGTCCTTACGGATCCGTTTTTTTTCTGTAAAGGAAAGCGCCATAATAAATACCCTAATCAAGGCTTTGATAAAATATTGGTGCTGCAATCGAGCTGGTTTCGTTTTGATGAATGCTTAGCGCAGAAAAAGGATGCAATTAGTCATGAACATCATTGAACGGGAAACACAAAATGGCGGAGTCGGCAATCACATTCTGAGCGCCAGCCCCACCATAGCGAATACTTCACAAAAGCCAACCGGCTCGATTATTTGATCTCAATAGAAGCGCCAGCTTCCTCCAGAGTGCTCTTGAGGTTCTCGGCTTCTTCTTTTGCAACAGCTTCCTTAATGGTGACCGGCGCACTTTCCACTAAATCCTTGGCCTCTTTCAGCCCAAGACTGGTTGCGCCGCGCACTGCCTTGATGACAGACACTTTGTTGGCGCCGAAGCTCGTCATCACCACATCAAATTCAGTTTTCTCTTCAGCGGCACTTTCCGCAGCCGCAGCTGGCATTGCAGCTGCTGGCGCAGCGACAGCTGCCGCCGAGACGCCAAAACGTTCTTCCATCTCAGCTATCAAATCAACCACTTCCATTACCGTCAAATTGGCAATAGTGTCGACCAGTTCTTGTTTAGAAACAGACATAAAATTCACTCTCCCATATCATCATAATTCAAAATCAGCCAATAGCTCACTCAACCCGAAGACTCGCGGTTTTCCTTGAGGGCCAACAAGGTGCGCAGCAACTTCACATGCGGCGCAGAAAAAGTACGTGCCAGTTTCTCGATTGGCGCTTTCATCGTCCCCAAAAGCATAGCCAGCGCCTGATCTCGGTCTGGAAGGGCTGCCACCTGGGATAAAGTCTCCGCTGGCAAGACGCTTCCACCGGCCAGAATAATGTTCTTTACGACCAGCGCTTTATTCTCTTTGGTGAAATCGCGCAGCAAACGGGCACCATCATTGGGACTCCGGCTTGAAAAAACCAGAACCAAGGGACCAGTTAAATGATCGGCTATTTTACCGAAATCGGTTTCCTGCAACGCACGGCGTGCCAGAGTATTCTTGACAACACGCACCTCAACCGATTCTTTGCGCGCCCTTGAGCGCAATTCATCCAGGTCGCCTGCCGTCAAACCCCGGTATTCGGCGGCGATCACCATCAGTGATCGCCGGCCGATCTCAGCTACACTGGAAACCACTTCCTGCTTTTGACTAAACGTCAACGCCACATCACACCACCTTTCTTTACCAAGGAACCTCTGGGCAAGTCATGAACCCGGTTCTTGCGTCCGTGCTAGCCCAGCTTCATTGTTGTAAATCTTCGCAATATCCCTGCTAACCCGCGCAATTTAAC
>DEIQ01000117.1:0-2282 GCA_002352565.1 Proteobacteria bacterium UBA2770 | reverse complement strand
CAGACTTGTTCAGAGGTTCCCTAATGCAAACTTATGTCAACCGTCTCGACTTATAGCGCAAGTGACGATTTCTCGACCATTACCCCCAGCCCCATTGTGGTAGCAAGAGAAATTTTCTGGAAATAGATTCCTTTAGCCGCTGCGGGCTTGGCCTTTGAAAGGTCTGACAACAATGCTTCGAGGTTGCCTTTTAACGATTGTAATTCAAAATCAGTGCGCCCAACGGAACAATGAACAATACCACCCCGATCCACGCGATACTGTACCTGTCCAGCCTTGGCTTTGCCTATAGCACCAACTACATCCATCGTTACCGTACCCACTTTGGGATTAGGCATTAAACCACGCGGACCCAAAATCTGACCCAGTTGTCCCACCACACGCATGGCATCCGGAGAAGCAATGGCTACATCAAAACCGAGCTCACCACCACGTACGCGCTCAGCAAGATCCTCCAAGCCCACCAGATCTGCGCCAGCCTCTAGCGCCTGATCCGCACGATCTGGAGGCACAAACACTGCCACACGCACATTTTTACCCAGCCCGTGGGGCATCACGGTAGAGCCACGCACCACCTGATCTGAACGTTTCGGATCCACGCCAAGGTTCACACTAACTTCAACTGCCTCGATAAAACGGCAGCTCTGAAATGATTTAACCAGCGCAATCGCTTCATCAATCGGATATGCCTTCCCTGCCTCCACCGTCTCACTCAAACGCTTCATTCTTTTGCTCAACCGCGCCATCAGGATTCCTCCACCTCTATTCCCATACTGGATGCTGTCCCAGTCATCGATCGCACGGCGGCATCCAGGTCGGCCGCATTCAAATCCGGCATCTTTATTTGCGCGATCTCCTCAAGTTGCGCACGACTGATGGTGCCAATCTTCTGGGTGTTAGGCGTACCGCTTCCTTTCTCTTTGCCTATTGCTTTGCGCAATAACACCGCCGCCGGCGGTGTTTTGATCACAAACGTAAAACTGCGATCACTATAAACCGTGATGACCACCGGAGTTGGCAGACCCGGCTCAAGATGCTGCGTCTGCGCATTAAAACTTTTACAAAACTCCATGATATTCACGCCGCGCTGCCCAAGCGCCGGACCCACCGGTGGACTCGGATTCGCCTTACCCGCCGCCACCTGCAATTTAATATAGGCTTGTATCTTCTTCGCCATGCCATTTCAGCCCAAATATATAGTTAAAGCTTTTCTACCTGCTTGAAATCCAGTTCTACAGGTGTAGAACGTCCAAAAATCAACACCGCTACACGCAAACGGTTCTTCTCATAATTGACAGTCTCAACCGTTCCACTGAAATCATTAAACGGCCCTTCAACAACACGAACCATCTCACCCGGAGAAAAGACCACCTTAGGACGAGGCTTATCCACGCCTTCACGCATACGCCCCAGTATTTTCTCGGCCTCCTTGCTGCTGATAGGCGCCGGACGTTCCGGCGTACCGCCAACAAATCCAAGCACTCTAGGGATACTCTTGATCAAATGCCAAAGCTGGTCATCAAACTCCATATGCACCAGAATATAACCTGGGAAGAACTTGCTCTCGCTGCGCCTCTTTTGCCCATCTCGCATTTCCACCACTTCCTCGACCGGAATCAGGATTTCATCAATCCTATCCTCCAGCCCAACCTGGCGTATCCGCTCTTCCAGAACGCGTTTAACCCGATGTTCATAAGAAGAATAACTTTGAACGACATACCAGCGCTTAGCCAAAACCATCAACCTCCGGAACTCAGCATCAGTCTCAAGCCATAAGCCAGCCCCGCATCTACAAGCCCAAGAAAGACTGCCACGAGCAGCACCATCGCCAGCACTACCGCAGTCGTACGCATCGTCTCCTGCCTATCGGGCCATACAACTTTTTTTAGCTCACCGCGCGCTCCGGTCAGATAGGTTATAACCAGCGCCCCGGTTTCTGTTCCAGCAATAATTACGCCCGCCATGACCAATGCCAAAACAAGCAGCAATACACGCATCCACAAATCCAGACCGATTAGCGGGAAATAAAAGACCGCAAAACCGGCGATACCAAAGAAAAACGCGAAAGTCCACTTGAGACGATTATTCATCCCTGGAAACAGATCAATTCTTGCCATATAATCCACCACTATGCATGAATCACATCCTGCCGATGATGGCAGGCCAGGAGGGACTCGAACCCCCAACCTGCGGTTTTGGAGACCGCTGCTCTACCAGTTGAGCTACTGACCTTCCCTGCATTCGTTTATTCAAGCACCTTCGCGACGACGCCGGCACCCACG
>DEIQ01000106.1:5925-9656 GCA_002352565.1 Proteobacteria bacterium UBA2770 | reverse complement strand
CTGGTTCAGGCCTGTTAGCCCTGATTGTTGGCATATCCGGGTTTAGCCCATCTTCCGTCACCGCGAATGAACATCTACGCCGTTACCTGATTCGCTATGAATCATCGGACAGGCAAATCGTCACCAGGTTTATTCAGGATAACAGAATTCGTGTCATTCATAGAATGAAAATGCATTCATGGCTGTCGGTGCGCATGACCAAAAGCCAGGCTCACGCATTGACCGCCGAGCCGGGCATTATCACCATTGACGAAGAAGTCAGACGTTACCCCATGCTGATCCGGGAAGCGCCCTTCACCCACGCCCCGGAACAGGAGAAATCCCAAAAAATACCGGGATCAGGTCAGATCATACCTGCAGCGCTCATACAAACCCAAGTCACCGATCTGGTCAGACCCTCCGAAATAAGCAAAAGCATTTGCATTATAGATTCAGGTTATGATTTGAATCATGAAGACCTGCCCCAGGCTCTCGTCCACGGATCATTCGATTCCGGAAGCGGAAACTGGTATGACGATGAAACCCATCATGGCACGCATGTGGCAGGCATCATCCTGGCTCTCGACAATCAGAAAGGCGCGCTCGGCGTCCTGCCTGACGATAACGTTCAGATTCATATCGTCAAGGTTTTTGGAGAACGCGAGCCTGAAATCGATGAAAATGGCGAAGAAGTCGTGAACAATTGGATCTACAGCGGAGATCTAATCCAGGCACTTGAAGAATGCCAAATCATGGGCGCAAATATTGTCAATATGAGCCTCGGCGGAGATGAGTCGGATCATGCCGAACGTGAAGCCTTTGCGCAAGCCTATGAATCCGGCATGCTGCTTATTGCCGCCGCCGGAAATGACGGACCGGAAGGAACCCCATCCTATCCGGCCTCTTATACCAGCGTCGTTTCAGTCACCGCAGTGGACGACAACAATCAGCGGGCGGTTTTTTCCCAGAAAAACGGGTATATCGAGTTGGCCGCGCCCGGGGTCGGGATTCTTTCTTCCATACCCATGGGGACAGGGCAGACCGCATTCATTTCTACAGAACTGGATCAAAATCCCCTTGAGGCGCAAGCAATGGCCGGGTCGCCTTATGCTCAAGTAAAAGCCGCGTTATTCGATTGTGAATCTGGTTTCGAACTATGCCAGGGAGCACAGAACAAACTATGTCTAATCACGCGAGGCGAAAACACTTTTGCCGAAAAAGCGCTCAACTGTCAGGATGCCAACGGCACAGGCGCGATCATTATCAATAACGTAGAAGGTATTTTGCTCGGCACCCTTGGCGAAACCGAAATTGATATACCCGTCGTTGGAGTCACTCTTGAACAAGGCGAACAACTCAGGAATCTGCCTGATGAAATCATGGCAGAATTGAATATTAGCGCCACCAACTATGAACGCATGGAGGGAACTTCCATGGCGACACCTTATGTCAGTGGCATTGCCGCCCTGGTCTGGAGTTATCACCCGCAATGCGGCGCCCGTGATGTCCGCCGGGCTCTTGACCATTCAGCCCGTGATCTGGGAGCCTGGAGAAGAGATCAGATTTATGGTTACGGACTTGTACAAGCCCTGGCAGCCAAAATAAGATTGGATTATATGGGATGTGACAGGTTGCAACTCCCCTTGATTCCTCTCTGATGCAATCAGCGTCCATCCTGGAATCAAAGGGCATTGTTTGCATTGATCCCTGAAAACAATCATTAGTACCGGGTTGTTCAGTGCGGCGCAAACGATAAATTGCTTTATAATATATAATCCTTGGCTTTACCATGCGATCTGTGTCATGACCATTCCCAAAAAAAACATTCACAAGGTAGCTGTCATTCAAATGGCATCCGGACCCAACGTTTCCACCAATTTGATGGATGCAGGGAACTGGTTGAGCCAAGCCGCTTCTGAGGGCGCTGAAATCGCAGTTCTGCCGGAAAATTTCGCTTTCATGGGCCATCATGAGCAAGATAAGCTGGCGGTAGGCGAAACGAACGGCACCGGACCCATTCAGGACTTTCTTGCCGAAACAGCGCAGAAACATCAAATGTGGATTGTCGGCGGAACCCTTCCCATCCTTACGGACAGGGCGGATAAAATCGCGGCCGCATGCCTGGTTTTTGATCAAAATGGACAGCAGGTAGCCCGTTTTGACAAAATCCATCTTTTTGATGTCAAACTTCCCGCCAGCCAGGAAACTTACGCCGAATCCGCCACTATCCTGGCTGGAAACCATCCCACCGTAGTCGATACGCCGGTTGGTCCCATGGGACTGGCGGTCTGTTATGACTTGAGGTTTCCGGAATTGTTTCGCCAAATGGCATCATCTGGCCTGGTCCTGGCTGCAATACCCTCAGCCTTTACCGCCACCACCGGGCGGGCGCATTGGGAAATTCTGAACCGGGCCCGCGCCATCGAGAATCTCTGTTATGTGGCAGCCTCGGCGCAAGGTGGGCATCATATCAATGGCAGGGAAACATGGGGCCACAGCATGATCGTGGACCCTTGGGGAACGGTAATCGCCGAGAAGAAGCGCGGTTCCGGATGCATTATCGGCAATCTGGATCTGGAATATCTGCACAACATCAGAACACGCTTCCCCTGCCTCGAACATAGAAAATTACAGGATGTCGGCTAAATGAATCATACTGTGCTGGATTTGGCGAAAGAACGGTTTTTGACCCCGGCCGATATGGATTGGGGCGCTGTCGAAAAAATCATCACCCGGGTGGCGCAAAAACATATCGATTATGCCGATCTTTATTTTCAAGCATCCATGCACGAAGGCTGGATGCTTGAAGATGGCAGAATCAATAGCGGAAGTTTCGATATACACCAAGGTGCAGGCATCCGCGCCATAAGCGGCGAACAAACGGGGTTCGCTTATTCGGATCATATTTCACTGCCGGCATTGCTTTCGGCTTCTGATTCGGCCAGAGCTATCGCCGCAGACGGCAAAAACATCCGGGTTGGAAGCCTTCACAATGTTCCCGTCAAACATAGCCTTTATCCTTCTGACAATCCTATCTCAACGCTCCAGGCCGAAGACAAGATCCGCCTGCTCCAGCGAATCGACCAGATCGCCCGAGCAGCCGATCCTTGCGTGCGTGAAGTCATGGCCAGCTTGAACGCTGTCCAGGATCTGATTCTGATTGCCAGCAGCGATGGCGTCCTGACAGCGGATATACGCCCGATGGTCAGACTGGGCGTCCACGTGATCGTAGAGCGCAATGGTCGTAAGGAACAAGGCAGCAGCGGTGGTGGTGGCCGTTTCACCATTGATCGCCTGGCGGATGATGCGTTTATCGCTCATCACGCCAAAGAGGCGGTGCGCCAGGCTTTGGTCAATCTTGAGGCAGACGAAGCTCCGGCAGGAGAAATGGTGGTGGTGCTGGGTCCTGGATGGCCTGGGATATTGCTGCATGAAGCTGTTGGCCATGGGCTCGAAGGCGATTTTATCCGCAAGGGGAGCTCCGCTTTTTGCGGTAAAGTGGGCGAAAAAGTCGCAAGTTCTTTATGTACGGTTGTCGATAATGGCACCATAGACCAACGACGCGGATCATTGAATATCGACGATGAAGGAACGCCTACCCAAAACACAGTGTTGATCGAAAACGGCATTCTCAAGGGATTCCTGCAGGACAAGCTCAATGCCAGATTGACCGGCAGCCAACCCACCGGCAATGGTCGGCGTGAATCTTTTGCTCATTTGCCCATGCCAAGAATGACCAACACCTATATGCT
>DEIQ01000106.1:0-5748 GCA_002352565.1 Proteobacteria bacterium UBA2770 | reverse complement strand
CATGGTCGGGAACGATTTGAAACTTGATGAGGGCATCGGAACCTGCGGCAAGGAAGGTCAAAGTGTTCCCGTCGGAGTGGGACAGCCCACCCTGCGCATCGACAAGCTGACTGTTGGCGGTACGCAAACGCACTGATTATGGACGTTACGGACCAGCGGAGCGAAACCATCACGAAGGCGTTAGTGAAGAGTTCCATTCCATAATTGTTGTCTCATGGACAAACTGTTGCTCCCTCTATCATTGAAGAATGCGGCTTCCGCAAAGCCATATCTTACCTATTTAATTCGCCTCGTAACAGGTCGAGGATTGATTAACTCAATACACATACCTTATGACAAAAAGGAAACACATGGACCCATTAAAAACATATTCCATGTTTTCGACCAGACATTTTGTCCTGCTGATTGCGCTGATCTGGATATTTGCCCAACCTGTCCATGCAGAAACCGCGCGTCTGGCGGTAGCTGCCAATTTTGCCACCACCATGCCCCTGCTCCAGGAACGCTTTGAACAACGCACTGCGCATAAGTTGAAAATCAGCTATGGCCCCAGTGGTCAATTCTATGCCCAGATACGCCAGGGGGCGCCCTATGATGTCATGCTTTCCGCCGACAGCAGGCGGCCCAGGCTTCTGGAAGAGGAGAAACTGACGCTACCCGGCAGCCGTTTCACTTATGCCTTCGGTCGTCTGGTACTTTGGGCTCCCAAGGATAAACCCTCGCTCGAAGATGGGGGGATTCTAAAAAGCCGGACTTTTACCCGTCTGGCTATCGCCGATCCGAAAGTGGCGCCCTACGGAGAAGCAGCTCGTGAAGTGCTAAAGCACATGAATTTATGGGATGAATTGTCCGCCAAACTCATCCGCGGCCATTCCATTGGCCAGACCTTCCAGATGGTCTCAAGCGGTGCCGTGGACCTGGGTTTTGTGGCCCTTTCCCAGGTAAAAGGGGGTGCTGGATCGACATGGCTCGTGCCCGATGATAAGTATAAGCCACTCCAACAGCAGGCGGTGCTTTTGCGCCATGGCGCGGACAATCCCGCAGCAGAACAATGGCTCAAATTCCTGCGCTCTCAGGAAGCTCTCGAGATCATTATCGCCTCCGGCTACGGCGCCCCTCTGACATCGAGCAATGATGCCGATTGATCCTGAGCCATTCCTCCTCACCTTGAGGCTGGCTGTTGTCACCACCCTGCTACTGATTCTTTTAGGCTTGCCCCTGGCGTGGTGGCTGGCATTCCGGGCAGGGCCACTGAAGCCCTTCATCAAATCCCTGGTGGCATTGCCTCTGGTGCTTCCTCCCACGGTACTGGGATTCTATCTACTCTTGGTGATGGGCGCTTCGGGTCCACTGGGTCAACTGTGGATTCGCCTCACTGGAGGAACCCTGGCTTTTACTTTCGAAGCACTGGTCATCGGTTCGTTTATTTTCTCGTTGCCTTTTGTGGTACTGCCGATGCAAAGCGCTTTCGAGAGCCTCGGAAAAAGTTATATGGAAATGGCGGCCAGCCTGCGGGCCGGACCTCTCGACCGATGGTTGAGCATCGGTCTCCCCCTGATACGCCGCAGCCTGATGACCTCCGCCACCCTGGCTTTCGCCCATACGCTTGGGGAATTCGGCATCGTGCTGATGATCGGCGGCAATATCCCCGGAGAAACCGAGGTTGCATCCATTGCCATATATAATCATGTGGAGGCTATCGAATACACTCAGGCGCATATTCTGGCAGGATTCATGGCGATCGCTTCCTTTCTCCTTCTGCTGGCGGTAAACAGCCTGGATCGTCGCCCTATCACGATAATATGACCGAAGATACTATCTCCGCCAATCTACGTCTGGACCTCGGTTCGATTGAGATGCGCGCTTCATTCTCTGTTCCCAGACCTCAGGTGACCTGCCTTTATGGGCCATCCGGTTCCGGGAAAACCACTTTGCTGCGCTGTCTCGCAGGTTTTGCGCGTGCGGAAGGGTGGTTGAAAGTTGGTGACCAGTTGTGGCAGGATCATCAACACAAGTGCTTTATTCCAACTTATCGACGCGGGGTCGGCTGCGTTTTCCAGCAAGATACGCTCTTTCCTCATTTGAATGTCAGGCAGAATCTCGATTATGCCTGGAAGCGCGCGCCCCGATCAGCCGAGCATGTTATCAGACCGGATGAGACCATCGACTTGATGGGTTTAAGTTCTTTTCTGACGCGCCGGGCGCATGAATTATCCGGCGGACAACGCCAGAGGGTGGCGCTGGCGCGTGCGCTGGTCAGCAATCCCTCCCTGTTGCTACTCGATGAACCGTTATCGGCACTTGATGAATTCAGCAAAAGAGAACTGCTGCCTTATCTGGAAGCCATGCAAAGGCTCGGATCGATACCAGCCTTTTATGTCACCCACAGCCTTGATGAACTGATGCGTCTGGCGGATCATGTTCTGATCTTCGATCAGGGATCGATCGCTTACTCGGCGCCCGCCGAACAGGCTTTCAGCGACTTGAGCTGCCCGTTGACCATGCAAACGGACACGGCTTCCGTGTTCAAGGCACGTGTCGGTTCCCATAAAGACCAGTGGGGATTGACCTGGCTTGAACTCGATTGGGGCGGGTTGCGGGTGCCGCGCATTCGTCTGCCAACTGGAAGCCAGTTGCGCGTGCGTATCCGGGCCCGGGATGTTAGCCTTGCCCTTCAACGCCATCAGGATACTACCATACTCAATATACTGCCCGTCATAGTGGCAGAACTCAAGCCCATTGATGGAAGCGAATATCTGGTACGCTTGCAAACCACCGCATGCCCTGAACGGCACTTTCTGGCGCGGACCAGCCGCCGTTCAATACAACAGTTGAACATTCAGCCAAAACAGTTGTTATTTGCTCAGATCAAAGGCGTCGCCTTGTTGCATTGAGACACGCTTTTCGAAAATCTCTCAGGTAAGCTCTGATCAAGTCATGAACCAGGTTCTTGCGTCCCTACTGACCCAGCTTCATAGTTTTAAATCTTCGCAATAGCCTTGCTATTACGCGCAATTTACGCCTCGAATCTGAACATTCAGACTTGTTCAGAGCTTACCTGTACCCAGGAGACTGACATCCGCCTTAACTCCTATCATGGGCAGCGGTGTGGTTTGCGTCCCGGAGCCGCCGTTACCCAGTTCTCCGGCCTCACCAGTACCCCATCCCCACACCACTCCATCCCGAGCTACGGCGAAGGAAATCGAAGCACCGGCAGCGACCATAACCACATCTTCCGGAGTTGCAAGCATACGAGGTTCGGTGATCAAACGTTCACTTGTACCTGTTCCAGCCTGACCAAAATCATTGGCGCCCCAAACCCAGACCCTTCCCGTGTGATCCAAGGCCAGATTATGCGAGCTGCCTATCGAAATCTGCTGGATAGTCGGCAAACCCTGAACCTGTACCGGAAAATTGCGATCCTCCCCGGAGCCATTGCCAAGGCGGGCGCTATCACCTTCTCCCCATGACCAGATCCTGCCATCGGCATCCAGAGCCAGCGAATGCTCCGCCCCTGCCGCCACCTCAATCACATTCGTCAAATCCTTGACGGCGACCGGTTTGAGTTGAATATCCCAACCACCATCGCCCAGGCGACCATCATCATTACGTCCCCACGCCATGACCATGCCATCGCTTAGAACAGCCAGTCCATGATCATAGCCACCCGCCATGGCCTTGACATTCTGGAGCACTGGCCAGGGAATATAGCGCTTGTCTATGTAACCATCACCCAGCTCGCCAAAGCGATTTTCACCCCAGGCCCATAAGTTGCCATCAGCATCCAGGGCCATCCCGAACGAGCATCCAGCCGCGATATCAACCACGGATTCGGGCAGGTATTCCAATTGTCGCGGCACCGCTTGGCTTCTGAGTCCGTGACCCAGCTGAAATGTTTCATTACGACCCCATGACCATACTCTCGCCTGACCATCAAGCGCCAGATTATATTCACAACCGGCAGACACCTTGCGGATATCGGACAATTCGCCGCCTGCCGGAATGGCATAATACGCCTTGCCGGTGCCCGAACTGACCCCGAGCTGACCGTACTGGTTGCTCCCAGAACCCATCAACCGTCCCTGCTCGATGATCACGATGGTATGATCGATGCCGGCGGCAACCAAAGTTTCAGGACCGAAGGCGCGAACCGGAAAAACGGCAAACATCCCCATCGATATCGTCATGAACGATCGAAATAAGGACACCTTCAATCGCTCCTTCTCATCTAAGCGCCGGGTGTTATTTTTTTCAACTCGGTGATTTCTGACAATCTGCACAGCTAGCATATATTTTCCATTATTGGGCATGCATATGCCCATGTTTACACAAACACCCGCAATCTGACAATTTACCTGGAAAATTCATGGTCAACTTCTCTGATTACACGCCAACGCCCCAAGCATCAAACTGGGCATTTATCACATAATGAGTTAATTATATTCACTCATACCTTATAATGACAAACAGAGTTTGAACCTTAGAAGTAACAGGACCTATGAAGAAACAGCATCAGTTTAATTTATGGTATATCATCCTTGCCATGCTCGGCGTCTTGTTCCTGCATGATATATGGGACAAGGCAAAACAGATAGAACGTATGCCATACAGCGAATTTCAGCAAATATTGGAACAGGGACGACTTGAAGAAATCCATATCGATGGTGATTACATTCATGGTTCGCTCAAACAAGCGACCGACGAAGGAAAAACCCGGTTTATAACCACGCGCGTGGATCCACAACTGGTCAAAATGCTGGAGGGCAAGGATGTCATTTATGCCGGCGTGGTGCAAAATCGCTGGCTGACTCAAATTCTATCCTGGATGGTCCCGATACTGCTGTTTTTCGCCCTTTGGATGTTTATTATTCGACGCATGGCCGAAAAGCAGGGTCTCGGTGGATTTGCCACTATCGGGAAAAGCAAGGCTAAAGTTTTTGTCGAAAAGGATATTAAAGTCACCTTTGATGATGTCGCTGGCGTTGATGAAGCCAAGGAAGAGCTCCAGGAAATTGTGTCGTTTCTGAAAAATCCCGCAGATTACGGGCGTCTCGGTGGTCGTCCACCCAAGGGCGTTTTGCTGGTCGGCCCCCCCGGCACGGGAAAAACCTTACTGGCGCGTGCCGTTGCCGGAGAAGCCGGAGTTCCATTTTTCTCCATCAGCGGCTCGGAATTCGTGGAAATGTTCGTCGGCGTTGGAGCAGCCAGAGTCCGGGACCTGTTCGAACAGGCTCGCTCCCAGGCTCCCTCAATCATCTTCATTGATGAACTCGATGCCTTGGGAAAATCGCGAAGCATTTCTCCGATGATGGGCGGACACGACGAGCGGGAGCAAACCCTCCATCAGCTTCTCTCCGAGCTTGACGGTTTTGATACGACCATGGGGATTGTCCTTCTGGCAGCCACCAACCGACCGGAAATCCTCGATCCCGCCCTGTTGCGGGCCGGGCGGTTTGATCGCCAACTGCTGGTGGATCGCCCCGACAGGAAAGGCAGAATACAGATCCTGCATGTTCATTTGCGCCACCTGCCTTTGGCGGATGATGCTGATCCAGAAAAAATAGCCGCGCTGACCACTGGCTTCAGCGGCGCTGATCTGGCCAATCTGGCTAACGAAGCCACGTTGCTCGCCACACGTCGTGGCGGTGACAATGTCACCATGGACGATTTCAATCAGGCCATCGAGCGCATGGTAGCCGGTCATGAACGCCGCAGTCGGGTTCTCAACCAGCAGGAAAGAACCATGGT
>DEIQ01000126.1:3511-7363 GCA_002352565.1 Proteobacteria bacterium UBA2770 | reverse complement strand
GGCCGATGTCACTGCGGTCAGAGCTCAGGAAATGAAAGTATTTGCCGAAGAAGGAGCCCGGCTGATCTATGCTGCCGAGGAGAAGATACACACCGTGGCCGAAACCGGCAAGGCCATCGGTGACATCATTTCCGTGGTCGACGAGATCGCCTTTACCACCAACTTGCTGGCACTTAATGCAACCATTGAAGCGGCTCATGCCGGCGAACACGGACGCGGATTCGCGGTGGTGGCTCAGGAGGTGCGGCGTCTGGCGCAATCCAGTGCCGCCAATTCCAGGGAGATCAGAAACCTTATCAACCAGACTGTCGAATTGATGAGCGAGGGCAGCGCCCTGTCGGGCAAAAGCGCTCAGTCCTTTGCCTTGATCCTCAAGGGCATTGATGAAGCAAGTCAACGGGTGAACGAGATTGCGCAAGCGGCAGAAAGCCAAAAAAGTGCTGCCGAGCAGGTGGCCTCTGCCGTGGCCGATATTAACACCCTGACTCAGGAGAATAGCACCCTGGCTCAGGAGAACTCCACTGCCTTTGCCGCCTTGAGCGATCAGACCGTGCATCTCACCGAAACCGTAGAGTTTTTCACACTGAGGTGAGACGGGATTATTGCTGAATTCGACCGGAAGTTTAGCCCCTTTGATCGGTATGCCCACTCAGACGGTGAGAGTCAGTGCGCATATTATGGACAATCGTGGTTTCGTCCGGAATTCATTGTGCCATGCGCAGCCCGGCACAATAACGCGCAGATTCAATCGCATAGAGCCAGGACGTAAAAAGAAGGCAGACTGTGGCGCTGGATAAATGATAGCAACAGTTTCTTTTTCATAACCATGAGCTATCCGAAAGGCAGCCCCAAATGCTGCGCTTACGAGTTGAATTCACGAGACTGAAATAGGGAATTTGCCATGAAAGCAACGCTTTTATTTTTAGTAACCACAGTGTTTCTTGTATATGTTACAGCTTTTGCCATGAAAGCACATGCTGAAAACCTCCAAAATTGTGATGAAACGTCGTTTAACAAACGCACTGAATTTGAGTGCTATCGCTCTTTGGCGGAACAAGGTAGTGCCGAGGCACAATTCATCCTCGGAACCATGTACTTGGGTGGTCAGGGTGTTTCGCAAAATGATGCGCAGGCCCTTGCATGGTATCGCAAGGCCGCAGATCAGGGACATGCTGCCGCGCTATACTTCCTCGGCACGATGTACGCAGCCGGCCAGAGTGTTCCGCAAGATGATGCGCAGGCCATCATATGGTATCGCAAGGCCGCCGCTCAGGGGCATAAAGCTGCGCAACTCGAACTCGAGTGGATGTACAATCACGGCCGAGGTATTTCTCGCTCAAAATGATACTCAGTGCCGCCGCATGGTTTCACTGAATTTTATCCCTGATCCATTGTATAAAAGTCCGATTACCTGCTATAATCTTTCTTTGAATGTGGATATACTCCAAGGTCAGTTGGTAACCTGCCTCAGGCGGGTTAGAGAAAATATCGCTAGCAGCGAATGACAGTTTTTACCATCGACTGTCGACTCATGCTACCAGATTGGCCCCGTCAGGGGTTTTTTTGTGAGTCAACCAGCCATTTACTGAATTTCGCCATGAACGCCAAGATATCCTTGAAAGAGACATTGCTGCAATTGTTGACACCATCGATTGAAGTGATGGGCTATGAACTGGTGGATGTGGAGTATCACCCCCAGGGACAACGACGAAGTCTTATTCGGATCTATATTGATCATGAAGGCGGCATTACACTGGATGATTGTCAAAAGGTCAGCCACCAGGCAAGTGGTCTTCTCGATGTATTTAGTCCTGTCAGTGAAAGTTATACACTTGAGGTTTCGAGTCCGGGCCTGGATCGTCCGCTGACAAAACCAGCCCATTTTCGCAGGGTTGTAGGAGAGAAAATACGCGCGCGATTGAAATTGCCTTTTGAGGGTCGCCGAAACTTTTCCGGTTATCTGGTTGATGCCGATGATGAAAAGTTCTCTATTCGGATCAGTGATGGTCAAGTTGTCGATTTGCGTTATGATGCGACAGAAAGTGTCAGAGTGGCACAGCAAATGGATCCGTACGGAAGATTGAATCAATGAATAAAGAAATAGTTATGGCTGTTGAAGCCGTCTCGGGCGCAAAAGGCGTTGATGCCGGCGTTATTTACGAGGCTATTGAGGCTGCGTTGGCTGCCGCTGTACGACGAAAACTGGGTGAGGATACAGATATTCGTATAAAAATCAATCGCACGTCTGGAGATTATACTACATATCGGCGCTATCTGGTAGTGAATGAAGATGATTTCACGGGACCGGACCGGCAGATGAAGCTGGACGATGCGCTCAAACTTGATTCAAGCATGAGCGCAGAAGCAACGCTTGAACAGGAGATTCCTAATATTCCTCTGGGGCGCGTTTCAGCACAAACTGCCCGGCAGGTTATTCTGCAGAAAGTACGCGAGGCAGAGCGGGAACAGGTGGCGGAGCATTACCGCGAGCGGATAGGGGAATTGATCACCGGAGTGGTGAAGCGTTACGAAAAAGGTGGTGTCGTCGTTGAACTTGGCGCCAATGCGGAAGCCGTGATACCCAAGGAAAATCTTGTTCCGAATGAAATACTGCGCAAGGATGATCGCGTGCGGGCTTATCTGGAAGATGTCAGGGATGATCCCAAAGGGCCTCAGCTTATAGCAACCCGGACTTCTCCTGAATTTTTAATCGAGCTGTTTAAGCTGGAAGTTCCGGAAGTGGGTCAAGGCGCGATCGAGATTAAGGGTGCAGCGAGAGATCCGGGTATTCGGGCGAAAATAGCGGTGAAAAGTTATGATGCCAGGGTTGATCCGGTTGGGGCTTGCGTGGGTATGCGCGGTTCCAGGGTGCAAACGATATCGCGCGAACTGAATGAGGAAAAAATAGATGTTATCCTGTGGGATGATGAGCCAATCCCGTTCGTGATCAACGCTATGGCTCCAGCGGAAATTGTCCATATTGTGCTTGATGAAGAAAGCCATAGCATGGATATCGCTGTGACCGAGAGCAAGCTGGCGCAGGCGATTGGGCGGGGAGGGCAGAATGTTCGTCTGGCAAGCGAACTGATAGGATGGACATTGAACATCATGACAGAGGCGCAAGCTGCGGAAAAAAACAGCGCAGAAACCGAGAAGTTGACGCAACATTTTATAGCAGAACTGGATATCGATGAAGATCTGGCTGATATTCTGGTTGAGGGCGGGTTTTCCTCTATAGAAGAAATGGCCTATCTTCCTGCGCAGGAATTCCTGAGTATTGATGGCATGGATGAGGAAGTTATTTCCGCGTTACGAGAACGAGCCAGAGATTCTCTCCTGACCAAAGCGATTGCTGAAGAAGAGCGTGATTCTGGTGATGAAGTCACCTTGACCCTGAATGATCTTGAAGATATGAATGATCAAGTTATCAAAGCCCTGGCTCAAAGTGGCATCACGACCCTGGATGATCTGGCGGAATGGTCGGCGGATGAATTGGCTGAAACCTGTGGTCTGGAATATTCATTAGTGGAGAAATGGGTCATGACCGCAAGGCAACCCTGGTTTAATCAATGATTGCTTAATTTCAAAAGAAGTTTTATCGAGGACATATATGGCGGATACGACGGTTAAACAACTGGCAACAGCAGTGGGTATTTCCATCGAGAAATTATTAACTCAATTGAGTGATGCCGGGTTGACTACTAAAACGCCCGAAGAAAGCATTAATGATGAAGAGAAGCGCAAGCTTTTGGCGTATTTGCGACGTGATCACGAGAATAAACTTTCGCCATCACCGAGTAAGATCACCTTGCGTCGTCGCTCAACCAGCGAAGTTCGGGTGGAGGGCAACCA
>DEIQ01000126.1:0-3340 GCA_002352565.1 Proteobacteria bacterium UBA2770 | reverse complement strand
GCCTGCAGGTGGTTGAATCCCATGAAGCCCGGGCAGACGCAATTCCATCTGCCCAGGTTTCTGCTCAATCACAAAAAGAAGTTGCGGGGCTTGTTGAACAAATCTCCACTGATACAGGCGGGTTCGAGGAAGTGATTCGAGAGCCATCTTCGGCGCTGGCGCCTGAAAACGGTGAATCAACTTCTGAGCTACAGGGCTCCACTGAGGAGAAGTCTGCTCCAGCGGATCGGAGCGTTTCTGGCAAGGATAAATCACCTCGAAAGGATTCTTCGCCCAGCACCGTTCAACCATCTGGAGATAAGCGAAAAGCGGCGAAACACGGTAATGTGAAATCTGCCGCGCGTGATCAGATGGAGTCGGAAGCGGCAACGGGAGTACCGCCCAGACAAAAAGACAAGAGCGTTGTGAACAAACGTGCTTTGTTAACGGAAGCAGTCGAGGAATTGGTGGAAATCTCGACCCAGGAACCCGAGGTGTTGCAGGTTGCAACAGCCCCACCGGTTCAGCCGCCAAAGCGTAAAAAGAAAAGTAGAGCTCGCCCCAGTGATGCGCGTAAAAATCATGTGGTGCGACAAATCGTTGTGCCGGAGACTATTGCTGTCACTGATTTGGCTCAGAAGCTTGCGGTCAAGGCGCCTGTGGTCATACGTAAATTTCTTGAAATGGGGCAGATGATTACCATCAACCAGAGTGTCGATCAGGATACTGCGATTCTTCTGGTGGAAAGTATGGGGCATAAGGCCAAACCGCTGATAGAGAATGCACTTGAACAGCAGATATTCAAGGAGATTCGCGCAAGTCTTGATCAAAACAAGCCGGCGCCCAGGCCTCCTATCGTCACTATTATGGGCCATGTGGATCATGGAAAAACCACTTTACTTGATTATATTCGCCGCACCCGCGTTGCGGCAAAAGAATCCGGTGGAATTACGCAGCATATCGGCGCTTACCATGTGGAAACCGAAAAAGGCGTGGTGACATTCCTGGATACACCAGGGCATCAGGCATTCACCGCCATGCGGGCTCGAGGCGCGCAGGTTACGGATCTGGTGGTTTTGGTGGTGGCGGCCGATGATGGTGTTATGCCTCAAACCATCGAAGCCATACAGCATGCCAAAGCCGCGGGCGTTCCACTGGTGGTGGCGGTCAACAAAATTGATCGTCCCGAAGCGGATCCGGATCGGATTAAAAATGAACTGAGTCAGCATGAAGTCATTCCGGAAGAATGGGGTGGCGAACATATGTTTGTGGATCTATCCGCTAAAACCGGCGCAGGCGTGGAAGAACTGCTCGAGGGTATTTCCCTGCAGGCTGAAATCATGGAGCTTGTAGCGATAGATCAAGGTCCGGCTATCGGAACGGTTGTTGAATCGTCCCTTGACCGCAACCGTGGTCCGGTAGCGACAGTGCTGGTAAAAGAAGGTCGGCTCAAATTAGGTGATACCGTGGTGTGTGGGCACAGCCATGGTCGGATAAGAGGCATGTTCGATGAAAATGGGAAATCGCTTGGTGAAGCGGGGCCATCCATTCCTGTCTTGATTCTGGGTCTGTCCGAAACACCCAATGCCGGCGATGATCTTTTGACCATCAATGATGAACGTAAAGCGCGTGAACTGGCGCAGTTCCGTCAGGAACAGCAACGACAAAAGAAAATGCAGGGTCGTCAATCCAGCGCAGCGCAGCTTGATGATATATTTGGCCTCATAAAAGAGGATGAAACCCAGTCATTGAACCTGTTATTGAAGACGGATGTACAGGGTAGCGCTGAAGCACTGCGCGAGGCGTTAAATGATTTGTCCAATGATAAAGTAACGATCAAGCTCATATCGGTCGCTGTGGGAGGAATCAGTGAATCCGATATCCAGTTGGCGTTGGCGTCCAATGCGATTGTTCTCGGTTTCAATGTCCGTCCTGATACCATAGCTCGACAAACCATCGAGGAAAACGGGGTTGATGCTCGGTATTACAGTATCATATATGACTTGATTGAGGATATTCAGCGGGCGATCAAAGGAATGACGGGTCCTGAACTGCATGAAAAAATACTCGGTCTGGCAGAAGTGCGCGAAGTATTTCGCTCATCCAAGTTTGGCGCCATAGCTGGATGTATCGTGGAGGAAGGGACTATCAATCGCCAAAAACCTGTCCGGGTATTGAGAAATCAAACTGTGATTTATGAAGGCGAACTTGATTCATTGCGCCGGTTCAAGGATGATGTCAATGAAGTGCGCTCGGGCACAGAATGTGGTATTGGCATCAAGAATTACAATGATATCAAGGTCGGCGATCAGATCGAGGTTTATGAACAGGTTGAAGTCCATTAGGGAGCCTCTGATCCATTCATGAACTCGGTTCTTACGCCCCTTATGTCCAAGCTTTATTGTTGCAAATCTGCGCAATAGCCCTGCTAACCCGTGCAATTTGCGCCTCGAATCTGAACATAAGGTAATCACACCTGAGCTTCGTCCAGACTTGTTCAGAGGCTCCTCAGGAGGGCTTGACCATGCCCCGTGAATTTTCGCGCATCGTTCGCGTTGAACATCTTTTGCACCAAGAAATTGGTTTATGGCTCATGAAGGAGATGAAAGCCCCGGATATTGGACCGGTGACGGTAACCGGTGTCCAGATTACCAAAGATTATCGACAGGCTCATGTTTATGTCGGATTCCTTGGCAAAGATGATGCCGATGAAGTGAATTTGCGACTCGCTGCGCTGATGCGTTTGCGCGGTCCCATACGTTCCGCCCTGGGTCGAAGTTTGAGAATGAAACGCGTGCCCGAGCTGATATTTGTTCATGATACATTACTGGCTCAGGCGGAACATATGGAAAACCTTCTATCACACCTCAACCAATGAAAATCCAGGCTGTGATAACGGTCAATTCTTGACTCTTGCTCCCGAGAATGGCGAGCATCCAGACCCGGCGAGGTTTGTGCCTGAAACGCGTGCCGGAGTATCCACTGCCCAAGTGACCTCTGCTTAAGCCCCGAGTTGACCCTGCCCATAGGGAACTATGATTAAGTCATGAACTCGGTTGTTGCGGCCATTATGTCCAGCTTCATTATTGACAATCTCCGCAATAGCCCTGCTATACTGCGCGATTGTCGTCTCGAATCTGAACATAATGAACCACAATTACCTTCGCCCAGACTTGATCAGAGGTTCCATCGTGAACCAGATTTATTGGGAGCCGACGCCTGACTCCATGTAAACCCCGCTTAAGCGTTATTTTCCGCCACCTCATTGATTGTGAATTCCAGAAAAACGCGATCAATTTTCTCAGGGTTGGTTTTTCATCTGATTTATAAAATAAGAATCTTAAAACCATGCGGCGATGAT
>DEIQ01000109.1 GCA_002352565.1 Proteobacteria bacterium UBA2770 | reverse complement strand
TCTCAAATTGTATAAATGCGCAGGTCTACGCTATGGGCTTGGTCGTCCGAATATGCGTCCAGTGTTCCGCTGGAAAATCGTAGAACGTTAGCATCTCTTTATCGATCTTTAGCCAAACACTCCATGGCCTTGGGGTATTTGGCACTAAATCGAGCCTGAGCGCGATCAAAGGCACTATGAGCTTCATCGCGCGTGGCAGCCATCAATTGCGCAGAGCTTCCTTGATTCACGCGCTCCGGATCTCAGTAAATCGGTGCGTGGATCAATCTTCTTATTCCTGGTTATGACTGCTCTATCAGAGTACCATTGCTCATCGCATATCTCTATTTGTTGATTGTGATCTGGCGAAATCAATCAACAGAATATGCTACCTTTACATCTTTCCCCTATACACCAGAAATAACGATAACTCACACCAGATTTAGTTATAACTCCCGCTCATCGTTCCTCGGCGCTCTGCTTTCTTTGCCGCCGCTGATGTGGAGCATTAGGCCTTTCAAAATAAAGGGGCTTTAGAGTGAAATCAAAATGAATATTGGTTTAGCCCTTGGAAGCGGCGCTTCTCGCGGATGGTCACATATAGGAGTTATTAACGCACTGGCGGATCAGGGAATTGTGCCAGATATTGTTTGTGGCACTTCCATAGGCGCATTAGTTGGCGCATCTTATGTGTCAAATAATCTTGAAAATCTGGAGGGATGGGTGTGTTCACTCACCAAGTTTGAAACAGCTAGATTTTTTGAAATTAATACATCACTGAATGGTTTTGTTAACACGGAAAGACTGCACCATTTTTTAAATGAATACGTGGCTAGTGATAATGTGGCAATAGAAGACCTTGCTAAACAATACGCCACTGTAGCAACAGATTTAGAAACTGGCAGAGAGATATGGTTAACGAAAGGCTCAGTTTTAGAGGCAGTTTGGTCGTCCATGTCCTTGCCTGGTCTCTTTCCGGCAATTAAAAACAATAATAGATGGCTTGTAGATGGTGGATTAGTCAATCCAGTACCCATTTCACTTTGTCGTGCATTAGGCGCAGATATTGTTATAGCAGTTAATTTGAATGGCGATATTGTTGGTAAGCATTTCCAACATCCAAAAAATCCAATAAAACAAGATACAGGTATTGTAAAAAAAATAACCAATTTAGTTACAGAATATACAGCTTCGGTATTTTCAACAGCAAAAGTAGAAAATCAACCGCCGAGCCTGTTTGAAGCTATCGCTGGCTCAGTCAATATTACTCAGGATAGAATTACAAGGAGTCGCATGGCTGGGGATCCTCCAGATATATTGCTTTCTCCAAAACTATCTCATATTGGATTATTGGAATTTTATCGAGCAAATGAAACTATAAATGAGGGCAAAGAATGTGTCCAAAGAATGCAGCCAGAAATACACCACATATTAAGTATGGCCTAACAAGGCAAATTCTCCCGGACGTGAACTTACCCCGGTGATTTGCGACGACAGGCGTGAAAATATTAATATCTTTTCCGTAGGAGAAACCATGTCAGAAACCTTAAGCGCTGTTCTTTTAGAAGCTATCAACGATGAGTATAAGGCACGTGCAACATACCGACAGATAATTAGTAAGTTTGGAGAGATAAGGCCATTCATTAATATCGTGGAAGCCGAAAGCCGACATATTGAAGCTTTGTTACCCCTATTTGATAAATATGGCGTTGCTGTACCCGAAGATCATTGGAATTCACGTATTGAAGCGCCTCAATCTATACTGGAAGCGTGTCGAGTAGGTGTTGACGCTGAAAATAAAAATGCAGAGATGTATGACCGGTTACTTAAATTAACAGTAGATTATCCAGATGTTCAACGTGTACTTATGCAATTACAAAGAGCATCAACTGAAAATCATCTTCCCGCTTTTCAGCGATGCGTTGAAAGAGGAGGAAGCCAGGGACAAGGACGGGGACAACAACGCCGCCATGGTCGATATGCTGAATAGGTTAAACACTTTCTGGCCAGTTTTTGCTACTGGCAGGCTGTTAAAATTCGCTGAGTTGAACCAGCTACAAGGCAAAATCGAGCGGAAAAGCGGAGTTTACACCTGTCAATGAGCACTTTGAGCTTGATTTTAACACCGTAGATGGCCGAGTCAGTAGAAAAGCAACAACCTGCCAGGGAACCTGCAGGTTCCCTGAATATAATCCAGGAAATATAACTTTATGCCTTAATCTTCTAGCTTCAGGCACCAACTTAAAAAATCTTTTGTATACTTGAGTTTAATGATGATCATAAATATTTCCTCAATGGTTCGGCATTCAAATCAATCTGGTAGCAAAGGAGAAAAATCATGCCCGCAGTCCAGATCCTGGAAGATCTGATCGGTCAAACACCCATGCTTCCACTGAAGCGACTGACAAGTTCGCATCACGCTACAGTGTGGGTGAAGATGGAAGCTTTCAATCCCGGGGGATCCGTCAAAGACAGGATCGCATTGTCCATGATAGAAAACGCCGAGAAAAAAGGGCTGCTCCAGCCAGGATGGTCCATCATCGAACCCACTTCGGGCAATACCGGTATCGCGCTGGCGATGCTGGCGGTGCGGCGCCAGTACCATTGCGTGCTTGCCATGCCTGAAACGATGTCGGTAGAGCGGCGCAACCTGCTGCGATTGTATGGGGCAGAAATCATACTGACACCCGGAAGCGAAGGCATGGGCGGCGCTATCGCCCGAGCCAATGAACTGGTCGAAACTACCGCCAACGCTTTTCAACCGGAACAATTCAACAATCTCGCCAATCCGGATATTCATCGACGCACCACCGGACCGGAGATCTGGGAAGCCACCGGCGGAAAAGTTGATGCCTTTGTTTGTGGCGTGGGAACCGGTGGCACCATTACCGGAGTTGCCGAATACATCAAGCCACTCAAGCCAAATTTCCAGTCGATCGCAGTGGAACCCGAAGAGTCTCCAGTTCTTTCCGGGGGGCAGAAAGGGCCACACAAGATTCAGGGCATTGGCGCCGGTTTTATTCCCTCCATTATGCGCATGGATTTGCTGGATAGTGTTGAAACAATCAGTAGCCAAGAGGCCATACATACTCGGGAACGTCTAATCAGCGAGGAAGGTCTGATGTGCGGGATTTCTTCAGGTGCAAGTGTCGCCGCCGCCCTGCGGGTGGCACAACGCCTTGGGCCTGGACATCAGGTCGTAACCATGTTGCATGATACCGGCGAACGCTATTTAAGCATGAGTTGAGGCATCACATGTCCCGCGTGCCGACCATGTGCGCCGTCAGCGAGGTTGTTGCGCCAAACAAACAAGGCACTCCCTGTTTCTCATGTTGCGCGCCTTAATCATCCCAGGTCATGGTGACGTAGTTTCCAGGCAAAACCACCGCCTCTTTCCATATATGGCAAAGTCTTCTACTCTTAATCAATGGAAGAATGCATAATAGCAATACGCAAAGCGTGAAGAATCATGGATCTTGTCATCGGTGCTGGCGCGGTTGGTACAGCTATCGCGGCTTTTCTAATCAAAGCCGGAGGTGATGTTCTTTTTTATACCAGAGCCGACCAATCGGATGCTTTTGATCAAAAAAGGCTGACGGCGAACCTGACTTACGCCCACAAACAAATCCGCTGCATTGCCCCTGAACGGGTGACCAGGATCGATATCTCAGGTATCGACCATATCTATATTGCCGTCAAACATCGCACGCTTGGTGATATTTTCAACCTGTTACCCGAATATATTGACCCATCGTTGCAGCTTATTCCGTGTATGAATGGCGTACGCATCCGGGAAAAATTTTTATCCCGTTATCCAAAAGCCACGATTAACCCTATGACTGTTATGTTCAATGCGCATCTCGTTGCACCGATGGAAGTCAATATCACTACCAAAGCGGGATTGTTGATACACCAGCCAGATCCTAATATCATACAGAATTTCAAACGTGCCGGCGTTCCGATCCATCAAGGGAGCGAGCCGAAAGAATGGGGGAAACTGCTCATTAACCTGAACAATTCCATCTGTGCATTGACCCACAGGACTTTCATCGATGCCTTTACCGATCCACATCTGAGACGTATTGCAGCAGCGATGCTGATGGAATCTCGACATGTGCTCAATCAGGCGAAAGTCCCATACCAATTACCTCTATCTATTCCGGTTCCGGTTTCCATCTATCAATTCATGATGACCAGATCCAGGATATTGCCATTTATAGCAAGCTCGGTGCTTGATTATTCTGGAACTTATCCTTCCATGATGGATGATATTGAACACCATAGAGAGACGGAAGTTGACCAGATCAATGGAGAAATCCTGATGCTGGCGCAACAACTTGGTCTTTCTGCGCCGATCAATCAGCATATTGTGCAATTGATCAAACAACTGGAACAACAAAATTCAAAACAATACCTCTCTCCGGAAATGCTGGCTGCTCTGGTATTATAAGCATTACAGGAAAAGCGGAAAATAGTAGTTGCCACCCCTTCAAAACTTTGTCCAACAAGCGCACGCATCTGGCATTGGAGAGAACGAGGTCGCCAGAACGATCCATGATGCATTATTAAGTGCAGTTAAGGAACCTCTGATCAAGTCTGGACGAAGTAAATTCTGCTACATTACGTTCAGGGTTAAATCACACGGAATAGCAGGGTTGCCTTAAACGATTTACTTGCAATGAAGCTGGGCCAGTAGGGACNNACCGCAGGCACCGGGTTCATGACTGGATCAGAGATTCCTTGGCCACCACCAATTTTATCGAGGAGCCGTCATGAGCAAATCCAATCTCTGTTTCGCAACCATTGTCCTCGCTGTCAGTCTGACGGCCATCACGGGACCACTGTCGGCCCAGATGCCACCGCCGGCCAACCCGGAGGATGTCCTAGCCAATGCCTGTCAGGGCAAGAGCTATTCACCTTATGCAGGGCGCGGCTTCCCGAACCGGCCGATGTGGGGCGACTCCCATCTACACACGGCGTTGTCGATGGATGCTGGTGCGTTCGGCAACCGGCTCGGTCTTGACGCGGCCTACCAGTTTGCACGGGGAGAGGAGGTGGTTTCAACCAATGGCACGCCGGCGAAACTGTCCCGTCCGCTGGACTGGCTGGTGATCGCCGACCACTCCGACAACATGGGGTTTTTCCCGGACTTGCTGGCCGGGAAGCCGGAGCTACTTGCTGATCCGACGGGCAAGGACTGGTATAGACGGATTCAGGCCGGCGACGGCGTCAACGTGGCGCTGGAGATCATCGGCAAATTCTCCCAGGGTTAATTTCCGGAAGCGCTATCCTATGCGCCAGATTCTACGCTGTTTAAGTCAGTTTGGCAGGAAACGATTAAGGCTGCAGAAAAATACAACGACCCCGGTAATTTCACCGCCTTCATCGGTTTCGAATGGACCTCGCTGATCAAGGGCGCCAACTTGCACCGTGTCGTCATCTACCGGGATGATGCCGATAAGGCTTCGCAGTTGGTCGCCTATACGACCACGCCGCCCCTGGGCAGCACCAACCCGCGTGACCTGTGGAAATGGATGGCGACCTACGAGGAAAAGACCGGAGGCAACGTGCTGGCGATCGCCCACAATGGCAACCTGTCCAACGGGATCATGTTCCCGCTCGAGGCCCAGTACGACGGCACCGCGCTGGACGAGGCCTATGTGACCCAACGCAACTTGTGGGAACCGCTGTATGAGGCCACTCAGATCAAGGGGGACGGCGAGACCCATCCATTCCTGTCACCGGATGACGAGTTCGCGGACTTCGAGCGGTGGGATGTCGGCAACCTAGACCTTTCCGAGCAAAAAACGGACGCCATGCTCTCCAGTGAGTACGCCCGCGAGGCCCTCAAGCGTGGCATGGTGATCGAGCAGAAACTCGGCACCAATCCCTACAAATTTGGCATGATCGGTGCGACCGATAGCCATACCTCGCTATCCACCGCACAGGAGGATAACTTCTTCGGCAAGCACACCGGCTACGAGCCAGGACCGACGCGCATGGAGCACCCGATGATTAAGAGCGACTTCGGACAAATCGAAGGCTGGCAGACTTCCGCATCCGGCTTGGCAGGCGTGTGGGCTACCGAAAATACCCGGGAGGCAATCTTTGACGCCATGTCGCGCAAGGAGGTCTACGCCACCACCGGTAGCCGCATGAGCGTGCGTTTCTTCGGCGGCTGGGACTATGCTCCGGAGGATATCAACAGCCGCAGCCCGGCCTTTGCCGGCTACATGAAGGGCGTGCCCATGGGTGCCGATCTGCCCAGGCGCGCCGGCAACAAGGCACCGAGCTTCATGGTCTACGCCCTGCGCGATCCGATCGGTGCCAATCTCGACCGCATCCAGATCGTCAAGGGCTGGCTGGATGCCGATGGCAAAACGCATGAGAAGATCTATGACGTCACGTGGTCCGGTGATCGCAAGCCGGGCAAGGATGGCAAGCTGCCAGCAGTCGGCAATACCGTGGATGCCAACACGGCCAATTTCACCAATACGATCGGCTCATCGGAACTCGGCACGGTGTGGACCGACCCGGCCTTCGCCCCCGAGCAGAAGGCATTCTATTATGCCCGGGTGATCGAGATCCCGACACCACGCTGGTCGACCTATGATGCCTTCCGCTTCGATATCCCTATCCCCAAGGGTGCGCCGGTATCGATACAGGAGCGCGCCTACACTTCACCAATCTGGTACAGCCCGAAAGGGTAGCACAACACATTCTTTCTGTTTAGATTCACAAAGGGCTCAGTGACCACAAAGCCTGTGCCCTTTGTGGTCAGACAGGTTCCCCGACTTCGAATATAGAAAACATGATTCTACCCAGCGATTTTTCTTCCCGGATCCTGCGCGAACCCCTCCTCCATTTTCTGGTGCTGGGCGCCGCTCTGTTCCTGCTCTATACCTACCTCGGCGGCGACAGCCCCGAGCGTGACAATCGCATCGTTGTCGATGAAACGAGCTTATGCGCTTGGCCGAGCAGTTTCAGCGCACCTGGATGCGCCCGCCAGACCAACGGGAACTGGCGAGGCTGGCCGAGGACTTTGTCAAGGAGGAGATCCTATACCGCGAGGCGCTGGCACTCGGACTCGACCAGAACGATCTCGTCATCCGCCGGCGCATGCGCCAGAAAATGGAGTTCATCAACGCGGACCTGGTTGAGCAGCAGATCCCCCCCGTTGCGGAACTTCAGACCTGCCTGGACGCCCACCCGGATAAGTTCCGGCGACCGGCTCTCCTCAGCTTCCAGCAAATCTATCTTACTACCGAGCAAAGCCCGGATGCTGCGCAGCGCAGGGCGGCAGCCCTGCTCGTACGCCTGGAAGCGGAGCCGGAAGCCGCCTGGCAAGAGCTCGGCGATCCAACACTGCTGCCGCCGATTTTCTCCGATGTAAGCGAACGTGATATCGCCGCCACCCTGGGAAGCGATCTGGCACAACCGATTGCGGGCGCACCATTGTATCGCTGGAGCGGCCCCTATACATCGGCCTTCGGCCTGCACCTGGTACGGGCAACCGAGCGTAGCCCGGCGAATCTTCCTCCGCTGACCGGGGCCCGTGCGAAAGTCGAGAGAGAGTGGGCCAACGAGCGCCGTCAGCAGACCAACGAGCATTTCTACCAGGCACTGCGCGAGCGCTACTCGGTGGAGATCCGACTGCCTGATACCGACGAAAAACTGGCGGGCCACCAGCCGTGAAGGTGCCGCAGCTGTCAGGCGTGTTCCTGCTGCTCGGCTGGCTCGCACTGGATACGGCACACGCCCACGAAGTCAGGCCGGGTTACCTGGAATTACGCGAGCTTGGCGCCGGGAACTATGACGTGCTGTGGAAGGTTCCCGCCAAGGCCAATCGACGGCTGAGTCTGTACGTCCGCCTGCCCGAGCATTGCACCATTAGTGCACCGAAATCCCATTTCGTGGGCAACGCTTATATTGAACGCTGGCGAACCAGCTGTGAGCAAACCCTGGCCGGCAGCCGTATTATCATCGACGGACTATCCGCCAGCCACACCGATGTTCTGGCCCGTGTGGAAAGCACCGACGGCATCTCGAAGACGGTACGCCTAACGCCGAGGGTCCCCGAATTCACCGTCTCTGTAGCAGCCGGTCCCCGGGACGTGATCAAGACCTATTTCCTGCTCGGCATCGACCACCTGTTGTTCGTGCTGGCATTGTTGTTTCTGGTCAGAAACTGGCCGCGCCTGATCGGAACGGTGACCGCGTTCACGGTGGCGCACAGCCTGACGCTGGTCGCAGCGGCCTTAGGATGGGTGCAGATAGCGCAGGCTCCGGTAGAGGCCGCCATCGCCCTCAGCATCGTGTTCGTGGCCGCCGAGCTACTGCACACCCGTCAGGGGCACCCAGGGCTTGCTGCCCGCATGCCCTGGGTGGTCGCGTTTGTGTTCGGATTGCTGCACGGCCTCGGCTTTGTCGGCGCACTGCATGAAGTCGGTCTGCCGGAGCATGCGATCCCGCTGGCGCTGGCTTTCTTCAACCTTGGCGTTGAAGCCGACCAGCTGCTTTTTATCGCTGCCTTCTTCCTGCTGGTGTGGGTGTCGGCGAAGTTGCTGCCGACACGCCCGGTTGGCGGCTACAGACGAGTCACAAGCCTAACCTGGGACTTATCCGACAAGCTGTCGTTGCCGACCGCCTATATCATTGGAACGTTAGCTAGCTTCTGGCTGATTGAGCGGACCTACGGATTCTGGGCATGATCGGAAAGTGGAACTCGGCCCATACCTTCGCTACAGAAAAATAACTGTTTACAACATTACCTGTAAGATTTCCCCGCATTGTTTACACTTTTACGGGGTAGAAATAGTTTAGCAGCAAAGCATGAGGGGTCATATTATTAAGTCCTTTGCGCGGTTTAACGGAGTTATAGAAATTGATAAAGCGGTACAAGGAAGTCTTGCGATGCGTGCGGCTGGCTTACATCTCTTTT
>DEIQ01000016.1 GCA_002352565.1 Proteobacteria bacterium UBA2770 | reverse complement strand
CTTCGCTTTTCCTTATTATGCTAACATAGCGATACTCAGAAGGATGTTACCCGGGCCTGGAAATTTAATTTTAATCCATTGTGGGATCGATTCATGATAATGAACAGCGAACGATTCATCCAAATCTTGACGCGCCCTGCGATCAGCATCTCCATTATTCTGATTTTTATCGTGTTGTGGATTGTCAGCGGCATGCTGACACGCGAAGCTCCAGAATTGTCTCGATCCAATATCACTCAGCCGATGAAGGTTGCTATTGAGGGATCTACAGCCGTTGAAGTTGAAAAGATGCTGATTCTTCAAGGTTCGATCGAACCGGATCTGCGCATCATTGTGCGGGCGGAAACCTCCGGGCAAATCTCGAAAGTTCCGATTCCCCAGGGCAATTCCGTTAAGCCGGATGATATTATGGCACGCATCGATATCGGTGATCGGAAGGCAAAGCTCCATCGCGCCGAGGCCGGGCTCCAACAGGCGCAAAGCGATTATAATGCAGGTCGGGAACTGATCAAAGGTGGGCACATCCCTCGTTTGGAAGTGGAGACCAAACTGTCCCGACTCCGAGCCGCCCAAGCTGAGCTCGAAGCCATCAAACTCGATATCGAGCGCACCGACATCAAGGCGCCCATCGCGGGTTTTCTCAACCGCAATATTGTTGAACAGGGTGAAAGAGTGGCAATCGGAGACGGTGTGGCTGAAATTGTGCGCAATGATCCGCTGGTGGCGGTGGTGTATGTGCCCCAAAACGCTATCAGAGATATTGCTACTGAGGCTCCAGCGCGGGTGATATTTTTTGATGAGGAAGTCCATGCAGGACATGTGAGCTATATAGAAGCTGTTGCCGATCCGGGCACCCGAACCTTTCGGGTGGAAGTCGATCTGCCGAATCCTCAGAATCAGTTGCCTTCCGGGGTCAGCGTGTTGGTGAAATTGCCCATCGCTGCTGTAAAGGCGCATCAAATATCACCTGCGATTCTGGTGTTGTCGGATACAGGTAAAGTCGGAGTCATGATCGCTGATGCGCAAAATATCGCCCGTTTCAGAGCGATCAGGGTGATACGCAGCGAGGCGGATGGTTTATGGATTGCCGGTCTGGAGGATCATGCCCGGTTTATTATCACGGGGCAGGGCTTTATTGATGAAGGGGAACGGGTTGCGCCGGTGGAAGTGAGCGAATCATCGGTTCCCAGTGCCGATGGCATTGGGTCGCGCTGATGAAAGCACTGCTTGAAGCTGTTTTTTCCCGCAATCGCACGGTCATGTTGCTTCTGAGCTTACTTCTGATCGCGGGGGGATGGTCTTATTATTCCATGCCCAAGGAAGCCGCGCCCAGTATCGATATCCCTATCTTTTTTGTCACCGTTATTTATCAGGGGATCTCACCTGAAGATTCGGAACGCTTGATGATACGCCCTCTGGAACGGGAACTGCAGGCCATTGAAGGTCTGGATGAAATGCGCTCGTGGGCGGGAGAAGGATTTGCTTTGATCAGGCTTGATTTTTATCCGGGTTATTCCAATGATCGCGCCCTTTCGGATCTGCGCGAGGAGGTGGATCTGGCCAAAGCAGAATTGCCCGATGGAGCTGAGGAACCTCAGGTGTTTGAGGTGGATCTTTCCCTGATTCCGGTTTTGACCGTCCATTTATCGGGACCCTTGCCGGAACGCAAGCTGGTTGAGATGGCTCGTTTCCTGCGGGATCGGATCGAGAGCCTCCCCGGTGTGCTGGAAGTGGATATCGGAGGTGATCGGGAGGATTTGATGGAAATTATCATTGATCCCCTGATACTCGAAACTTATCATTTATCCTACGATGCCGTAGCAACATCGATTGGTCGTAATAATTATCTGGCGCCCGCTGGGGCGATTGATACCGGGAATGGGCGTCTTTCCCTGCGCATTCCCGGTACGGTTGAAAATATCCGTGATGTCGAGAATACCGCGGTGATCGTAAACAACGGTACCGTGGTGACCGTGGGAGATATCGCCGAAGTTCGTCAAACTTTCAAGGATCCGCTAAGCATCGCCCGTATCAACGGGCAACCCTCAGTGGCTCTGGAGATCCGTAAGCGTGACGGAGCTAATATTATTGATACCGTTTATGCCGCTCGAGCCATAATTGAGGCGGAAAGAGCAAACTGGCCGGAAGCCTTGCGAATTTCCTATATGCAGGATCTGGCTGAATCTATTAGCGATCTGCTCGGTGATCTGCAGAATAATGTGTTAAGCGCCATACTGCTCGTCCTGCTGGCTATGCTCGGAGCTTTGAGTATAAGAGCCGGGTTGTTGGTAGCGCTTGCCATCCCCGGTTCGTTTCTTACTGGCATACTGGCGGTGAATGCCATGGGCTATACGCTGAATATTGTGGTGCTTTTTGCTTTGATTCTGGTCGTGGGCATGCTGGTGGATGGCGCCATCATAGTCGTGGAGCTGGCAGATCGTTACCTGGCACAAGGAATGGAGCGCAGGGATGCTTTTCTTCGAGCCTCCCAGCGTATGAGTTGGCCGATCATTTCCTCTACTGCGACAACGCTGGCTGTTTTTTTTCCGATGCTTTTCTGGCCCGGCATGGTGGGCAGATTTCTGATTTTTCTTCCCACTACGGTGATTGTAACGCTTCTGGCTTCCCTGATGATGGCGTTGGTCTTTATTCCCGTGCTGGGAACCTTGGTCGGTCCGCGCCGTGTCGCCAATCCGGGGGCTGTGGAGCAGGTTATGGCGGCGGAGGAAGGGCGGTTTGCTTCGCTCAAGGGTGTCACGGCCATCTATATACGTTGGCTGGCACGAGCCTGCCGTCATCCATTGCATACCCTGCTCATCGCCATTATCGCCACGATTGCTTCGTATATGATCTATGGTGCTTTTGGTCGCGGGCTGGAATTCTTTCCCGACGTGGAACCGGATTTTCTCCAGTTGCAGATTCAGGCACGTGGGAATCTGTCCATCTGGGAATCCGATCAATTGGTTCGCTCGGTGGAAAGTCGTCTGGGGCAAATTGATGCCATCAAAACCGTTTATGCGCGCACTATCGGTGGTCAGCAGGCGAGGATTGAAAGAGATTATGCCGAAGATGTCGTCGGTATCATTCAGCTGGAACTAATCGACTGGCGTCAGCGCCCTCCGGCTGAAGCAATCATCGGACGCATCCGCTCACGCATAGCAGATATACCCGGGATTCAATTGCAGTTGCGCAAACAGGATGTCGGCTTGGGTCAAGAAAAACCCATTATCGTCCAGATATCGAGTCGCCAGCGTGCGCATTTGCTCCCCAGCTTGAAACTGGTACGCGAGCGGATGTCGAAAATGGGTGGCTTCGTTGATGTTGAAGATGATCGCCCTGTGCCTGGCGTGGAACTTGAACTTATAGTCGACCGTAAGGAGATGGCGCGTTATGGCGCTGATGTTATGACTTTAGCACAAACCGTTCTTGTTCTCAGTGATGGCTCTCTGGTGGGAACTTATCGTCCGGATTTTACCGATGAGGAGGTCGATATGCGTATGCGATATGATCTAAACCAACGTGATCTGGGGCAACTCGCACGTTTGCGCCTTACCACAACCCATGGACTGGTACCCATCAGCAACTTCATTACCATCAATCCTGTGCCAGCCGTAGGTGTGCTGAAACGGGTGGACGGGAATCCGGCCTATACTGTTAAAGCTGATGCGGCGCAGGGGTTTTTGGTAGACGATCAGATGGCCAGGTTCAATGACAACATTCCTGAGTTCGATTTACCGGAAGGTGTTGAAATTTCGCTCAAAGGGGAATTCAAGGATCAGGTGGAAGCGGGAAACTTCCTCGTTCTCGCTTTCTTTCTCGGGCTGTTCTTCATGGTGCTGATTCTGGTGACCCAGCTTAACAGTTTTTTGCAGGCGCTACTGGTATTGTCAGCGATTATTTTTTCAACAGCCGGGGTTTTGCTGGGTTTATTGATCCGGGGAGAACCATTTGGGCTGGTGATGAGCGGAATCGGCATTCTGGCGTTGGCCGGAATCGTGGTCAACAATAATATTGTCTTAATCGATACCTATAATGCAATGCGACTAAAAGGCATTGAACCCATCGATGCCGCGTTGCGTACCGGTGCGCAACGCATGCGCCCGGTGTTTCTGACCGCATTGACCACGGTCATTGGTTTGTTGACCATGGTTTTTTCCGTCACTATCGATATTATCGGCAGAGATTTCTATATCGGTGCGCCAGTCACCCAATACTGGGTTCAACTGGCTACTGCCATCGCAGGTGGGCTTTTTATCACGACCCCGATCACTTTGCTTTTCACGCCTGCGATGCTGGTCTGGCTTGATAAAAACAAGCAACAAGATAGTACATCAAATCTGGCAGTGGAATAGTGATGGCTTGCTTGCATCAAATTTGAACACAAGGAACCATACCTGAGCTTCGTCCAGAATGAATCTACAGGTTCCGTGGAACCTGGCGTTCAGGATGATACGAGTTCGACCGGATTCCCGTCAAGCAGTTCATCCACAATGGTGGTTAGGTATCATTTGCTCGTTGCCCGGATAGGTTTTGTTGACATCCTCACCGCTCTAAATGACGGCGATTCCTGCTAAGCGGCT
>DEIQ01000011.1:9483-21843 GCA_002352565.1 Proteobacteria bacterium UBA2770 | reverse complement strand
TTCCCATTGGTCATCACGAAGAGATATTCTGGCCATTTTCATCCTTTGAAAATCACTACAAAGCCAGAATGCTAAATGAAAACCGCTTAAAATAACAAGCTAATTGAGAACGCCCCCTGGCGCCCTGATCAAATTAATCCTTGGTAGTGGTTCAATAAGGATTCTTCAGCCCCTGATAATGTTATATAGCTCGTCTTTAAGCTTTAAGCGAACCTTCTTGCGGTCTTCAAGGTAAACGTCCGAGGTATTTTCAACACCCTGCTCTATCCGGCGCACCTCGTGATTGAGATTATGATATTCCTTGAACAGGCGCGCAAAATGGTGATCCTCCAACTTTAACTGGTGAATGCGTTCCCTATATTCCGGCAGATCATGCACCAGATCGTGCTTTTCTAAAGACATCTTATGTCTCCTCTAGCCTTGATTAAAATAATAAATTTCTCTTCAGGGTTTTCTTTTACCTGACAGCCTGTCAGGGGTTATTCTAAAGGTTCTTTAGCTCAGTTCCAGAATAACTTTTCTTATGATCGCTGTTATTCCCCTCGGTGATCCATGCCAGTATATTTTGCCCACCTATAGCCTCGGCACGCAACCTTTCGAGTTTTTCCATCACTTCGCACGTTGCCTGAGGCAACGCGCAACCATCTTTTTGGCCGTCGATGCCAAAACGTGTACGCGCGAGAACATCGTAGATCCTGATAGTAGCCAGAGAGCGGGCGGGCAAACAAAGCCCACTTTCTGTCATCAGCACAAACCCTGCTTTGATCAATATTTCGATCGTTTGATGAACCCAGGTAACCGGCACACGCAATTTGAGAGCGATTTCCTGTATATTATAAGCTGGTTCTGCCGAATAAAACCGCTCGCCGATCAGATGCACGACTGCCAACGCAAGTCCTTCCTGCATGCCTGAGGTGAAAGAATGCGCTGAATTCCGCGCAGATAAATATTCCGAATTTTGGAGATAAAAACAGATTTTTGCTCCGATCAATAATACCATCCAGTTGGCATAAAGCCAGTTCAAACCCAGAATGGCCACGGCAAAACTGGAATATATAGCGTCCAGCCGGGTACTCGAAACTATGAATTGGGCAAAAATAAAACCGACGATTTTCCATAAGACAGCAGCGATGACGCCACTCAGCAAGGCCGGGCGCCAACGAACTCGCGTGTTCGGCAGATAAGCGTAAATAAAGGCAAATGTCAGGCTGATCAGAAAAAACGGCAGAAACTGCCCTCCAATGGAGATTGCGCTGCTGGTTGGGCCAATCGCGATAATCTGCTGGATGATATTATTATTCAGAATCGTGCCACTCAATCCCATGGCTGATACCACAAGCAGTGGTCCGACAAGCAGTACGCTTAGATAATCCGAAAATTTGCGTGTCAGTTTGCGCGACTGTTCAATCTGCCATATCATATTGAATGCCCGCTCCACCTTGGAGATCAGAGCAACAACCCCATACAGCAAAAAGGCCAATCCGACAGAACCAAGAACACCGACCTTGAGTTGATTAACAAATCCGACCATTTGAATGACCAATTGCTCGGATTGAGGGCCTAAAGGAGAGAAAAAGGCTGTAAGAAGTGATTCAAGCCGGGTGTGCACTCCAAACGCTTTAAGCACTGAAAAAGCAAAAGCCAGAAGTGGTACACATGACAGAATCGAAGTATAGATCAGGCTGGTGGCGTAAAGTGCCAGATTTCCCAGATCAAGATCGCGGCGAAAACGTTCAGCTGTTTCATACACCCGCTTCCACCACTCATACAAACTTAACACCTGTCTACCTCTTGATTTGACGCAATTTTTACTCTGCAATCATTCGCATAGCAAATAAACAGGGATGCCGGTTTCGAACTTTACGTCACGATCCGATGCTGATACACCTTGTGTATCATAGCGTTATGAAAACCGAAAACAAAGTCTTGATGCGTAAAAAGCATCAAGCAAGACACGCAATGCTTTTTTATGCTATATAAGCTTCAGGAATCCTCTTTCTTCAGCGAGAGAAGGCTGTCCAATTCCATATCCGAAAACGGCAAACAAGGATCCTCCCCATGGCGTCTGAATCCAAGGTTCCATAACCATGAGCTTTCCAGACATTCATTCCCCCCCGGTGGTTTTAGTCATCGCCGGTAGTGATTCCGGAGGTGGAGCAGGAATTCAAGCTGATATCAAGGCGATTAGCGCCATGGGTGCTTTCGCCACCACTGCCATAACCGCCGTAACCGCGCAGAATACTCTGGGGGTGCAAGCGGTACATACCCTGCCGGCCAACATGGTTACATCTCAAATCAATGCTATCTCTGAAGATATGAAGATCCGCGCCATTAAAACGGGGATGCTGGCCAATCGCGCCATTATTGAGGCCGTCATTGAAGCCTGCTCCAAACTCAGACCGTTACCGCTGATCGTGGATCCGGTGATTTACTCCCAGACCGGTCACCGATTGCTGGACGAAAACGCCATCGACCTCATGCTGGAAAAACTGTTCCCCATGGCTGATCTGATTACCCCCAATGCAACCGAGGCCGAGCGGCTGCTCGGCGAAACTGTCACAACGCTCGCGCAGGCAGAAAAAGCCTGTCACACACTGATGCGATTTGGCCCTAAAGCCGTTTTATTGAAAGGGGGTCACATGGAAACCGACAAAGCCACCGATGTGCTTTATCATAATGGCGCTTACCAATATTTTGAAACAGAGAGAATCCCATCGCCGCACACCCATGGTGGCGGTGACAGCTTTGCCAGCGCCATCGCAGCCCATCTGGCTCATGGGCGACCACTCGAACATTCGGTACGGGAAGCCAAACGGTTTATCACTGAAGCCATACAGCATGGCCTTGCTATCGGCCACGGACCTGGCCCTGTCAATGGACTTTACAGGGTATAACGCAATACCCAAATCCACTCATACTGTTGCACAAGACCGTTTGCTCAAAGTCCTTGCCAAATGACCGAGTGCAGAGCGAAATCTGTACGCGCTCCACTCTAACTCTGATTTGTTAGCCAGTCATCCTCTGTCTGAACGGCGCATCTTCGATATGAACCGGCCCAGAGTTTATGGCGAGCATTTTATCGACCGACTTTCTGGCCCTTTCCGCCAAAGCAGGAGAGATTTGAACCGCAGGTTCCATATTTTCCAGACAAGAAAGCACTTTGGGTAAAGTAATTTTCTTCATATGCGGACACAGATTGCAGGGCCTTATAAATTCAATATCAGGGAACTCGACCGCTACATTATCGCTCATAGAGCATTCGGTGATCAAAACCACCCTTGAGGGACGTCGCTGATCCACATATTCAATCATCCTGGCAGTTGATCCGGTAAAATCAGCCTCTTCAAGCACACCCGGCGGACACTCGGGATGCGCCAAAATCTCAACCTCATGATATTGACGTCTCACAGCGCGCAGGTCTTCCGCTCTGAACCTTTCATGTACTTCACATGAACCCTGCCACATAATCATATTCACATCAGTCTGGCTGGCTACCCAGCGTCCAAGATACTGATCGGGCAGGAATATCACATCCTTGCTGCCCAACGATTCAACGACCTCCACAGCATTGCCCGAGGTACAGCATATATCGACCTCAGCCTTAACTTCGACGCTGGTATTGACATAGGCCACTACCGGAACGCCTGGATAACGCTGTTTCAGCAAGCGCACATCTTCCGCTGTGATGGATTCCGCCAGCGAACAACCCGCGTCAGAGTCAGGAATCAAAACTGTTTTATCCATATTGAGCATTTTGGCAGTTTCAGCCATAAAATACACACCGCACATCACAATAGCCTCAGCATCGGTCTGAACCGCTTTCTGCGCCAGCGCCAGAGAATCTCCGGTAAAATCAGCAATGCCATAGTATATTTCAGGCGTCTGGTAGTTGTGGGCAAGAATGATCGCGTTTCTCGCACGTTTCCACTCCTGAATCGCCGCAATATAAGGCGCATGAACTGCCCATTCCATGGGCGGTATAAAACGCTCCAACCGTGCATAAACAGGTGAAAGACGCGCCTGAAGCGCCTGATCAAAAGGCGGAAGCCGCCCGTTATCCGGACGGTTGAGAAGGGGATGCGTGCTGTTCATGGTTATTCCCGCGTAGCATTATGATAATATGACAACTTATGCTCAACATGAGTATAATATAGCATACATCAGCGAAAATGGAAGCGCTGAGCGTGAAAAGTACCCGGCGATACCGGCTCACGCAAAACATCGCGCCGGAATCTGTAAAGTCGCGCTGGCCTCCCGCCAGTAGCCGTGGTCGTTTTTTCGGTCTCTTCAACCAAACCAGCTTCGGCCATGAGACGGCGAAAATTTTGTTTATGCAGCTTCATCCCGGAAAGTGCCTCCACCACATGCTGGAGACCGAAAAGCGTAAATTGATTGGGCAGAAGTTCAAAAACAACCGGACGGTATTTTATCTTTCCCCGAATTCGAGTCAGTGCCGTTGCGAGCATACGCCGGTGATCCATAATCATGGGTTTCCCCATGCCCTGAACCTGAGCCTGGGGCTCGGATTCAGCGACGCAACCAGATTGATAAAGCAGTTCATAACGCTCTAGCGCTCTCTCGGGCACCCATGGTTCGCCTTCATGAAAGAAAGCCATTTCCATCCGCTCCTTAAGCTCGCTGAACCTGGGTCGAGTTTCCTGTCTTGAAAGCCACGCTGTCAGGTGGGGCCGCATATTTTCGCGCACTACCTGTGGTTCCCCGCAACGCCAGTCTTCCCAAGGCAGATAGCCATATACTCTGTGCCATGCCGCCCCCTTTCCCGACCGAAAAGGTTGATAAGGACACAAACCAAGATAAGCGATAGATATAAGACGCAGCCCATGATCATCACCAGGCATCCTTTCCGGATCAGCAAAGGTATAAAGCTGCTCCAGGTAGCCGGGATGAACGCCAGTCTGACGCACTACCCGAGCATGCACCAGGCGCTCCAGTGCTGTCAGTTGCGTGGGATCCAGCAAACCAGCGGGGAAGCCGCAACGTCCATGCCATGGATCATGATCAAGGGTTACATGCAACTCCCGCAGAAAATCGGTTGAAGAAACGGTCAAAACATACGGTTCATCAGCGATGATCGTCAACAGGATGGCTTCAAGGGAAATGACAACGGAACGTTGCGTCATTTTCTCAAACCCATCGATTGCTTTGGTAGATATAGATGGATGGATACATCATCCATGTCTTGGGTGACAGAAAACAGGTTTGGGAACCTTCATCCAGGTTTGTTTAGAGGTTCCTTTATGCAAAGTAATCATCTTCCATCTGAATCAACACTTCGTTCAGATGCCGCAATGCCTTGCCGCGATGACTTAGCCGGTCTTTTTCATTATCCGGCAACTGAGCTGCCGAACAATCGGTTTCGTGGGCGCGAAAAACCGGATCATAACCAAACCCACTATGACCTTGAGAGGATTCCATGATCCATCCATACCACCGGCCCTGACAAATCAAAGGATCAGGATCTTGCGCAAATCTCACCCACGCCACTGTCGAGCAAAAATAGGCTTTACGCTGTACTCCACTAAGATGGCGCATGGATTCAATCAACAGTCGGATATTCGCAGGGTCGTCTGCGTGAGATCCCGAGAAACGGGCGGAATGGATACCCGGGCGTCCGCCAAGGGCGGGAACAACCAACCCTGAATCATCGGCCAGGCTCATATGTCCGGTATACGCTGAAGCAGCCCTGGCTTTAATCAGGGCATTTTCCACAAAACTGGCGCCGGTTTCCCCGGTTTCTGGCATAGCATCGGGAAGTTTATCCAGCGTCCAGCCCAAGGGTTTAAGGATCCGGCTGATCTCATCAAGCTTGCCCGCATTACGACTCGCCACAACCACCCGTTTCATGTTCGTCGGCCAGATGATTCGGCCAAAACATTTTTTTGAATTTCGATCAATTCCATAATCCCGTTATTCGCCAGATCAAGCATAGCGTCAAGTTCGCTCCGGCGAAAAGCGTGACCTTCCGCTGTTCCCTGGATTTCAATGAAGTGTCCAAGATCGTTCATCACGATATTCATATCCGTTTCCGCTTCCTGATCTTCGCGGTAATCCAGATCAAGCACCGGAACTCCTCTGACAATACCCACTGAAACAGCCGCCACATGACCATGAACAGGATTCTCAGACAGACTTCTACGTTGCATCATATGGGTTACCGCGTCTACGAGCGCAACAAAAGCACCGGTAATTGATGTGGTGCGGGTTCCGCCATCTGCCTGTATCACATCGCAATCCACAATGATGCTGCGCTCGCCAAGTGCGGCGACATTAACCGCAGCGCGCAGGCTGCGACCGATCAAGCGCTGTATTTCCTGACTGCGGCCATGAGGTTTGCCGCGGGTAATTTCACGTTCGTTACGATCATGCGTCGCCCGGGGCAGCATCGAGTATTCTGCGGTCAACCAGCCGCGACCGGTTCCTCGCAAAAATCCTGGAACCCGCTCGGACACGGACGCCGTACAGATCACCCGAGTATTACCGTATTGAATCAGCGCCGAACCTTCAGCATGAGGGATATAATGGCGCTGTATTTCCACCTTGCGCAACTGATTTTCCATACGACCGTCTGCACGCATGCATCTTTCTCCTGCTCATCGTTCGATGATTAAACTGTTTTTCAAAAAATGATTCTACCTGCTCAAACCAGCATGGAACATAGCATCCATCCTCGCATTCACCAAAATTTGATCGAGTGTCTGCCGGACTCAAGCGATGAATTAGCACCAATAAAGTTCGCCCATCAAGAACCAACATCGAACCTAAGAAACCTCTGATTAATAATGGACGAAATAGATTCGTGGTTCCTTATATTCAGATTTCGAGGCGATAACCGATCATAATAGCAGGCTATTGTGAAGACTTACAATGAAGAAACCAGGCATAAGGAATCCAGGATGCGCGTTCATGAATTAATCATAAGGTTCCCTAATGAGAACAAAGCGTACACACAACAAACAAACCCAATCCAACTGCCGTGCATGGCGCAGTCTTTATTGACGTCGATTCCCGAGCAGCAAGACAACCTTTGTCATCCCGGATCAGATCCAATATTCATGCGCGTTCAGCGCTGGGTTCTATCATCAAAGCCCTTGCTGGTATCAGGCCAGACACCTGGCAAGTTTCGGGGCGGAAAATAAATACCCAGCCTTGGAAAACCGATGCCACGCCTCGTTGGACCAGAAGTGCGCACGCCCTTATGTGGCACGAAGACACGCCCATCGCCGAGATAAACCTCTACTGCAGAAGCTGAACCACAGCAGGCGACCATGACCATCATTCCAAGCATTATTCGACCAATAAGTCGTTGGTTCTTCATTTAAATTCACCCTATCCGTTGGATCAAAAAATACAATTATTTGTGTAATGGTAACATGATTTCAAGGAACCTATGCTCAAGTCTGGGCGAAGCTCAGGTGTAGTTCATCATGTTTAAATTCGAGACGACAATTGCGCGTAATAGCAGGGCTATTGCGGAGATTGGCAACAAAGAAGCTCGGCATAAGAGCCGCAAGCGGGTTCGACTTCGCTCACCGCAGGCACCGGGTTTATGGCTTAATCAGAGGTTTAAGATCGAAATGCCCTTTGATCCCGTGTTCAATCACTACGCAGCGCCTCCGCTGGCGTCAGTGCTGAGGCTCTGCGCGCCGGATAATAACCAAAAGCAATCCCTATCATAGCGGCAATTGCGCACGCCCACAGCATGGATGTCAAGGTTAATGCAACCGGTGTTTTCAATCCCACGGCGATGGCGTAAGCACTAAGCACAGCAAGTATCAGACCCGCGATGCTCCCCATAAACGACAGCAAGGCAGACTCCACCAGAAATTGTATGAGAATATGAATATTTCTAGCCCCAATCGCCATACGCAGACCGATCTCGGATGTGCGTTCGGTCACCGAAACCAGCATGATATTCATAATTCCGATACCACCCACCAACAGTGAAATGGAAGCAATCGCTCCCAGAAGAATCGAGAAAGAACGCATGGTGCGCTGAAATGCCTTGGCAGCGGCTTCCATATTGTGGATCATAAAATCATCGTCCTTGCCAGAGGCAAGTCCATGATTTGTGCGCATGATGTTCTTTACGGATTCCTGAGCCTCATCCAGTCCGGCTTCCGGGCGCACCTGAGCCATAATATAATCGACCCGACCAGGGAAAAGTGTACCCTTGAGCTGACGTTGCGCCGTGGTCAGAGGAACCATTACCACATCGTCCTCGCTCCGACCTCCTGCCTGCCCCTTGGTAGTCAGCACACCAATCACAAGAAACGGCAATTGCCCCAACCGTATGCTTTGTCCAACAGCCACCTGGTCACCAAATAAAACTTCAGCGACCCTGGAACCCAATACGGCAACCCTTTTGCCGCGCTCATTTTCATCCCTGGTCAAAATCCCCCCCTGCTGCGTCGGCCAGTCCCGGATCTTGAAGTAGGCTGGCGTGGTTCCCATGACGCTGGTCTGCCAATTGCTCTCACCACCAACCACCTGGATTGAGCGCTGAACTACCGGCGCCACCATGGTAATTGAGGCAAGATCAGCGATGCTCTCAGCATCAGCGATGGTGACACTTGGTCGTGTTCCCACGCCCAGCATCCGCCCACCTGAACTCGCTGATCCGGGAACGATGATCAACAGCCGACTGCCAAGACTGGTGATGGAGCGCTCCACCTCTATACGAACGCCACGCCCGATACCGAGCATCACCACCACCGCAGCTACCCCGATCAAAACACCCAGCATAGTCAGTATGCTGCGCAAGCGATGGCCAAGCAGAGAACGCCATGCCTGGATGATCAGTTCTGGTAACATGATTTAGTGCTTAGGAACCTCTGATCAAGTCCGGGCGAAAGTGATGGTGGTTCCCCATGTTCAGATTCGAGACGACAATCGCGCGTAATAGCAGGGCTATTGCGAAGATTATCAACAATGAAGCTGGACATAAGGGCCGCAAGAACCGGGTTCATGACTTAATCAGGGATTCCCTTAAGTAAAACATCGCGCGCGATCCTTCCATCAATCACTTCTACCTGGCGATGCGCCATGGCCGCCAACGATCCATCATGGGTGACCATGACAAGCGTGGCGCCTTGGTCATTCAAATTGCGCAACAGCTCCATGATTTCCACGCTGGTGCGACTATCAAGATTGCCGGTTGGTTCATCGGCCAGAATCAAAGTCGGCTGATTAATCAAAGCCCGGGCAATGGCCACTCTCTGCTGCTGCCCCCCCGATAGCTGGGAAGGGAAATGCTCAAGACGATCGCCCAGGCCGATCCGATCCAGAAGCTCGCATGCCCTTTCCTTGCGCTGCTTTCTCGACACCCCGCTATAAATCAGCGGCAACGCAACATTTTCCCATGCAACCAATCGCGGTAGCAAATGAAAGGACTGAAAAATAAATCCAAAATCGTGATTGCGCAGATATGCCAATTGTTTTGGCGTCATTTGATGAATATGCTGTCCATGCCACAGATATTCACCCCCGCTGGACTGATCCAGGCACCCCATGATATACATCAGTGTGGATTTCCCTGACCCGGAAGGCCCGGTGATAGCGACAAATTCCCCACTGCGTATCGTCAGATTGACTTCATCCAGCACGACCAGTGGTTCCTGTCCGACGCGTAAAAACTCCCGGCTCAGTCCGCGCATAACGATCAGCGGATCCGGCTCAGAAACCAATGGAAAATCGGGACGAAGATTCAGAGCCATTCGGATTCATCCCCACAACGACCTCATCGTCCTCTACAAGATTTCCATGGACGATTTCGAAATACCGACCGTCGCTGATGCCGGTTTCAATCGATATTCTTCGCAAACGATCATCACTCCAGACCCAGACCGCCGCATCTTCAGCAGCTTGCTGCTCGGGTGGCGTAAATCTCAATGCAGCAGAAGGAACACGCAATACATCAGCTCGCTCATGGGTAATGATGTGAACATGAGCCGTCATGCCGGGAAGCAGCTTGTCGTCCCGGTTTCCGGCCTCAGCGATTACGTGATAAGTCACGACATTTTGCTCGACTACCGGATCGAGCCGAACCTGTTCCACATGAGCGTCGAAAGTTTCATCCGGATAGGCATCGACCTCAAAGGTCACACGAGCGCCACGTTTGACTTTACCAATATCCACTTCTGGAATCTGGGCATCAATCTGCATGTGTTCCATATCGCGGGCTATGGTGAAAAGCACAGGAGTTTCAAACTGACTGGCGACGGTTTGCCCTTCTTCAATCTCGCGCGTAACCACCACGCCATCAATCGGTGAAGTAATACTGGCATATCCCAGATTGACCCTGGCCTGATCCACAATATACTGAGCCCTATCCACTTCAGCTTGCGCTACATCCAAATCACGCTGCGCCTGATCATATTGCCTGGTTGAGACAAAATCCTGCCGATACAGCACGGAAATACGCTGATAAACAGCTTGAGCCCGCGTCAATTCAGCCTTTCTTGAAGCCAATTGCGCCGTATTCTGATTCAACGTGGCTTCGGGAACGGAGGGATCGATTTGCGCCAGCAACTGATTTTTGACAACCGGATCGTTGAAATCGACATGCACGGCAATAATCCTTCCACTCACCTGGGCGCCGACACGTACCAGTTCGACCGGCTCAAGCGAACCCATGGCTTCAATAGAAGCCACCACACCGCCCCGATCAACTGCTTCGGTAAGGTACTGATGTGCATTTGAGGAATTTTGATCAGTGAAACGGTGCGTGATCCACCATAAACCTGCACCCGCTAAAACTACAGCTGCAATGACAAACCCCATTCGTTTCATGGCTTGGGCTTCTCCGAAATCGAAGGCAATGCGCCTATTGCCATGGCGAGCGCATCTTTTTCACGCCTCCAGTCGTAATGTATGACCGTTTGGTTGCGTTCGGCTTCAAACAATACAAGCTGAGCATCCAGCACATCGCGCAATTCTCCTTCACCGGCTTCATAGCGTCCGAGACTGATCCGATAGGTATGGCGAGCAGAACTCAGCCAGTCCTCTGACGGGGATAATTCATCCCATGCCGTGCGCCATGCAAAATAGGCGCGCCACACTTCGGCGCTGATAACCTGCTCCCACCTCAGGTAACGGCTTTTCTGTTCGCTCAATGAGGCTTCGGCTTTTTGGCGTTCAGCCCGATACCGACCACCAGCGTACATCGGAATTTCAATATTCAATCCGGCGCGCCAGTTGCGGTATGGATCATCGCGACCGCTGTCGGTATAGCCCCAACCCGAGGTGAAGGAAAGTTCCGGCCATGGGGCACGACGCCGCGCCTCATAATTACTGCGCGCCGCCTCCACTCGGGCTTTAGCTTCCGCGAGTTCCGGCCTCTGGCGTAAAGCCTGCGCCATCCAGGCGGACAGGTCGGATAAAGGTTCAAGATCATTGGCGTTCCATTCCTGCGGGGCCAGATTCAGCGATTCATTGGCCGATAGGCCGAGCCTTTCGTTCAAATTGGCCTGACTCTGACGCCACTGATTCTCTGCGCGCGACCATTCAAGTTTTGATTGCGCCAGAGCCGAATCCGCCTGGGCAGGCTCAAGCGCAGAATCCTCGCCCACGCGGTGACGCTCATGCGTGATACGGCTTAGCATATAGTGCCTGTTGAGCCGCATGCGGCTCACTTCAAGATTTTCCAGTGCCTGTAATGCATCATAGTAAGACAGCAATACCTCGCTGACAACCTGAGCCACTGTCGTATCGAAATAATGATTCTGCGCCATGAGCAACCATCGGCTTTGTTCAACCTGTGCATGTTGTTCACCGAAATCCCACAGCAGATATGCCAGATCCAAACGAGCGTCCCATGTTTCACTGGTATCGGTATCGAACCCGGCTATATCCGTATCGCGTCGACTCCATTGCCCGCTTGCCTGCACCGTCGGTCTCTGCCGGGCGATGCTTGCATCTACATCGGCTGCGTATTGCCTTCTAACAGCTGCTTGTATGCGAATGTCCGGGTGTGAACACAAGGCCCGGTCGATGATCATCTCCCGGGTCAACGGGATGGATAAATCTCCACAACGAATAGCCTGACCTCCTTGAACCACGCCTTGCGCGAGCATGGAAAACATCCAGATCAGCAGCAAGGCCTTCCCGTTTCTATAAGCTAAGACATGGTTAAAACAGGACCTGTCGATCAAATTCAACGGGAAGCCTCCATGGTGAGTCCAGGTAAACACAGACTGAATCAGATCAAGCAGCATGGAGTTCAGAAATTGAGTCATAACGCTCTATTCAAAGGGGCAGTTTCCGTTCATTTCAAAATTTTCCTTTTCTCCTGAGGAAGCTCTGAACAAGTCATGCACTCGGTGCCTGCGGTGAGCGAAGTCG
>DEIQ01000011.1:0-9424 GCA_002352565.1 Proteobacteria bacterium UBA2770 | reverse complement strand
TTTTTTCAGGATAGCCGATAATGGGGAACTGCGTTCAAGAGCAGCTTCGAACGGGCCGTTAGCTCAATTGGTAGAGCCGCTGACTCTTAATCAGTTGGTTGTAGGTTCGAGTCCTACACGGCCCACCATTTGAACCCGTAAAACCTGGCAAAATCCCTGGCAAAATCAAGCTCCAGGCTGCTGGATCGTTTCTTTCTATTCAGGTTCTGATGTTGCTTGTTCAAAGGTTCCTTAGCGCTTTGTTGCCGCTTTATTCCCATTGCTCCTGCCTCCCAGAGCACTTTTTTTAGTTTGTTCCAGGCGTAAACCAGGCAAACTACTCGCGGCTTCACCGCTTCGTTCGTTTCGCCCTTGCGCGCCAAAATGCGCCATGGCCGAATGCTCGCCAGCCCCATTGCATCCAGGCTAACAACGCAAAGGACAACCACAAGGCCCAAAGCAGCATCGCTAGTCGATAGCACCATATGGGTAATGAAATAACCACAGGCTGGGGCAGCACCGGCGCGCTTCGATCCATATACCAGATCAGATGTTGCGCATTTGAGCCCGCACCGGCGATGTGCATATCAGGTTGCCCGAGTAAACCACTTTGAACGCCATCGATCAGCATCCATGCTGCCAGAAGGCTCAGAGCACCAATACCTGTCTGCATGGCGTTGAATTTCAAAGCGCTCATGGAATGAGGGTCCATGCGTTGCCGGGCTTCGAGCACAAACAGCCAGACAACAACCGCAAGAGCTGAAATTATGGGACACTGACTGAAACCCAGCAATAAAAGAAACCAGTGGCGGCTTTTCAGAGGTGTCCAGTCCATGCGTCCAAGCCCATAGGATACCAGCGCCATCACCAGCAGCAAAGGCCAGAAAATCACAGAAGGCCCCCATCCCGGACCACTCAGCCATAGCAGCCAGCGATCCTGGCGGGGTTGAATTTCCACGCGAGCATTGACCGAATCCTGTTCCAGTCGCACCGGAATATTCTCATACCACCATTGACGACCTTTGTGGGCTTGCAACCAGTTGACGACTACCTGCTGTGATCCGGGATGAACCGGGATCATCAGGGGCTGTTCATGCGGCAGCGGTTGTTCTATCCCGTTGATCAATAACATTTGTACATCGGCATTTTCGGGTAATTGGATCGCGTGCTGACCGCCTCGACTGCTGCGGAGTGACAGACTTAAAGTATGATCATGCATGGAACGCCCGGTTCTGCTGGTGAGTTGACTATGGTTGATGGTCAGGAAACGTCCCGGGACTGAATCTGGCTGAATGATGCGCAGGGTGACTTGATCGCCAGGACTGACCCGCCACTGCGGCAGCCATGGGCCTGACTTGTGCGTTTTCTGGACAGGGTAAAGACCATGCCATGTCATGTGCCACATTGGTCCCGCTTCAACGGTCCAGTGTTCACTCCAGTTGGCCTGAGCCGATAGCCCCATTTCAATTTTTTCACTGGTTTCGAGCATGGAGTTCCATTGGAATTGCTGCTGCCCAGGAGCCAGATGGACTATAAGCTCTCCATTGATGACCTCAGCCCCTGATGACGTGACAGATTCGCTATCCCATAATGGTATGGGCAAGCGCAATGGTTTGGCGCTAACTCCGCGGCGCATCAGGCGGTTGGATATTTGCCATTGCGTACCCAGGGTGATTTTTCGCTCAAGGTATAGAAATGGATGTAAACCTGTATCGGGCCGTATTGGCAGCGTTTCATCAGAGCTGCTCATCCTTGCAGGCTTGAGCCATAATTCAGCTCCAGGAATACCCGTTTCGCTCAGGTTTTCCAGAGTCCATCCAGGAACATCAGCTTCCACGCGATTCGGCTTGAGCGGTAATGGCAGGCTTATTTCACGGCGCGGGTCAATATCGCCCGACAATAGCAACGAGTGAACGCCTGCTCCCACCTCAATCCATAACTGTCCAGTTGGATCGCCATGCACAGTAGCAGGGTGATCATCCAGGCTAACATGCTGCGGAATCCAGTTCGAACGGCTTATCGGCAGCGGAATTGCCGTGACATCAGCTGCGTGAATTTCCATATGCAATTCGAGTGTGTCATGCTTGATCTGTAGTTGCATCCATGGGCTATGGGCGCAATGCGGTGCGCATGATGGTTCCTTGAGAAGCCGCGCTCGCAACTGTTCCAGCAATTCAGGATCAGGCAGCTCGGCTCTTGCCTCTGTCGAACCTGAGGTCATCGCGAGAAAACCCAGAACTGGCAAAACAAAAATGATCGCGACGGACTGATGATGAAACATCTTTATACGCAGGGGCAAGCCAGACCAGCGCCATAGCAGCCCTGCTGCCAGAAATACAGACATGAGATGCCAGCACAGGTTGAATCCGGGTCCAATCAGCCACAGCCGAAGGGCTTGTTCTTCGCTGACTGGCGTGCGCCAGTTCAGGCTCACTGTGCGCCCGAACCAGTCCGGTACGCCGGGTCCGGTTTGAATGGGAGTTCCGGGGATATATCCCAATCGAACCGACTGACCTGAAGATGTGATTTGATCATCCTGTTCTCCAGGTTCCTCCTCCACCTCCACGATATACGACAAAGATTGTGCATCCGATACGACCAAGGATGATGGAGGGTATTCATGGTTGCTGGATTTTTGGCGCAGGATTTGTGGCGCGCCTTGACCTGCGGATAATGTCATGGAAGAGGGGTGTCCCGCCTGCGGATCGCCCATGCTGATTTGCGGAAACAAGCCATCACGAAATGATAGCGCCATAAAAGGCAGAAGAGCGATCAGAAGTAAGACCATGCTAAGCAGACGGTAACGCTGTGTCCAGCGGATACTGGAGTGTTCAGGCCAGACATGCACCAGTGCAACTGCAATCAGCGCGTTGAGCCAGAGCCAATGAGGCGCAAGAGGTTCATGCCAGCACAATAGCAGGGTCAGGCCAGTCCAGATGCCAGTTAGAATGCCCCATAAGCGGATGGACGCCAGGGTGAGAAGCAGCACCAGAAACATATCCAGCAAATTCCACTGGTTCAGCCAGCTGGCGTTGGACTGCGCAACGCCTGAAGTGCCAAGCAATCGGTATCCCGGCGGTAGATGGACGATGGTTGCTACATCCTGGAATGTTTCTTTCCACCCGGAAATCGGCAGAGTCCGGGTTGGTGTTTCCAGGCGGCCACGGGCTTCTATCTGGATATCGGCTCGTCTGAATTCGACTCCTTCAGTATCGCTGTGGCGCGTGATCAATGCCGGCAAACCATGATTATTGATGCTGCCAAGTTTGAGCGTCGATCCGGCATCCAGTCGGTAATTCTGCCCGGCATGACCGGTGATGCGATCGCTGAAGGTGTAGCCGGTGCCGTCAAAATCGAGCCAGAGATTGCGCTCAAGATGCAAGATCGCCTTGCCAGTTCCGGCGGAACCTTTCTGCATCACCTGAAGCGAAAGGGACGCGCCGGGTTCCATGCGATAAGCCTGAAATTGCTGCCATGCGGGTGGAACCCCAGCCTCGCGAGGATCAATCGCTACTCCACCGCTGATGCGAACCACCCTGATTTGGGGGCGAGGCTGGAATGACCATATCTCCATTTTCGGTTCGATAGCCGGGCGCTGTGTCACATACTCCTGTATTTTTGTTTCATGAACGGGTGGATCCAGCCCGAACCACGAAAGTTGTTCTATTGGACCAGGTAGGGTAGCCTTGATATTGATATCCCAGACCCCCGCTTTGGCTTGCAGTCGCAAAGCTCCGGACGGTTCAAGCTGGGCAGGCAGAGGGCTGTTGATCTCATACGGCATCCAGCCGCCGGGTATGACATGAGCAATGCGCTCCATTCGCTGACTGCCTGCGATATGGAGTTGCAGTCTGGTTTCCGCAATCATGGGGGTCGAATCATCGAAACGCCGATAAGTCTGGACATTCAGGTGGTTTTTGGTTTTGATCTCCGATGGTGGATTCTGCTGAACCAGCCACAATGTACCATTGTTATCTAACCGGGGATGGCTTATGGCATGACCCATCAGAGTCAGGTCAAGTAATCCGGTTTCCGGAGGCAAAATGATCTTTCCGGGCAGGCGGAGCCATTGGAAATGCCCGCTGATTTCATGATCGCCGGCTGAAAGCATGATGGCGGGATGACCGGATTGATTCAGCACAATCGCTGGTTGGCCATTGTGTTGAACTTTTTGAGGCCAGTTGTTTACGGATCCGGGTAGTGGAATTTCGGTGGGGACATATACCTTCCATTTTTGACTGAATACGCCACCTTGATTCGTCAGTTTCAGTGCAAGGGAATTCGGCCAGGCGCAGAGATGTGATTGTCTGCGAGAATATTGCAACGGGCAATTGAAATGCTCATACCCTTCCAGCACCCAGTCCACCCAGGGCAACAATGGTTCTGCAATCACTATTGTGCCAGGCCCGGCTGGAGATACGGGAGCGCTATATACTTCCACCATGGTGAAAAACACGCTGAAAAAGCAAGCTATCCACAAAATATTTCTATGATGAAGCGGATGCTTGATCCATCCGGTGCCGGGATACTTCAACAGGGTTTCTCCCATTAAAATAAATTGTCTGAACAATGAATGCGTACGCTCAATCGGGTTTAAATGAACCAAAGTACATTATAATAACTATATTGAAGCGTGGTTACCATTGGAGTTCCAACAGGTTTAAAGTTATGGCTGGACACAGTAAGTGGGCGAATATTCAGCATAGAAAGAATGCACAGGACGCCAAGCGTGGTGGGCTTTTCACCCGTCTGATCAGAGAAGTTACCATCGCAGCCCGTTCGGGACCAGACCCCGCCGCCAATTCCCGTCTTCGACTTGCCATAGACAAGGCGCTGAAAGCGAATTTGACCAAAGACGCCATTGAGCGCGCTGTCAAACGCGGTTCCGGCACTGGCGATTCAGGCAGCAATATCGAGGAAATTCGCTATGAGGGCTATGGGCCGGGTGGGGTTGCCTTCATGGTCGATTGCATGACCGATAATCGCAATCGTACGGCATCCGAAGTACGTCACACCTTTAGCAAGTACGGTGGCAACCTCGGCTCTGATGGTTCAGTGAGTTATCTCTTCGAAAGAATGGGCGTCATTGTTTACGCGACTCCAGCAGATGATGAAAAGACCATGGAGTTTGCTATTGATGCCGGCGCCGAAGATGTAGTGGTCAACGAAGATGGTGCGATTGAGATCATAACCACTCCGGAATCATTTGCAGATGTTTTTTCAAACCTACAGCGGGATTTAACGGCTGATCCCATCTTCGCGGAAGTGGTAGAGCGACCGACGATTTATGTCAAACCTTCAGATGAAGGACTCGACACCCTGGAAAAGATGCTGGATAAGCTGGAAGGGCTCGATGATGTACAATCGGTACATCATAATGCTGATTTGCCGGAACTACAGGAAAATTCAGGCTAACACGAAGCTTGTAAGGTATCCGGTTCTTATGGAACCTCTGATCAAGTCTGGACGAAGTAGATTAATATGGCGCAAGGCAGGGATTGCATTATTGGCATCGATCCTGGTTCCCGGCGTACCGGGTTCGGAATTGTGGCGCGCCAGGCGGGAGGATTTGTCTACGTTGCCAGTGGTTGCATTCGGCTTCCACAAGCTGCACATCCTGAACGTCTGGCGCATTTATTTCACGCCATTAAAGCCTTGTTGCATGATTATAACCCTGAGGTTCTGGTGCTGGAACAGGCGTTTGTGGGCATCAGCGCGGCTTCAGCGCTTAAACTGGGTCAGGCGCGTGGGGTGGTGATGTGCGCTGCAGCCCTTCAACGCGTCGAATTTGCGGAATACAGCCCGGCTTCGATCAAACAGGCGGTGACCGGCGGCGGTCGCGCGGATAAGGCGCAGGTTCAGAAGATGGTGCAACACTGGCTGCATTTGCCAGCAACGCCAGCGGAAGATGCTGCCGACGCTCTTGCTGCCGCCATATGCCATATGATTCAAAGCCCGCTTACGGCCATTGTTGGCTTGAGAAAATCATCATGATCGGCATGCTGCGGGGGAAGATCTGGCAAGTCCATCCTCCCATGGTCATGCTTGATGTGGGGGGTATCGGATATGAAGTCGAGGTACCCCTGAGCCTGTGCCAACAGGTGCCGGAAACTGGCGAGCTGTGGGCCGTATGGACCCATACCGCGATGCGCGATGATGGCATATACTTATACGGATTTTCTTCGGCTCGGCAGCGAATGCGTTTCCGGCAATTTCTGCGCATCTCTGGCGTCGGGGCGAAAATGGCATTGAACTTACTCAGTCATTTCGATGAAGCGCAATTGGTCTCCGTGCTTCAATCGGGTGATATCGCTTCACTGACCCGCATTCCAGGTATCGGCAAACGAACGGCGCAAAGACTGGTGGTCGAACTTCAGGAATCCATGGCGAGCTCGGCCGTTCCAGAACACCGGAGCCCCGGAACTGACGACAATGTACGCCAGGAAGCGCATCTGGCCCTGCTTTCGCTCGGTTATCAACGCTCCGAGGTGAATGACCTATTCGAGCGAATCACATGGAGTCCTGATGACTCGACAGAAAGTATTGTGCGAAGGGCATTACAGCATGTGGCGCAACGAATGACGATCAAACCGGATTAAATCCATGATTCAGCGGGCGGGACTGGAATGAACTCTTATATTGAACATGAACGTTTATTATCGCCCGGGATCGGGGTTTCCGAATCCCAGGCCGATAAAAATCTGCGCCCCAAAAGTTTCCCTGAATATCTGGGGCAGGATGCGGTCAAGGAACAGATGGGGATTTTTGTAGAGGCTGCCCGCTTACGCGGCGAAGCGCTTGATCATGTGCTTATGTTCGGTCCACCCGGTCTGGGCAAGACTACGCTGGCTCATGTGGTTGCATTTGAACTCGGCGCCGGATTCCAGGTCACCAGCGGCCCGATTTTAACCCGGCCCGGAGATCTCGCGGCTATTCTCTCGCAACTTGAAGCCAAAACGGTTCTGTTTATCGATGAAATTCATCGCATGCAACCGGCGGTGGAAGAATTGCTTTATTCCGCCATGGAAGATTATCATATCGACGTATTGCTGGGTCAGGGCGCAGGCGCCCGCTCTATGCGCATACAGCTTCCACCATTCACTTTAATTGGCGCCACCACCCGTGCAGGAGCGCTTACCGCGCCTTTGCGGGAACGTTTCGGTATTATCCAGCGTCTTGAATATTACAACATAGAGGCTCTGGCTTTAATTATTCAGCGCTCGGCACGTATATTGCACATGAATCTGGAAGAAGGGGGCGTGCATGCTATCGCTTCTCGAGCCCGGGGAACACCGCGTATCGCCAACCGCTTATTACGCCGGGTGCGCGATGTGGTGGAAGTTCGGGGTATTTCCAAAATTAACGCTGCGCATGCCCATGAAGCCCTGAATATGCTCAAAGTAGACGAGCTTGGTCTTGATCATCAGGATCGGCGTTTGCTTGAAGTGATAAAAACCCATTTCTCTGGTGGTCCGGTCGGGCTCGACAGTCTATCCGTTGCATTAGGAGAATCCAGAGATACCGTCGAGGATGTGATTGAACCTTATCTCATTCAGCAGGGCATGCTCCAACGCACCGCCAAGGGGCGTGTCACTACCATTCGCGCCCGTGAGTATCTGGAAAGTCATGGCTCTTTAACCGAAATCGGCAACAGTTCGGATCTGACGCTTTTTTCAGCGGATCATCTGGTTTGAAAGCCGCGCTATCCACTTCGAGGGAATGACACGCACCATGCCACACAGCAGTAAAGGAGAAACAGCGACGTTTCAGGCAAATGCGGAAGACCGCATACACGCACGACTGGAATTTTTATATGGATCCGAAGAAACAGAGAAAATCCAGAGCCGTTTTCGTGAAATTATTCAGTCCCATGTTCAAGAGCGTCCCCTGTCCCAGGCTGATTCCAGGATTTGGAGTGAACAGACTGTCATTCTGATCACCTATGGTGATATGGTGCAAAGACCGGGCGTTCCCGATTTGTACGCTCTGCAGCAATTTCTGGATCGTTACTTGAGCGATACGCTGGAAACCATCCATATCCTGCCCTTTTTTCCCTACAGTTCCGATGATGGTTTTTCCGTACTCGATTTCAGGACAGTCAATCCGGCTCTTGGGGACTGGAATGATATCTATGATTTGGGCGAAAAGTATACGATGATGTTTGATCTGGTATTGAATCATGTATCAAGCCACAGTCTGTGGTTCAATGATTTTGTCAATGATGTGCCGCCGGCGAGCAACTATTTCCTTGAAGCCAGTGAAAAAATCAATACTGCGCTGGTGGTTCGTCCTCGAAGCACCCCTGTTTTGACCCCGATCACCACTCCTGGCGGTATAAAACTGGTGTGGACCACGTTTAGTGAGGATCAAATCGATCTTAATTACGCCAACCCACTGGTTTTGCTTGAAATCCTCGATATTCTGCTCATGTATGTGCGCATGGGCGCGCGCATGCTCAGACTCGACGCGATCCCCTATTTATGGAAAGAGTCTGGAACGTCTTGCATCCATCTTCCGCAAACCCACGCCATTATCAAACTTTTACGTGATGTACTAAGCATTGCGGCGCCTGATGTGATTTTGGTGGCCGAATGCAATGTCCCTCATCAGGAAAATATCAGTTATTTCGGAGAAAGTGATGAAGCGCATATGGTCTACAATTTCAGTTTGCCGCCGCTGCTCTTACATGCGATCTACTTCGGCACGACTACAGTTCTGAGCCAATGGGCCGATACTTGTCTTGATACCCCTAAGGGTTGCGTTTTTCTTAATTTCATCGCCTCACACGATGGAATCGGTGTCAGGCCCCTTGAGGGATTCGTAGATGACGATCAATTCAAGGAACTGATCAGTGCTATGCGCGCACGTGGCGGTTTCGTTTCCATGCGCCGCCAGGCTGATGGAAGTACCAGTCCTTATGAGATCAATATAGCCTTGATCGATGCGGTTAATGATGCAATTGGCAGCCGAGGAAAATGGCAAAACGCACGTTTTCTATGTATTCATGGCGCCATGCTGGCTTTGCGGGGTATCCCGGCATTTTACTTTCATTCGCTGATGGGTACGGAAAATGACTATTACGGCGTCGAGCAAAGCGAAAGAACCCGTTCGATCAACAGGCGAAGATGGGACTGGAGTGAGTTGACCGGCTTATTGAATGATCCATCCACTTGTTATCATCAGATTTTTTACGCCATGAATCAACTGATTCATGTCAGGAGACAACAAGCCGCATTTCATCCAGAAGCTGGACAACTGGTGATTCATTCCGACCCCAGGCTGTTTGTCGTGCTTCGATTTGATCGGGATACGGGTCAGTTTATACTGGCGATCCATAATTTCAGCGCCGAGGTGGTGCATTTCAAAAGAGAAGCATTGCCGGAGATGCTTCTCTCTGTTGAATCGTGGCAGAGTTTGCTGGGTCAAGAAACTTACCGCAACGATT
>DEIQ01000034.1:17015-34466 GCA_002352565.1 Proteobacteria bacterium UBA2770 | reverse complement strand
GCCGCGATCAGCGCCATGGGTTCCTCGTATCCCCGTCCGATCAGGGCGGCATAACTCATCAGCGCCGCGCCAATGCCAACGGCATGATGTCCTTTTCCTGTCATAGATTAACTGTTCCCTGAATACATGCCCATGGCATAGATTCCAATTATAAAGATTCTGATTGGAACAGGCTTCGATCCGGCTTGTCAAGCCTGTTCGTATTCAAACGAACGACTGGATCCATAATAGTCGGCGCCAGAAAAGCCTGTGATAGGTTATGCGTTCGCTTGGATCAGATGAGGGATTGCGTTATCATAAATGCCAATCCATGATGGCTCCGATATTTGACCATAGCATCCGAGATCATCGCACTCCATGAAATGCCTATCAAAGGTTTGGCGGTCCAATATCATGCTGATTTATCCCGAGATCGACCCGGTGGCGCTCAAACTGGGGCCGCTTTCCGTGCGGTGGTATGGATTGATGTATATCATCGGTTTCAGTCTCGCCTGGGGTCTGGGCTGGTGGCGCGCGCGGCGTGCCGATACCCCGATCAAAACCCGGCAGGTGGAAGAGTTGATTTTTCAGGGTGCATTGGGAATTATTCTCGGTGGACGCATGGGCTATGTGCTTTTCTATAACTTCAATGCGTTTCTCCATGACCCTTTACTTCTGTTCCGCATCTGGGAAGGAGGCATGTCTTTCCATGGCGGATTGCTCGGCGCTTTTGTAGTTATTGCCCTATTCTCCTGGCGTCACGGAATCGCTTTTTTCGCCCTGAGTGATTTCATAGCGCCTCTGATTTCGCTCGGGCTTGGCGCCGGAAGGATTGGCAATTTCATCAACGGCGAATTATGGGGCCGCCCCTCCGATCTGCCATGGGCGATGGTATTCCCCCAAGCCGGACCAATGGCACGCCACCCGTCCCAATTGTATGAAGCCCTACTGGAAGGACTGGTTTTTTTTGCCATTCTATGGATCTATACCCGCAAGCCTCGACCCATCATGGCACCGACCGGGATGGCGCTGCTTATCTACGGAGCGATTCGTTTCAGCGTCGAATTCGCGCGTGAACCCGATGCACACCTGGGTTTTATCCTGTTCGACTGGATGACCATGGGACAATTGCTCTCCCTTCCGATGGCCATCACCGGCGCGATTCTTCTGGGACTGGCGCTGCATCACCAAAGAATACCTCCTGTGTCTATGAAGCGAAACTAAGTCGGTGGAACCGTATCTGTCTCTGTTGCAACAAGTCCGTACCCAGGGTCAGGAGAAACCGGATCGCACCGGGACCGGAACCCTCAGCCTTTTCGGCGCGCAAATGCGTTTTGATCTGCAAGCGGGCTTTCCTCTGGTCACGACCAAATATGTGCATCTGAAATCCGTGATTTACGAACTGCTGTGGTTTCTGCGCGGGGCGACCAATACCGCCTATCTCAAGCAGAACGGAGTCAGAATCTGGGATGAATGGGCCGATGAACAGGGAGAACTCGGGCCAGTGTACGGTCGTCAGTGGCGGGCATGGAAAACCCACGATGGCCGGGTAATCGACCAGATCCGGCAAGTTATGGAGCAAATAAACACCCATCCCGAATCCCGTCGTTTGCTGGTCAGCGCGTGGAACGTAGGTGAAATCGATCAAATGGCGCTGGCGCCATGTCATATTCTTTTTCAATTTCATGTCGCTGGTGGAAAGCTTTCATGCCAATTTTACCAGCGCAGCGCGGATATGTTTCTCGGCGTTCCATTCAATATCGCCTCCTATGCCCTGCTGACCATGATGGTGGCGCAGGTATGCCATCTGAAACCCGGCGAGTTGATTCACAGCATCGGCGATGCCCATATCTATTTAAACCATATGGAACAGGTGGATACCCAGTTAACGCGCGCGCCCTTTGCCCCACCGATCATGGCGCTCGATCCTGATATCACCGATCTGGACGCCTTTGATTTTGTCCATTTCAATCTGCGTGATTATCGCCATCATCCCCGCATACCCGCTCCGGTTGCCGTCTGAACGCCATGGATAGTTCCGAACCTTGCCCAGGCTGGATTACGCTGGTCGTTGCGATGGATGAAAACGCCGGCATGGGTTATCAGGGAACCCTGCCGTGGCATCTTCCCGCAGATCTGCGCCATTTTCGCCACATTACCAGTGGCAAAACCGTGGTTATGGGGAGGAAAACCCATGAATCTATTGCCAAAGCCTTGCCGCAAAGACGCAACATTGTATTAAGTCGGCATCCAGCAGATTATTCCGGGTGTGAGGTTATTCACACCATTGAAGCCCTATTCCAGATCACCCGACCGGATGAACAACTCATGATCATTGGAGGAGCGGATATTTTCCGGCAATTCCTGCCCATGGCGCGGGATATGTACCGCACGCGGGTTCATGCCCGCCTGCCTGCCGATACCTTTTTCCCGGATTTGGATGCGCAGCAATGGATATTGCGGCATCAGGAAAAACATCCCGCCGATGTGCGTCATTCTTACGCGCTTTCTTTTGAATATCTGGAACGCAATAATAATACCGGCGCTCTCACAGAAACGAACGCATACAGATAGCTCCAGCGAACAAAAAACCATCAACGAAACAAACCATTGAAACAGCGATATCATGCGCCAGTTATGGGATTTTCCAGAACTGGCGATGTGGTTCTTCGGCCTCATCTTCCAGCAAAGGACCAATCACCCGAACAAGATGTTGCCCAGCGGCAAAAACTGTTCGGCACGACAGATCAAGCGTAGGATTATCTGGATGGTTCCCGGTGATCGCCTTGAGTCGTTTTTCCGAAAGCCCGTAGACCACGCCACCGATACCCGCCCAGTAAATCGCTCCGGCACACATGGCGCAGGGTTCGGCAGAAACGTACAACGTGCATTGGCTGAGATAATCGAACGGGTATTGTTGGCATGCGCGGCTGGCCAGCAACCGTTCGGCGTGGGCGGTACGATCACGCAGCGGAAGAAAGGCATTTTCCTGCTCCATGAGCATAAGCCCATCAGGATCGACCAGCAGGGCGCCGAAGGGATGGTTGCCGTGAGACATGGCCCGGCGCGCGAGGTTCATGGTCGAGCGCAACCAGAAATTATGGTCGGCATTTTGCGACTCGGGTTTTAGCGCTTCAGTCATGACTCATGTCTATGGATCCGATGAGATCATTGATAAGGGAAAAAGGGCTTGCCCAGCGAAGCCGGCTGATTGAGCATGATGGTTCTGGGGTTCCTGCTGATGAGCACCAGAACCAGAATCGTTGCAATATAGGGCAACATCGAAAGAAATTCGCTTGGTACTCCGATGCCCATGGCCTGTCCATGAAATTGGAGGATAGTGACCACGCCAAACAAATAAGCACCAAGCAACAACCTTAACGGACGCCAGGTAGCGAAAACCACCAGCGCTAACGCAATCCAGCCTCGCCCCGCGCTCATGCCTTCCATCCACAGGGGTGTTATAGCCAGAGATAGATAAGCGCCTGCCAACCCGCACATGGCGCCACCAAACAATATCGCCATATAACGCACCCTGATCACCGGCGTACCTATGGCATGAGCTGCCTCAGGGGCTTCTCCTATCGCCCGAAGCAATAGCCCGGAGCGGCTATGATACAAAAATCGGTAAGCGGCAATCAACACCAGAACCGAACCATAAACCAATATATCATGATTAAATAAAAGTGTTCCAAACACAGGAATATCACCCAAAACAGGGATCTCGAATGGCTGGAATCCCTGTAGAGTCTCACCGACATAATTTCGCCCGGCAAAAGCGCTCAATCCTACCCCGAACAGGGTTAATGCCAGACCCGTGACTACTTGATTGGTCAAAAAATTCAATACCAGGATAGCGAATATTCCAGACATCACCATACCCCCTGCAATGCCTGCAAGCAGACCCAAGGCCAGAATACCGCTGTGAAAGGCAACCGCAAAACCGGCAAGTGCGCCAACGAGCATCATGCCCTCAATGCCCAAATTCAATACCCCGGCGCGTTCGGTCACAAGCTCGCCGAGCGCTGCATAAATCAACGGCGTTCCGGCAACAATGGTATCGACAAAAATGGACAGGACAAGATCATAAGTCATAAGCCTGGCTTCTCAGGTGTTGAAGTTTTGTGCCGCTGCACGGCAGCGAGATCGAATCTCAAACGATAATGAACAAATAAATCAGCTGCCAGCAGATAAAACAGCAGCAAGCCCTGGAACAAACTGGTGATAGCTGAGGGTAATGACAACTGGATTTGCACGTTTTCCCCGCCCAGGTACAACAAGGATAATAAAAGACTGGCCAGAATAACGCCCAAAGGATGAAGCCTGCCAACAAAAGCCACAATAATGGCGGCGAAGCCATATCCCGGAGATATATTGGGCTGCAATTGACCGATCGGACCCAACACCTCCGCGGCGCCCGCGAGCCCGGCGCTCGCCCCACTGATCATCAGTGCCAGCCAGATGGTTATTTTTTGCTCAAAACCAGCACATCCCGCTGCTCCCGGCGCCATTCCGTTCACCTGCATCCGATAACCCGCTATGGTTCGATAGCAGAAAATCCAGGCTATGAACGCCAACAGGATCGCCGCTGGAAAAGCCAGATTCACACGCATGTCATCTGTCAGCAAGGGCAGCATCACATCCGGTTCGAACATGGCCGATTGCGGAAAATTGAACCCATCAGGATCCTTCCATGGGCCGTTGACAAAATAAAGCAGCAAAAGCCCTGCTACATATACCAGCATCAGGCTGACCAGAATTTCGTTGGTATGAAAACGTGTACGCAGAAAAGCCGGTATCGCTGCCCACAGCAGTCCGCCAAGCATACCGGCTGCCAGCGCCAGCATAATGTGGAGAAATCCCGGCGCGACGGGCAAAAAAAGCGCCACGCCCCCTGCCGCCAGCGCGCCGATGATGAGCTGACCTTCAGCACCTATATTCCACACGCCGGCGCGAAAGCCGATGACGAGCCCTATAGCGCACAATGTGAGCGGCGTTGCCTTGAGCAGCCATTCTCCGATGCCGTAGCGGTTGCTTAAAGGGTCAATAAAAAACAGATACAGTGCTTGAACGGGATCCTTGCCCAGCAGCATAAATAACAAGAAACCGGTTCCCAACATCAGCATCGCGGCAATCAAGGGGGAAACAAGTTTCATCATGGTGGAAGGCATCTGACGGGGATCAAGCCTAAACATGCGGATTGCTCTCCGCGTTGGTGGTAAAATCACCGCCCATCCAGCGCCCCAGATGCTCAGTAGAGGTTTCCGAGACAGGTAATATCGGCGAGAGTTTTCCATTGGCGATGACCGTAATGCGATCGCATATTGTCATCAACTCATCAAGTTCTTCGGATATAACCAGAACCGCCACACCTTCGCTTTTGAGATCAAGCAATGCCTGGCGAATCACGGTAGCGGCTCCGATATCCACGCCCCAGGTCGGCTGAGCTGCAATCATTACCCGCGGAGCCAGAAGTATCTCGCGGCCCACGATGAATTTCTGCAGATTTCCGCCCGAAAGGCTAGCCGCCGAAGCGTTTAGCCCATAACTTTTCACCCCGAATTGCTCGATAATCTGCAAAGCGAACTGACGCACCGCAGAAAAACGAATCCACCCGTGGCGTTGCAAACCATGTTTATGCGTAGTGGTCAGCAAGGCATTGAGTTCCAGAGACATATCAGGCACTGCACCACGACCCAGTCGTTCCTCGGGAACAAACGAAAGGCCAAGCCTGCGTCTTTCAGCCGGCCCCATCTTTCCCGCTGGACAGCCATCGATATGGATGACCTTGGGTTTGGCTATGCGCGTTTCCCCAGAAAGAACAGCCAGCAGTTCTTTCTGTCCGTTGCCTGATATCCCGGAGATACCCAGTATCTCCCCACTTCGCACAAAAAAATGGATATTTTCAAGCGCCGTGCCGAAAGGATCAATGGCCGCCAGATTCAAATTTCGTACCTTGAGCATTTTTTCTCCCGCGATGGAAGTCCTGAATTGGCAGGTCGAAAGATTTTCCCCAATCATCAAACGAGCCAAAGAATCGGAGCTTTGCTCCGCCGGAACGGCCTGACCCACCACGCGACCATTGCGCAGCACCGTGGCGTGATGACACAGTTCACGAATCTCATCGAGTTTATGGCTGATATAAAGGATACTGCAGCCTTCGCAAGCCAATCGACGCAAAGTTTGAAACAATGTGCGCACAGCTCCCGGCGTCAGTACCGAGGTCGGTTCATCCATGATCAGCAGTTCGGGTTTCTGCAGCAAACAGCGGATGATTTCCACCCGTTGCCGTTCCCCCATAGACATACTGTGCACCAGTCGGTTGGGATCAACGGGGAGCCCGTATTCTTCGGAAACCCGGGAAATATCCTGAACCAGCTTGGACAGAGGTATCGACTTTCCCATCACCAGCAGAATATTTTCAGCCACCGTCAGTGTCTCAAACAGGGTGAAATGCTGAAAAACCATGCCAATACCCAGCTTCCTGGCTGCAGCAGGTGATGTCACCTCAACTTGCCGGTTATTCCACCGCATAAAACCGGCATCGGGACTGGAAACTCCGTAAATGATTTTCATCAGAGTGCTTTTTCCCGCGCCGTTTTCACCAAGAATCGCATGGATCTCACCCGGATAGACGCTAAGATCAATAGCCTCATTAGCGATCACCCCAGGGTAGCTTTTACAAATTCCGATCAGCTCCAGGCGCGGTGGGGCGGAACGCGCAGCGCCATCACTCACAGCGACACCTGATTACAGATTTCCAATGACTGTTGGCTACAATTTTCTGTGCCAGCGCCCCGCTCTTCCCGCTTTTGCAGCAACTGGGCGGTAATGGAAATAGCAATCACTGCAGGCGATTTATCACCAATGCCAGCAATACCGATAGGACAAATCAATGCGTTGATTTTAGAGCCTGGAATTCCGGCTTGTGCCAGTCGACGGGCAAAGCGCGCCGATTTGGAACGCGAGCCTATCAAGCCGACAAAAGGTGCAAGCGGTCGGCCAAGGATCTGATAGCAAATGCTAAAGTCAAGATGGTGACTGTGGGTCAAGATCACAAACCAGGCTTTAGATGGGGCCATGGCAACAGTCTGCGCCGGATCAACCGCCAGAAGCGGCGTCACATGAGACGGCACGCCTGCAGCAAAAGCATCGGGGCGATCATCGACCCAGGTGATGTCAAAAGGAAGACCGGCAAGTTTGGATACCAGCGCCCGCCCGACGTGCCCCGCTCCATAAAGCCACAAGGAAACGTCATGCCGACCCAGCCACTGGATCAGCAAAGGTTCAGGATCCGGTTGAAAATAAACATTTTCGTGGTAGTTCCTATCGTTCCTATCGTCTTGTAGCGGCTGCCGAAATTCCCCTGTACCCGTCCGGAATATCACCGTTCCACCACGATCGACCAGGGCATATCCATGGCGCCCGGACATCCATGCCATCGCAGCCCCATCGTTTATGGATTGAAGGGCGCAGCGGATAAGACCCAGATGCCGATAATCATATTTTTCCCACCACAGATCCATCATGCCGCCACAACACTGAGCAACATCCGCGCCCAGAATAAATCGTTGATAGCATCCATTGGATTCCCGGCTCTCCAGCATGCGCCGCGCCTGTTTGAGCGCCTGATATTCCAGATTCCCGCCGCCGATTGAGCCCACTGAAGTGTGACGCTGCACCAGCATGCTGGTGCCTGGCTCCCTGGGCGCTGAACCCCGAACCCGAGCCACGACGATTCGCACCACGCTTTCCTGCTTTTCCAGCATGCTCTCAAGTTCTGACAACCAATGGTTCATCCTGTCCCACCCGTTCCCGCTGTAAGCTCTGCTTGCGCGCCCCACCCGTTCTTTTCTTTCCCCGCATTGAGCGCNNCCGGCGTAGCCGGAGCCTTCAAAGCGTGCGCCGCTTCCACTCCGGCAGCCTGAGCCACGGCATCCCGCAGGGCATGGAAAACAGATATTGCCAGCATCAACGGCGGTTCTCCCACCGCTTTGGAACGAAAAACAGTGGTTTCGCGATTCGGCGCGTTTTCGAGCGTGCGGATATTCCATTCAAGCGGCCAGTCGTCCGCTGCGGGAATTTTATAGGTTGATGGTGCGTGGGTTTTCAACTCGCCTGCTTCATTCCACCACAATTCTTCACTGGTCAACCAGCCCATGCCCTGAATGAATCCGCCTTCAATCTGACCCAGATCCAGCGCCGGATTCAGCGAATGTCCTACATCATGCAGAATATCGACCCGCAACAGACGATATTCGCCGGTCAGTGTGTCGATGGCCACTTCAGATACCGCAGCGCCATAGGAAAAATAATAGAAAGGACGCCCGCGCATACTTTCCTTGTCGTAATGAATTTTGGGTGTACGGTAATAACCAGTAGCTGAAAGAGAAATCCGCGCGAGATAAACCAACGCGACCAGTTCCTCAAACAGCAATGCATCGGCTCCAATCCAGACTTTGCCAGCTCGAAAATGAATCGCCTGGGCTTCCACGCCAAAATGTCCGCTGGCGAAATCAATCATGCGCGCACACAGGGTCTGCGCCGCCGTGCGGGCTGCCATACCATTCAGATCACTGCCCGAGGATGCCGCTGTAGCTGAGGTATTGGGTACTTTCCCGGTATCAGTAGCCGAGACCCTGACACGCTCCATGGGTAAGCCGAATTCATCCGCTACCACTTGAGCCACCTTGGTGTGCAATCCTTGCCCCATTTCGGTGCCGCCATGATTGACCAGCACTGTACCATCACTATAAACATGTACCAGCGCGCCGGCCTGATTATAATGCGTCGCGGTAAAGGAAATACCGAACTTGACCGGTGTCAGAGCGATGCCTTTTTTAATAATCGGATTCTGCTCGTTAAAACTCTTGAGCCCAATTCGGCGTTTCCGATAGTTGCTGGAAATCTCAAGTTCATCAATGACGCGATGAATGATGTTATCTTCGATACACGTCCAGTACGGTGTAGTGTTGCGCTCTTCCACACCATAAAAGTTGACCCGACGAACATCCAGCGGATCAATGCCCAACTTGCGGCCAATGTCATCCATGATCGTTTCAATCACCATCATACCCTGCGGACCGCCGAATCCACGACAAGCGGTGTTTGAGACGGTATGCGTTCGGCAGCGATGCGAAACGATGCGCACATGTTCGAGGAAATAGCAGTTATCCACATGAAACATGGCTCGGTCATTGACAGGCGCCGAAAGATCCGCGGAATAACCGCAGCGGGAAAACAGCTTGACATCGAGCGCCAGAATCCGGCCCTGGGGATCAAATCCCACATCGTAATCAGCCATGAAATCATGTCGCTTGCCGGTCATCAGCATATCGGTATCGCGATCGAGGCGCAGCTTGGTCGGTCGCCCGGTGGACTGCGCAACCACAGCAGCAAGCGCGGCGAAAAGCGCCGCCTGGGTTTCTTTGCCGCCAAAACCGCCACCTATGCGTCGGCATTGTACCTGAATCTCATGCGCGCCACGGTTTAAGGCATGAGCTACCATCCGCTGCGCCTCGGAAGGATTCTGGGTTGAACTATAAATAAGCATGGCGCCATCATCGCCAGGTATGGCTGCTGCGATTTGTCCTTCCAGGTAAAAATGATCCTGCCCGCCGATGACCTGAGCACCCTGCAGCCGAAGAGGGGATTGCCCCAGCAGCGTCTGAGGGTCGCCCCGCTGCAATATTTTGGCTGGAAATAGATAAGACGCCTGGGCCACTGCGCTCGAAATATCGAGAATCGCCGCCAGCGGTTCATAGTCAATCCGGGCTTGCATCACAGCCCGGCGCGCATTTTCATACGAAGTGGCCGCCACAGCGAACAATGGCTGGCCGACATACTGAACTTCACGCTCCGCCAACAGCGGATCATCACCTGTCGGCGAATAATTGTTTTTTCCGGGGAGATCCGCCGCGGTAAATACCGCGACCACACCCGGCGCTGCACGGGTCGCTTCAAGATCAAGCCTGCAAATCAAAGCATGCGCCATGGCGCTCATACCCAGAGCCACATGAAGTGTAGTGGGCGGCAGCGGAATATCATCAATAAAATGAGCACTTCCCGTAACGTGGAGCCAAGCGCTTTCGTGCTTGACGGGCTTGCCGCAACAGATCTGGCGATCTTCAGGCATCATAATGGACCCAATTCCTTCGCGTCATGTTGTCATGATCGGCAGGCGTACAGGCACGTGCATGTGACTGTGTTCAAGAAAAAAACGCATCAACAGATTACGCGCCACCACAAGCCGATAATCACTGGTCGCGCGCATATCCGTCATAGGAGTAAAATCTTGCTCAAGCATGGCTGAAGCTCGTTTTATGGCATCAAGGCTCCAGGGCATTGAGTCCAGCGTTGCTTCCATAGTTCGTGCCCGCTTTGGAAACGCTGCCAGACCACCATACGCTAGCCGAACTGTTCCGATATGACGATTAGAATCCAGAACGACCCGAAAACCGCAACAAACGGCGGATATGTCCTGGGCTGTCCGTTTGGACACTTTGTATGCGGCCACCATGGCACATGATTCCGATGCTGGAATATGAACTGCTTCTATGAACTCGCCTTTTTCCAGAGTAGTCTGATGGTAACCGTGATAAAAATGGTCCAGTGCCATAAGGCGGCGCTGAGAATCACGATTGAGCCACAAGGATGCACCCAGCGCCAGCAACACGGGAATGGAATCCCCGACAGGGGAACCATTGGCTATATTGCCCGCCAGCGTCGCGCTATGGCGAATGGGTGGCGAAGCAAAACGCTGATGTAGTTCTTTCAGAGACGGATACACTTCGGTCAGTGCACTCAAGGCATCTTCCATGCAAACCGCCGCGCCAATATTCAGACTGCCATCTTCCTGTTTTTCGATCTGTTGCAGTTCCCTGACTTCGCCGATATAAATGATTGAGTTGAGCGTTTTGAACTGCTTGTTTACCCCTATACCAACATCCGTTCCGCCTGCCAGAATCACTGCCTCGGGATCGGAAGCATAAAGCCCGGCCAGTTCTTCCAAGTGCCGTGGCGAGCGAAAGTGCTTGTCTTGGATCAGTTCCAGGCGCTCATGACGCTCGATGGCTTTCATCTGCTCGTGTCGATCATCAGACTCGGCGTCGGCTCTGCTCCAACGGCGTGGTTCCGGATATTGCTGCATGCGACAACCCGCTTCAATGATCGGGCGGTAACCGGTACAGCGACATAAATTTCCGGAAATCGCCCGGATGACATCGCTCCGCTGCGCATCGGGATGATTGAGATAAAGGTCAAACAGAGACATGACAAAGCCAGGCGTACAAAAACCACACTGAGAAGCATGGGCATCTACCATGGCCTGCTGTACCGGATGAAGCTGCTCGTGAGTGCGTGAAAGGCTTTCCACTGTAACGACAGACATCCCATCTACAGTAGGGAGAAAACGAAGGCAGGCGTTGACTGAACGATAATGAATCCGCCCGTTTTCGCACGCAGCGCCCAGAAGAACGGTGCACGCACCGCAATCACCTTCAGCGCAGCCTTCACGGGTACCGGTTCTACAGATATCCTCGCGAAGGAACTGCAGCAAGGTCCGGTTCGGATCCGGGTTTGGCAAGGTGAATACCTCGTCATCAAGAATAAACCGAACCGCATGATTAGAACGATGCATGGAGCCATCAATCCTTGAGATTTCATCCAGGATCTTAAAATATTTTTATCGAGGAACCGGATTAAACTTAAAGCTGCCTTCAGGCCGACGAATATAAATCCCAGGTATCCATATAATACCAAAGCAATTTCCATACCGTTGAAGGTTTACATTCAACGATTAAGAGAGCACCTACTCACCCAGGTAAATGTTGCTCGAAGAATTCTTAACACCAATGAATATCACTCAGCGAGAACTGGCTGATGCGATTCATGTTCCCTGCCAGCGCGTCAATGAACTAGTCAATCAAAAACGCAGGGTTACTCCAGGCACAGCCTTACGCCTGGATTGCTTATGTAATGTATCCGCAGATTTCTGGATGAACCTGCAAGTTCGCTGGGATTTATACAAGACACAACAATCCGGGAAGGATAAGCTTAAGACCATTATGGGTTTCCGCCACTATCAGAAAATGGCTTAACAAATAGCTGCAGTGGACAGTCAAAAGCATCGGTTTTTTTATGCATGTCGCTCCGCTCCATTGTTGCACAAAAATCCCGCTACTTTTGACTGCCGCTGAGCAAGGCATTATAACTTTCAGGTGTGACGTTTAATATCGCGGTAAAAGTTTTCGTGGGAGCCAAGAGCCATCAATTTGAGAATCAGAGTGCCATTATTGAAGCTATACCCCAATAATGTTAGCTGTTTATTCATCTTGAATTTATATACGCGTAAAAAAGCCAAGTCCCCTTTTTTTTGCTCACCAAGTGTTGATTTTATCATTAACGCTTTAACTGCTAGATCAAGTTCTTTTTTTTGGTTTGGTTTTAGCTTTTTAACAGCCTTCTTAAAGGTAGGGGTTTGTAATACAGTTGTTGCTTTAGTCAAAATCGTAACTTTCCAGCTTGCCAGCTTCACATTCAGCTTCAGCAATAATTGCCTGTTTAACAAACTCATAAGGTAAATCGGGGTTATCTTCCATGATTTTACCAATTTTTGCCCAGTGCTCAATTTGCTTGGGAGGTGTCCGGTGAAGCGCTTTTGCTATAATGGTGGCTTTATCAATAAGTTCTTGATCTAATCGTATGCTTGTCGTAGCCATTTTAATTCCCTCAATGGTGCGTATAATCAATTGTAGCAATATACCACAATTGAGGTAAGTTGCACCAAGCGACTGTTGTCGGACTGCTTTTCCGCTAGCGCTCTAAAGCAACCGAAAAGCCGAACGTTAGCGCAATTAATCATCACTCATTGAGTAAAGAAAATAGATAACGAAAATCTGAATGAAACTACAGACCAACAACTGGACATTGAGTCATTTTGTAATCCCCCCCAAAACAATAGGTGCATCTGGAGGATTTTCAGCAAGCAGTTTTCGCCACTTCTCGTCCGTCAGTCTGTCTTCCATAGGATGCTTGAATTCATAGTAGCTCATAACCGGGCCTGCCCCCATCAATATTCTGCCATCCGGAACCTTGTAGGCTACAATCATCAATTTTACATAGCCAACACCTTCTTCCAATACCTGTTTTGTGTTTTGATCTGTATGAACATCCGCTACAATGGTTGTCTTTTTCGCTTTCTCATCAACATCAGCAATGACTCCACCCAGCTGTTCACCAAAGTTCTTGATAAAATTGTATTCTTCTGTACTTAATTTCTCATTATCCAGCTCTTTTACAGATAAGTGCAACAGCCGGTCCAATAACCTGTAGAATAGATGGCTCCCACATTTTTTGCAGAAACCACGCTCCGCCCAATCCGATGAGTTAAAGACTGATATATTATCTTCACCTTCAAATGATACGTTTGTACCGCAATTAACCGCCATCAGTGGCCCACCACCCCATTTTCTACACATGCCACAATAGCATGCCCCCACGTTATTATTAATATTTATTGCAGTAATACGGATGGCTCCACAAAGGCAATTTCCTTTTCCTGTTATTGAGCCTGACATTTGATTTACCTACTTTTCGTATACTTTTTTCCAGCGTTCAAGTTTTGGAATTCCACGAGTTAATATCCATGCAAAAATTCCATTCATTCCATCTTTTTTCATTTCTTGAACACAAAACTTTTGGAACTTTTTGGCAGTATCAATATCTGGTGGACTTAGAAACTCTCCATTTTCATAGCACATTGAGCAATACTTCTTGTTGATTGAGCCATCTGCATTTGAACCACCACCTTTTTTATCCTTTTTCATTGGGTAGCCACAGCTATTAAAAGAGGATGACAAACTAAAAGATATTACTTCAATTATGTATTTATCTGGAGATTTTGAAGGATTGTATTATTAAGTTTACCCAAGGAATTATTGGACAACTTATATAAAGTAATGCTTAATATGGATGTTAATAGCAATGATGAGGAATTGGGCGATGCATGTGGTGAAATATTAAACATAATAGCAGGACAATCAAAAAATCTTATCTCTAAAAATTATGATAAGTATATTAAATTACATCCTCCGCAACTATTGAAAGATAAGTTAGTTAAGCCTGTTCTCATTATTGATTTGCAAACAGAGGATCTCAAAGAGGTTATTTTTGGGATTTATTTGGAGGGAAAATAAATATTTATCAGGAGGTATTAAAATGTTTAATAGATCTAATAAGTTCCTTGTTGTAATGCTTGTATGTGTCGGAGTGTTTTCTCTAACCAGTTCCCTTTTCGCTCAGAACACAGGTAGTACAGATGCAGGAACAAGATTATCTGAGACACGCTCGAAAACCTTTAATAAGAATGTTAATTCTTCTTTCGATAAAAATAGCTATCCAATCCGTCCCTTGTTTGGAGATCAGCATCTTCATACCTCATGGTCATTTGATGCTGCGGCGGGTGGTACTCAACTAACACCTGAAGAAGCATTTCGTTTTGCTCGTGGTGAAGAAGTTACCTCCTCTACGGGTCAACTAGCGCAACTCTCTCGCCCTCTTGACTGGCTTGCTGTTACCGATCACTCAGATGCTATGGGTATTATAACTGATATTATTGCAGGTAAACCGGAGTTGATGCGTGATCCTGTTCTTCAAGAGTGGTACAGGATGATAAACGATGATCTGGAAGCAGCAAGGGAGGCATTAGTAGAGCTGGTTAGAAGCCAGCCAGGCAGAGAAGACCTGCCCTATGCCTTGACTGACCCAGACTATCTGATGGATATATGGCAACGTTATACCACCATTGCAGAGAGTTATAATGATCCAGGTCGATTTACTACCCTCATAGGTTACGAATGGACTCCCAATGTTAGCGGAACAGACCACCTGCACCGTAATATCATTTACCGTGACGGAAAGCAGATTGCTGACCAGGTTACCCCAATGACTACATTTGACACGAAAAATCCTGAGGATCTATGGAGATGGATGGAGGCATGGACTAAGAAGACTGGCGGAAAAATCCTCGCTATTCCGCATAACGGCAACCTTTCTCATGGCCGTATGTTCTCGCTCAAAACCTTTGAAAATAAAGAACTTACCGTAGCCTGGGCAAGTGATAGGGCTAAATGGGAGCCACTCTACGAAGTTACTCAGACCAAAGGGACCAGTGAACAACACCCTGCGCTTGCACCAAATGATGAGTTTGCTCAATTTGAGATATGGGACAGGGATTATTCAACTCAAACTCCCAAGAAACTTGAAATTATTAAAAATGAATATGCGCGTGAGGCTTATAAAAACGGACTTATATTGGAGAGCAAACTTGGTGTCAACCCTTTCAAATTCGGTCTGGTTGGCAGCACTGATGCTCATACAGGACTTACTGGTGGTGAAGAAAATAATTTCTTTGGCGCCTTCGTAAATACTGAACCAAAAGCTGAACGCTGGAGGGATGAAAAATCTGGTTTCACTGGCACATTAACCAAAGGCTGGGAACTTGGCGCCAGTGGTATAACAGGTGTCTGGGCTACAAAAAATACGAGGACATCTATATGGGATGCCATGAAGCGAAAAGAAGTTTATGGTACTACGGGACCTCGCATTATCCTTCGTTTCTTCGGTGGATTTCGTTTCTCCCCTGAGGATGCGCATAGTCATAACCTTGCCAAGGTGGGTTACAAAAAGGGTGTACCCATGGGAGGTGACCTTGCCAGCGCGCCACAGGGTAAATCCCCTGCATTTCTTACAGCAGCCCTTAAGGATCCTTTGAGTGGCAACCTGGACCGTATTCAGATTGTTAAGGGATGGGCAGACAAGAATGGTAAAACTCATGAGAAAATTTACGATGTGGTTTGGGGGGGCGCAGATAAACGTTCAGTGGAAAGCGACGGGAAATTAACCCCTGTAGGTAATACTGTCAATGCGAAAGAAGCCACCTGGAGCAACACAATTGGCGCTCCTGAATTGATTACTGTCTGGTCTGATCCAGACTTTGATCCGACATTGAGAGCTTTTTACTACGCCAGGGTAATTGAAATTCCAACACCAAGATGGACTACCTACGATGCTGTTCGATTTGGAGTAAGAATGAGCGATGAAATCCCTGTATCCATACAGGAGCGGGCATATTCCTCTCCTATCTGGTACACGCCAAAATCTTGAAATATGATAAATTTTGGAGTTTCTCATATGAGATTAAAATTGAAATTCCTTAAAGAACCTTTGCTTCATTTTGTGCTGCTGGGAGCTATGTTGTTTCTCCTTTTTTTCTATGTGAATGATGATCCATTTCCTGAAGATGAGAAGAATATTGTGGTGAACAATTCCACATTATCACTTCTTATTGAAACCTTTGAGCGTACCTGGATGCGTCCACCAACCTCTGTAGAGATGAAAGGTTTGATTGATAATTATGTTAAAGAGGAAATTTACTACCGTGAAGGTTTGGCTCTGGGACTGGATAAAAATGATTTGGTTATCCGTAGGCGTATACACCAAAAGTTAGAGTTTCTTAATACCGATTTGGTAGAAACATTCCCTCCCAAAGAGGCAGAGCTTAAAGCATACCTTGCCAACAATCCAGAAAAATATCGTAAAGAGGAGACAATAACTTTTCATCAAATTTATATTAACGTATCAAAAAATGGGAATGATCCTTGGGAGAAGGCGAGAAAACTCTTGACGCAGATGCGAAACAGAACTCTTTCAGAACAAGAATTAAAGCAGTATGGCGACTCCAGTATGTTGCCTGAATTTATAAAGGATGAAAGTCTGTCTGGTATAGTTCGCCTGTTTGGTGAGGAATTTGCTGATGAGATAATCAGGGCTCCTCTGGGAGTCTGGAGCGGACCTTATACGTCTACCTACGGACTACATTTAGTCTATCTTTCGGAGAAAAAACCAGCACAAACATTATCACTTGAAGAGGTGTCAGATGCTGTTGAACGAGATTTTAATAACGATCGCAGACGTGATTTGAACAACAAACTATACCAGGCATTACGCAAACGTTATAGTGTTACAACAGAGGATAGTGTGAAATCTTCTACAGGTATTCTGTAATGCACAAGTTTACGGCTTTATTCTGGGGCCTTTTATTTGGTCTATTCTGTTTTAACACTCTTAATGCTGATGAAGTTCGTCCTGGGTATCTTGAGCTTAGAGAGATAACACCAACAACATGGGATGTCCTTTGGAAAGTTCCCGCAATAAATGACAAATATTTGGCGATATATGCCGATTTTCCAAGCCACTGCATAGAGTCAGATCCATTTGCGCGCTTTGTGGGTGGTTCCTATATCAAACGCTGGAAAATAGCTTGCGATGGGAGTCTCTTTGGCGAAACACTTTATATAGATGGGCTTTCAAAAACTCAAACAGATGTACTCGTAAGGATTTTGCGTAGTAACAACAGCACACAAACGGAGCTTTTGACCCCCAGAGAATCTGCCTTTGTGATGAAAAAACGCG
>DEIQ01000034.1:10794-17001 GCA_002352565.1 Proteobacteria bacterium UBA2770 | reverse complement strand
GGTTTTGATCATTTGCTCTTTGTGTTGGCGCTTCTTTTTCTGGTTAAGAACTGGTCACGGCTTATAGGGACGATTACCGCGTTTACCCTTGCCCATTCTTTGACACTGATAGCTGCAACGCTGGGCTGGGTTACTGTCCCTCAAGCTCCTGTGGAAGCAGTTATCGCTCTGAGTATTGCTTTTATCGCAACAGAGATACTTCATAGTAAACAGGGAAAGTCAAGCCTGGCAATGCGCAAACCATGGGCAGTTGCATTTGTATTTGGATTTTTGCACGGTTTGGGTTTTGCTGGTGCTTTAAATGAAATTGGACTTCCACAAACTGCCATTCCCATTGCATTAGCATTTTTCAATATCGGTGTCGAAGTAGGACAGCTCATATTTGTGGGGATGGTTTTTATTATTTTCATGGTTGCACGGTGGGCACTCTTTCGGAATCAGTCAAGATTACAAAGCACCTGGCTTATGGCAGATATTTTTGCTATACCTGTGAGTTATGTAATTGGCACTCTTGCTATGTTCTGGATTTTTGAGAGGACATTGGCCTTTTGGAGTTAGTTTAATACTGTTTTTATATTATCGGTTGATGTCTATGTAATTATGCTCGGATTAGTAACACAGTTAATACTGTTCCAATAAAGTCGTGAAGTAAGACCAATACCACTTAAGCGATTGGTTAGCCGATTTTTTCTTTAAGTTCCAGCTTCCTCTTCTCACCAATATCATCCCAATGCTTATTTGACAATGCGCCCTCAAACGAATAAAGGTAATAGCAGACAGGCAAGGTTTCAGCTGGATACTTTTCTTTTATCATTTTGTGTGTGCCGACCGGGTCAATATTTCGCAACTCATCCTCATAGAAAATTCCAACTTCATTTAAACGACTTGCTATCTTTTTGTCGATATTTATTAATTCAATCAATTCCCTATTCTGTTTCATAGCCATGTTGATATTCCTCCGTTGGCTCTATTGCCTGAACAATATCTAAATAAACACCATTGGGATCTTTTATACAGAAATGGTACTGCCCCCAATCCTCAGAACGAAGTTCAAGAACTATATCAAGCGAATGTTTTTTTGCCTCGGAATACGCTAAATCCGCATCATCCACCTCAAGACTGAAAATAATTCCATTCCCATCATGGGCTTTATGAAATATGTCCGGTTGTGTGGGTTGACTGGGAAGCATAAAACCGACTTGAATGCCAAGCTCAGATACAAGATGAAGATACCATTCATTTTCGAAAGCGACACTAAAGCCGAAGTAGCTTGAATAGAATGATTTTGCTTCATCAAGGTTCTAAACAATAAATACTGGAAAAGAACTATTGGGTTTAATCATTTCATTCTCCTTTGTAGGCCAGGCTCAGGACTCATAAACATCATATTCACTTCAAATAGAAGATCACAATGACCGCGATGAAAATGGCGGACATGAAAGTGTGCGCGCAGCGGTCATATCTTGTTCCAACCCGTCTCCAGTCTTTGATCCACCCAAACATATTTTCGATCTTATGCCTTTGTTTGTACAGGGCTTTATCATATCCAGATTGGATTTTTCTGTTCTTTCGAGGCGGAATGCATGGTTCAATTCCACGATCTTTCAACGCTTCTCGAAACGCCAGACTGTCATAGCCCTTATCACCTGAAAGAACCTTTGAGCGCGGCAATTGACCCAGAACCATATCTGCACCTTTATAATCACTCACATTTCCAGCCGTCAGCTCCAAAATGACAGGGCGACCATCACCATCTGTCACAGCATGAAGTTTTGAATTCAAGCCACCTTTTGTACGACCGATGGCGCGAGATTGATCCCTTTTTTTAGCAGTGATGCCGCTGTTCTGTGAGCTTTAATATGCGTGGCATCAATCTGTAATTGCTCGGGGATATCTTCCATCGCTACCAGTTCTGTAAAGATTTTCTGGAAGATTCCTTTCTCGCTCCAACGAATAAAACGATTATATAACGTTTTGTGAGGGGCATATTCCACAGGTGCATCGCGCCATTGCAGGCCGCGTTTTATCACGTGAATTATGCCGCTAATAATCCGTCGGTCATCTTCGCGCGGGACGCCACGGCAAGCTGGAAAGTAAGGGCGGATACGGTTTATCTGGTCTTGGCTTAAGTAATACAATTGTGACCCCTCAAAGTGAGAAAAACACTATTGAATCATATTTGCACGAGCTGCGGAATCCTCAAACACCAAAGAACCCATAATGCATTTTATAGGTCCTGAGCCTAGATCCTGTCCCAGATAGATAGCAGCGTTTTATCTTCGTCAAACGTTAATGCAATAAGAGATGCCTGCATCGTTTGAATTTTTGCATCGTATAAGGATATAAGCGCCGTACATGGAGGTATTTTATTGCAGGGTGAGTGGTCAACCACACGCGGCATATGCACTGTTACCGTGCTCCCGATTTTAGCATGTGCGCCAGATAGAAGGACAAACCTGACCCGATAGTGGATAATATGCTGATTGAAACAAGCCCATAGAACATAAGCCATTAATAAAGCGTGATTGATTGTCCGCCCTGGATGGAGGAAAAGAATTGAGGAAGCTTGCGCATCGAGTTTTGAGTTTGGGAGTGATTTGTGGGCTGGCTGCTTGCGCAACCAGTTATGAACAATGCGATCCCGATAAGAGCGGTTTTGTCCGAGCCATAAATTGCAGCATGAGTCCAGATTATGGCTATGAAGCACGCAAACGGGGAATGGAACAGCAGGTCGCGAATCAGCAGGCGCTCAATAATGCCTTGAGACAGTGGTCGGCTACTCTGAAACAGGAACAACTAAGAACCAGCGAAGAAAAAACGGCTAAAGAGGCAGACTACGAAGCGCTTGATCGTTCATGGAGGCAACTGCGCGCCGCTGTGGAACAGACTGGCGTGGAGAACGAGGCTCTAAGCGTGCAAATCGAGCGCATGGAGCAACAACTGTCCGCTATGCGGCGACCGGAAGTCTCGACGCAGAAGAAACAGGCGATATTGGATGGTCTTAAAAAACAGGCAGAATTGCTCAACGCGGAACTTAAAGCCGGATTGTATTGAATTTTGAGGTCCATCCGGTAACCAGTCCAGTGTGAACCATCTCCTCAAACATGGCAATGCTTTTACGATTGCGCTAACAATGAGATGATCGAGAGTGGATCGGGTGGACGAAACTCAATCCTGATATTTGGCGGCGGTACTTCGGAATTCATCTTCCGTGGCGATGAACGCATCCACGATAGCGGGATCAAAATGTTTATCCCGCCCAGCGATGATAATATCCCGCGCTTGCTCATGGCTCATGGCTGGTTTATACACTCTTTTGGAGATCAACGCGTCATAAACATCAGCCAGTGCCATCAGGCGGGCTGAAATCGGAATATCATCACCGGATAATCCCATGGGATAACCCGAACCATCCCATTTCTCCTGATGTGCGTAGGCTATTTCTTTGGCAAGGTTCAAAAAAGGAACCTTCATGCCCAGCCTGTCTTCCGCTTCATGAATCGCATCACGCCCCAGAGTGGTGTGGGTTTTCATCAATTCAAATTCATCTTCTGTCAAGCGATCCGGTTTTAACAATACACGATCAGGGATTCCAACCTTTCCTATGTCGTGTAAAGGTGCTGATTTATAGAGCAGATCGATATTCTCACGAGTCAGAAACCAGGCGAAGCGCGCATGATTCTTGAGATAGTGTGCCAGAGTTCTGACATACAGCTGGGTGCGACGGATGTGATTGCCGGTTTCATTGTCGCGCGTTTCTGCCAGAGAAGCCATGGCTAGAATCGTTACGTCTTGAATAGCCTGTAGATCACGGGTGCGCTCACGGACTTCATTTTCGAGGAATGCGCTTTGCGACCTGAGAAAATCGCCCATCTTTTTAAGGTTGATATGATTACGTATGCGTGCCAATGTAATCGGTGGGCTGATGGGTTTTGAGATATAATCGATGGCCCCGAGCGCCAGCCCTTTGTGCTCGTCTTCGGCGGTGTTCATGGCTGTCAGGAAGATGATGGGGATATCCCGGGTTTTATCATCTGCCTTGAGTCTGCGCAGAACTTCGTAGCCATCCATTTCCGGCATCATAATATCCAGCAGAATGATATCCGGTGGCTGATCCGAGCAGGCAACCTTAAGCGCCCGTTTGCCGGAGTTGGCCAGCTTGACTTTGAATTCATCCTTGAGCAGATGATTCATCAGGCTCAGATTGTCGGGGGTATCGTCTACGACCAGAATGGTTGCCTGGTACATATTCGTTGTTTCACTCGACATTTGAATTTCCTTCCGATTCAATAAAACATATGTTGGCTTCCTGCAGCAGGATTTCAGCTGCTTCGAAATCGTAATCTTCAAGTGCCTGGGCAATTTTTATGCTGGCGTTACCAAAAGCCTGCTGTAATATCTGCCGATGTTGCTGAAAATATTCCACCGAGTCCGCACCCGATTCCGCCAGAAGTTTCCCCAATTCGGCTACGATTGGTGCAAATTCATCCATGGAAAATTTTTCTGTTCGTGAAGCGGTTTCTTTCTCAGTCAACGCCATGGAAATGGCGCTGATTAATAGTGCCAGCCGATTTTCGGCATCTACCAGAATTGGATCAATGATGTTCCTCTGTGCGAACGTTTTTATAGCATCTTCCAGAGCAGCGGCACCGTGGTAGATTTCGTTGGCCCCTATATTACCGGAAACCCCTTTCAGAGTATGGGCAATGCGTTGCGCTTCCTCGAACTTGCCAGCATCGAGCGCGGTGCGTATTTGCGCCGTGGCATCCTGCTGCCCACGCACAAACATGCGCAAAAGATCCAGGTAAAAGCTTTGGTTGTTCGAGGCCCTGCGGAGACCGGTTTTTGTGTCCAGACCCGCGATGTCTGGCAAAGCGTTGACATCCGGGCTGATTGGGTTCGCTGGTATGACAGGCCAGCTCTGCGTATCATCAGGCTCAACTTCGCGTGGTGGAATCCATTCTACCAGCGTGGCGAACAGATGGGTCGGGTCGATGGGTTTGGCTACATGGGCATTCATCCCCGAATCCATGCACCTTTGTTGCTCCTCAATCGTGGCGCCGGCGGTCATGGCGATGATCGGGAGATCGGAAAATTGCGCTAATCCTCTGATTTTCCGCGTTGCGATCAGGCCATCCATCACCGGCATTTGTACATCCATCAGGACAAGGTCGTAGTGATGTTGTTGAACCATTTCTACTGCTACAGCGCCATTGTCTGCCAGATCTGCTTGAATACCCACGCTTGCGAGTAATTCCAGGGCCACCTGCTGGTTAAGATCATTATCTTCAACGAGCAAAATACGTGCGTAGCGCACCCTTGAAAGTTCCATGCTGCGAGGAATTTCCAGAGATGATGACGATTGAATACGTTGCCGTGATGAACCACCGAGAACCTGTATGGTCGTATCAAACAGTATAGAAGGTGCGACCGGCTTCAACAACAGCGCTTCCAAACCGGATCCATTATCGGGTGATAGACCGGCTTCACTATAAGCCGTGATCATGATCAAATGCGGAACTGCCTGTGATAATGTCAATGATTTGATTTTTTGCGCCGTTTCATAGCCATCCATTATCGGCATGCGCCAGTCCACATAAACCACTTCGAAAGCATTCCCGGCGGCATCCGCCTTGACTACCGCTTCGATTGCTTCAGCGCCGGATGCAGCTTCCTCGACGCGGAATGTCATGGCCTGGAGCATCTCGGAGATAATTTGCCTCGACATAGCGTTATCATCCACCACCAGAACATGTCGCTGCCGCATTTCGACAGCGGGCACGTGTGATTCGTTTGCCTGGATTTCAGAGAGCCTTTTCTTTATTCTGGCGGTGAACCAAAAAGTGCTGCCCTTGCCAAATTCACTTTCTACGCCAACCTCGCCGCCCATCATTTCAGCCAACCGCTTGGAAATGGCCAGTCCAAGGCCGGTTCCCCCATATTTGCGTGTGGTGGAAGTATCCGCCTGTTGGAATGATTGGAATAAATTGGCTTTTTGCTCTTCGGTCAGACCAATGCCGGTATCCTGAACCTCAAAACGTACCAGAATGTCATGGTCACTATTTTCCAGAAGCCTGGAGCGGATAATCACTTCGCCTTCAGTGGTGAATTTTATTGCGTTGTTGGCGTAGTTGACCAAAATCTGGCTCAGGCGCAGCGGATCACCGAGAAGATGATCGGGAATGGTGTTATCCAGATCAAAAATAA
>DEIQ01000034.1:0-10753 GCA_002352565.1 Proteobacteria bacterium UBA2770 | reverse complement strand
GCCTCAACCTTGGAGAAATCGAGAATATCGTTGATAATGCCCAACAAGTGCTGCCCCGATTGATGGATTTTTTCAATATAATCCCGCTGCTTCGCACTGAGTTCGGTCATCTTGACCAGGTGTGACATCCCGATGATGGCATTCATGGGAGTGCGGATTTCATGGCTCATATTGGCCAGAAAATCGCTCTTGGTACGGCTGGCCTGCTCGAGCTGGATATTAGCCCGTTCAAGCTTGTCATTGCTTTCAATGACCCGGCGAATTAGAGGATTGTTCAACCACACCATCAGTACGGAACCTGCAGCAACAAGCAGAAGCGCGGCGGCAGCAGAAACCAGTCCCGTACGGATCGAGGGCGCTCGAATTTCCGAGATATCCATTTTGGTGACAAGCCCCAATTTGAGCTCGGGCAGGAACTGATAAGCACCGAGAACTTCCTCGCCCCGGTAATCCAGACCAATCATGGTTCCGGATTCCCCTGAGAGCGCGCGCCTCATGGCTTCTCCACGCCCACTATCTGAAAATGGCAGACGCATGTTTTGCCCGGGATTCACATGACGAGGTTCGAGCAGAAAGGTGATTTCCCCGGACTCAAGCTGTGCCAGCAACAGTTCACCTGTTTTACCGATTCTCAGGCTATGAGCATGCGCTTTTGTAATTCGCTCAAGCAGATTCGCTATACTGGCCTCATTCAATGGTCCGGATTGAGCCGGTTGTTCCAGAGTCGCAAACGTTCGGATCAGGCGACTCTGGGCTTGCGCCATTTGTAACAGATCATCTCTTTGCTGATGGATCGAAGCTTTGAAAAATAATACAGTGGATACTATATCTACAGTGAGTGTAATCAGGACCATAATGAAAATGGAGGAAAGCAGAATTTTGAGCCGCATCCATTGTGGTTTACCCATAGCCACTGGTTGCGCTCTTTCGGTTCTTACTCCTTTTGCAGAAAAAAAAGAGATCAGCAACAACACCAGGAGTAATCCAGTCAGAATGAACTCTATCTGAATATAGAAAATGCCTATTTCCTGGTTGTCTTTCAATTTTTGACTGGCTTTTTGATCAAGCGCCTGCTTGAATTGATTGATGCTGAACATGAGCCTGGCTTTGGTTGCCAGATATTCGGAACCATATAATATCTGGCGCGCGCGCACGAAGGCAGTATTTGCGTCAAGGTTGCCTGGATACGCTGTATCCGATGAATATTGCTTGACCAATTCCATGGCCCTGGTTTCCAATTGGCCCAGTTTCAGGCTAATATCCTGCGCTTCATTCAGTTTCCGGAACTGTGGCTCGGAGAAGTTCATTTCATGCATGCGTTGCTCGAATGAAATCGCAGGACCGTCAGGCGTGGGCTTTTCCCCGGTTGCAATCACATGATCCCAGTAACTCGCGCCAAGGCCCATGGGGCGGGGTTGAACACCATTGCGAATCCCTATGATCTCCTGATAGTAGTACGCATAGAGGGAATCACCCGTTGCGATATAGTTTTTCGCCATTCGGGTCTGGTCTTCGGAGCTTTGCTGGAAGCCTTCGGCGAGTTTGTAGGAGTCAAAATGTTGCTGCTCGATAGTTTCGTGTTCCCGATAATTCTCCAGGATCAGACCGGTTACTCCTAAAAGGGCAACTATAAGTATTAGAATGAGCGTATAAATACCATATCGAACTCTGGAAGCAATCATCAATCAATTCTTTTATATGGTGGACAATGCACGATCTTTCATGTGTAGACTTATTTTCAAATCATGCCAGAGAGCCTGGGCCGGTGAAAAGACGGCGTGTTCCGGATTGGTGCAGGGCTGTGAATCGTATGGCTCATAGCATTTGAACGTGGTTTCATAAGGTAGGATGGAGATCAACATGCTACTACTTATAGCGGTAACATGTTGATGGTTCCATTCTGCTATTGCATGGTAGTTTGATTCATCACTCTGGTAGGGAGAGCATTTTTAGAAATCAATCCTCATGATGGCGCTGCCATTTCCTATCGTGTGATTTCCTGTCATGGTCGTTATTCCAATCATCGTCCTGGCGGCGCTGTTGGCGGTTTTCCAGCCGATCTTTCCATCTGCCCACTTCATCTTTCCAGTAATCGTGCGATTTTTCCATATCCGCCAGCGTTTCCCGTTGCTCTGGCGTTAGCTGTTTGTTAATATCCTTTTTGGTTTCTGCATAAACCTTACTTAATTCATCGAACGCTTCTTTCATGATCTCCCGCCCTTCTTTCCGGGTTTCCAGCATGATTTCGCTGATTTCCTCAAACTGTTGATCATTCAAGTGTAATTCCTGCCGCAGAGTCCGCAGTGGCGGCAATCGATTTTCAATCGAAGGCAGTTTGAGCCGGTAATCCTCATCGCGGTCCTGTCCCTGCGCATTCCAGGATAACAAGGGGAGGATTAACGTCGGTAAAATCCAGATTTTGCGGTAAATTCTCATTTTTGCTTACTCCATGGTTTGATATCAGTGATTCGATTCAATTGATGCTGCGCGAGATAGTCAAGAAGATCCTCGTGGATTCTTTTGTAGATCAACGGATCATAAAATAACGCGGTGCCGATACCTATGGCATCAGCGCCTGCAAGGAAAAATTCAATGGCATCTTCAGCACAGGTAATACCGCCCTGGCCGATGATTGGAATACCCCTTGGCCGACAGATGCGCGCCGCTTGATGAACTTTCAGCAAGGCAATAGGTTTGATCGCCGGGCCGGATAATCCGCCCTGCCCGAAACCGAGCGCTGGTTGGCGCTTTCTGATATCAAATGCCATTCCAGAAACGGTGTTGATCAAGGACAAGGCATCGGTACCCGCATCAATACATTTTTGCGCCAGCAATGCAGTGTCGTGGTATGCGGGTGTCAGTTTGGTGATCAGTGGTTTTCCTGTGACTGATCGGCAAGCCTCAATCACGCGAGCGCACATATCCGGGTCATTCCCGAACTGCATGCCACCGGCTTTAACATTGGGACAGGAAACATTGATTTCAATGGCACTGACTACCGTTTCATCAAAACGACGCGCCAATTCCCTGTATTCCTCAAGCGTGGCACCGGAAATGTTGGCGATATAGTGTGTCGTCCGGGTATCGAGTCGAGGCAACAGATCCCGGATGACCACATCAACGCCCGGATTTTGCAATCCGATGGCATTGAGCAAACCGGATGGCGTTTCCCATAAGCGATGTGCAGGATTTCCCAGACGAGGTTCGACCGTGGTGCCCTTGAGAAAAACAGCACCAATCAAGGAGGTATCAGCGCCCACTATCCTTTCGTGCTCCTGCCCAAAACCGTCACAACCGGATAGAAGCATCAAGGGTGTCGTAAATTTCAAATCACGTAATTCTACGACCAGCCGTTCATCTGTCATGATTTTTTAACGCATACGAGATGATCTTGCTATGAGAAATCATGATACCCTCATGGTTTTTTTCGGGCACACCAGATGATGTTCCTTTCATCAGAATTAGATTCCAGTAATCAGGCTATTATTCGTCATTTTCCAATATCTTCCTGCCACAGTTCCGGGTTTCCCCGGATAAAAATGGACATCAAATTTATGCATTCTTTGTCCTGGAGCACGTCAACTACGACACCACGTTCTCGCAGAAGGTTTTCCTCACCCATGAAATTCTGGTTCTCTCCGATGACGACCCTTGGGATCTGATATAACAAAACAGCGCCCGAACACATGGCGCAGGGAGATAATGTGGTATAAAGGGTGGATTCACTATAGACAAGCGCGTGTTGTCTGCCGGCTTGCTCGAGCGCGTCCATTTCGGCATGCAGAATGGCGCTTCCTTTCTGTGTTCGTTGATTGTATCCCTGCCCAATGATTTGTCCTCTATACACCAGGATTGAGCCAATGGGGATACCGCCTTCTGAGAGACTTTGTTGCGCTTGTGCCAGCGCCTCTTTCATCCAGAATCCATCCTGTTCATTCATCGAAACCGACTTCTGTTGGCTGTTGTGATCTTCCGGCATGATGTCAGGCAACCCTGAACTCACAACAATGGCATGGTTATCTACTCTTTCGCGTCCAACCGGATTTATGATAATGCGTACTATCAGGACACTTGTATAGAACCATATTATCGCAGCATGGAACAATATTCATTACCCGGTATCATAATTGACATGATGCGAATATGACAAGAGACAGGCAAAGCATTGACGAAACCCCAGCTTGAGCCGGTTTCTGGGTAAGCCGCGAGATGATTGCCACAAGTATCATTGCTTTCACTCTTTCCCGGCTGCACTTAAACCAGCATGGAACAAATTTTGCCGACAAGGTAGTGTAGACTATTCCAATAAATATTACCGGGTTTGCCCAGTGGATCAATCCATAACCTATAGATATACAAAAATGCCTGGCATTCAATAGGAGAGATAATGAAGCATATCTATTCAATATTTGCCTCGATAGTGCTGGTCATTCTTCTTGTTGGTTGCAGCTCGCCAAAAGATGCGAGCAAAGACAATTTCAAGAAAGTTATCAACGCATATCTGGATAAAAATTGTATTACGATTTCGCCTCAGGAGAGTCCGTGGCGAGGAATTTCTTATCATGTGTTTCCAGTAACTATCAAGCTCTTACCTTCAGATAACAAAGGGACAGACGAACAAAAATCTCAAATAACACAAGAATTCGATGCATTGGTTGGTATTGGCATGCTTGAGGTACAAGACGGGAGCGCAAAGGTAAATAAAAGCACGGCAGACGATGAAAAGATCACCATTCCTGCGAAAATCTATGCACTCTCTGAAAAAGGCAAACAACTCTTCTCAAAAACAGGATTTTGTGTGGCAACATACGAAGTCAATGAAATAAGCGGTTTTTCTGAACCGTCTCAATCTATGGGGCACACGATATCAGATGTCAGTTTTTTAGTGTCACCAAAAGATATAAAAGATTGGTCAAAAAAAGAAACAATTATAAAGGCGTTTCCGCGATTACTCCGAAAGCTGGAACAGAATCAAGCCCGGTCAGCCAGATTGATTTTGATGAACGATGGCTGGGTTCACGAGGACGAAGTGGAGTAAAAGCTGACAATTCTTGCAGACGGACGGCCATAGGCGTCCTGTGAAGCAGGTGATAACCATGAAAACGCTTATATCGCCTCGCGATATGAGTGCAGCTTTATTCAACGCCAAGGGATCTCTGATCAACTCATGCACTCGTATTTTGCGTTCTTTATGCCCGGATTCATTGTGGTAAATCTTCGCAATAGCCCTGCTAACCCGCGCAATTTATCCCGAGAATCTGAACCTAATGAACCCAATCGCCTTTGCTCAGACTTGATCAGGGGTTCCTTGGAGGGAGATCGGGATCAGACACACAGCCTCCAACCAGAATCCGTTATACCGAACTCCTCGCTCAATTCTTATCGTCCTTGGCTTTTGAAAAAGTCATCCTTATTGGCAACTCAATTGGTGCTGATGGTGCAATTCGCTATGCTGCCAATCATCACAGATAAAGTTCAAGCCATCGTGTTGGTTAACCCGGGAGGTTTAGACAAAGGTGGTTGGTTGGCCAACATGATGATCAAATCTCTAGCTTGTTGTCGGAGGCCTGGCTTAAATTTTCGGATAGTGAACAAGACTCGAAACCCTTGGCAGAATTGGTGCAGTGCTCAACTCTTTTCACTTGGGGCATGAAGGATCCATTTGTTCAATTAAAGAGAGCAGAAAAAGCCATTCAAAAATTTCCGAACGCGACTGTGGAAGAGTTTGATTGTGGGCATACTGCTTTCTTGGCGAAGCCTGCGCAATTCGCCGAGAGCCTAACTCGATTTTTTCAGCAGCAGCAATTTGAATGATGAGTCAGGCCTGCATTAATGAGCAATAAACCATAGCAGTGGGCCAGGCCTGCGTTAACGCATCCACGATGGCATACTCCCAAGCATTTGATGCAGGCTACTCGTAAACGCGAAGCTGATGCACCAGGCTTTTTGAAAATCCTATAACGGAATATTCCGGACGAAAATGAACACTTTTGCCGATTTTCCGGAATCGGTGTTCAACATCCGGAATGAATGATCAATAATATCGAAAACAACCTCTTAAGCATTGATTTTCAATCACTTACATTCCCCCAAAAATCTGAATCAATTCTGCGGTGCCGCCCAGAGCATGGTTGGTCCCTGCTAGAGCAACGTCTATGTCATATTTGTGCGGATATAATCCGCATATTTCATGCTATATTCATATTTCATGCTACATTCATATGGAGATCATCAACTTTTAGTATAAAAGCGGTGCGCCGTCTTTAGAGTTTGAGAGTTTGGATTTTTCGTCCGCAACTTGCGATTTCATGTAAAAAATTCCAAATCCATGGTTATCTTTCCATTTTTCCTTGATCCAACCATGGTTTTTGGTGGAATATTTAACAGGAGATTCTCATGCCACTGGCTTCAAAATTCGGCCCATTGAAAATCACCGACATGTTTGCCCAATCCAGCCAGACCATGATGCTCACCGATATGGACGGACAATGCCTCGACATAAACGATCAGGCGCGTGCCCTGTTCAATTTGCCCGCCAAAGCGATGCTTGCCGATTCGTTGTTTGATACTATCGAAGACGTTCTAGTTAGCAGGCGTTTAAGAAATGACATCCATCAGGCGTTAGAGCAAGGCGCGCCTGGCATAAAGCCCAGATTTGTGACCATATGCCATGACGATGAAAACCTCATGCGCTTATGGACGGTTTGCAGCCTCATCAAGGATGGTAGCGGCGCCACTTACCCGTTTTTTGTTTTCCATGACATTCCCGATGAAGCAGAACAAACCGTCGATATGGAATCATGTTTGACCCATGGCGCCGATGTTGGGCTGCTATTACTTGATGAGCAGGGTAATCTGCTGCACTGCAATGACTGGGTGGGCGAAACAACGGGGTTCCCCGTACAGAAGTTGAACGCTTCAAATTTCAACTGGGCGAACCATATCCTTGATGGCGATGGCGCCAAACGCCTGATTCAATGTCTGGCGCAAACGCGCCCAACAGAAAACAGGCCGGTACGATACAGGTTTAACGCGCAAATGAAGCGCCATGACGGCACCATGATCCCGGTGCATATTTCCCTGCGCGACCTTGGCTGCGATCCGGAGCAGACGCCGCTTGCCCCGGGACTGCTGATATGCAGCCTTATAGACGCCAGTGAAAGCCGTGCGTATGAACAGGAGCTTGAGGCCAGCGAGGCTTTCTGGAAATCTGTTGTGGACAACAGCGGCAATGGCGTTCTTATCGCCTACGCAAATCTAGCCACCTACGATATGAAGCTCATCTATACCAATTCAGCTTTTGCCAACATCATCGGCTATAGCGCAGAAGAACTGGATGCGCCGGATTTTTCCTACCTCGATATCCTGCCTCCCGATACATTGGAACAGCGCCGTTTTAACATTAAGCAAGCACTATCCGGGGAAAACATATCCATAGATAGCGTCTATCGGCGCAAAGACGGCGGACTGACACCGGTTAAAATCTTCTGCAACCTGTTGCCAGATTTGACAAAAACGGGAAATCGCCAACTTTTCATCGTAGCGACGGATATAAGCGAGATCAAGAAACGGGAAGAGAATCTTTTGCGCATGAAAACGGCGCTTGATGTGGTTTCCACCAATGTCATGATAGTCAGCACCGAGCATGAGATCGTTTATGAAAACGAGGCTAATCATCGTTTCTGGAAAGACAGAGAAAGCCTTATCCAGAAGGCGATTCCCGGCTTTCGTCCTCAGGGGATTGTCAGCAATTATATAGATAGCTATCATAAGGAGCCTGAATCGCAACATGCCATCCTTGCCCGGCTCGTGCATGAAGGCGGGGAAAACCGCGCAGTCATTAATCTTGCCAACTTCGAGTTGCAGACACTCGCACGCGCCATTTTTAACGAGAAGAATGAGTCGATTGGGTATGTCATCGAAGTTTCCGATCTGACCGATCAGCGCGAACGAGAAGCTGCTGTTGAGGGTTTTATGAAAAGCGCCATGGAGGGAATGGGGATCCTTGACTTCAAAGGGCGGATCTATGAAATCAATCAACATTATGCTGATTTGCTCGGTTATTCTCGCGAAGAGATACTCTCTCCGGCATTCAACTGGCGTGAATCCCTGTTTTTTAGTGAACGTCTGGAAGCATTCTTTTCCGCATGGGCAGCCGACCCCGATTTTCAACAGGGTCGTTTGTATCGTGATGAAACAATGATGCGCAAGCGTGATGGCACGCAGATTCCGTGCATCATCGGAATCAAAAAACTGCCGCGCCGAGGTCATTGGAGTGAGGACCGCTACCTTACTGTGATGTACGATCTCTCGGAACTCAAGGCCAAAGAACTGGAAATTGCCCAAGCCCGTGAAACCTTCTTGTTTGATTCGGTGACCGAGGGTTTGATGAGCTTCGATGTCCAGGGTACCATCTACAAGGTCAACCCCGCTTGCGTCGATCTCCTTGGTTCCAGCGAATCAAATTTGCTTGATCGAGGGTTGATTCCTCTCATTCCTCCCGAAATAGTCCAATCCACCCTGGAGTATATAAGGGAAGCGAGTGTCGAACACACTGTACGCTTTGAAATGGAATTGATCCATAGCGATGGACATAGAATACCGATTGCCATCGCTTTTCGGATGCTTGAGCCCCGCCAGGAATGGCAGCAGGATCGGTTCATTGCCACCATTGAAGATATCAGCGAACGTCTGGAAAAACAACATCGAATCGAGATGTTGCTTGAGACGCAGCGCAAAGCGGTGCGTGCCATTGCTGAAAGGCTTTCGATCCTGGCAGATGGAAATTTAATCGCGGTGGCGCCTGGCAGGTTAGAGGGCGATCTGGCTCGTGTCGAGGAGGATATGAATACTTTGGCCGCGACGTTGCATGAGACGGTCGCAGGTATTCAAAAAGCCGCTGTCCACTGCAACCATAGGATCGATGTGCTTGAGCAAGGCAATCATTATTTGAGCCAGCGTACGCAACAACAGGCGGCAAGCATGGAAGAGATCAGAGCCTTTGTTGAGGAACTTGGTAGTTCGAGGCAGGATAGCGCATACAGTGCGGAGCGCACCAATATCCGTAGCGGGGAAGTTCGCGACCTTGCTGAGCGCGGAGCTGCCATTATCTATTCCACTATAGAAAAAATGCGCGCGATCCATGACTATGGAAAGAAAATAACCGATATCATTGAAGTGCTCGATAGTATCGCCTTTACCACCAATATACTGGCATTGAACGCAGCTGTGGAGGCCGCGCGCGCCGGAGATGCCGGTCGCGGATTCGCCGTGGTGGCCCAGGAAGTGCGATGCCTTTCCCAATCAAGCGCAACCCATGCCAAAGGCATCAGGAAACTGATCCGTGAAACCAATGCTATGGTCAGTGAAGGCAATGATATGGCGAATCAAAGCGGAACAACTTTCACCGACATCATTAAGGGTATCAAGGAGGTCAGCGAATTGATCAACAATGTTGCCCATTCCGAGGAAAGCCAGCGGCGCACCATCACCCAATTGATTGATTCTATCAACGAAATCAACTGTATAACCCAGGAAAACAGTACTCTGGTGGATGAGAATGCCGCCGCCAGCAGCGCATTGCGTGAAGATGCCTTAAAGCTTCGGGCATTGGTTTCATTCTTCAAGACCGCCTGAACGAAAATCGGCTGCGGTCGGGATCATAAAGTGACTATCCCTTTGCGTCTGGCTTGAGAGCGCGGATTGACGACAACCTGATCGAGGGCGGTAATGCGTTGAAATGGAACAGGAGCATGATTGCCTGATTTCAACAGCATGCATTTTCTGACTTTAACGGAATGTTGCTTAAAGACAGGTTTACTCATTCATGGACTGAAAAAGCCAAAAGTTGGTATTTTTATCAAGTAAATGTAACCATATGCTCAGTGTCCAGTATTTTGTAGTATGCTACAACCAGGTAGTTCCCTGTACTGCATAATCAACGCCACTTGTCTTGAGTTTATGCCACAATACTCGGTTACCACATCTTTCAATCCGTTGAACCATCGGATGCTGGTCGTTTTCGTCGGCCTGCTTTTTTTGCTCGAAGGGTTGATGCTGTTCCGCTACCATCACACTGCTTCTTTTTTTCTGGTTTTTGAAGCCTCCATCCTTCTGCTGGCAGCGGGATTGTTGATGCAACAACGCCAATTGCACCCGGCTGCTATCTGGTTTGTTGCCGCTCTGGTTCATACCGTTATCGGTGTTCTTTTACTTTTGCTTTTTATCTGGAAGGTGGATTGGAACTCCTGGCATATTCTTGGGGATCTTTTTTTTATATCCGCCCGCCTGTGCGCTGTACGGGGAATCCAGTTGCTCGGAGCCACCTGCAGACCAGTAAGATCAGCATTTTACTGGATGGCATTGCTGATCATCAGCACAGCGATATGGGGCTGGATTTTGCTTTCAGGCGTCCCCGTACCATGGCAGCCCATTTTCTATATTTTTCTTGATATTGGCGTGCTGGCATGGGCTGCCCCTCGTCTGGAATCAGCGCTGACAGGTTCTGTTCCTTCGGGGCGTTTGTTGTGGATATTGGGCTGGCATCTGTTCTGGATGGCTGCAATATTTCAACTTTTGCTGGTATTCGCAACCGACACGGATCTTCCTGCCAGGGATATCTATATCCATGAGGCTATTTATCTGCCCGGCGTGATCTGTATGTGTCTGGGTTATCTGGCTGAGATACAGCAACGTGAACTGGGGCTCTGGCCTTTCATCCTTGGCACGGGCTGTGCTCTTTTAGCCTGGTCGG
>DEIQ01000045.1 GCA_002352565.1 Proteobacteria bacterium UBA2770 | reverse complement strand
TTTTCAGGATCCTATGAGTTCCCTCAATCCTTATTTGCGCATTGAGAAACAGATGACGGAAACGCTGCGTTTGCATAAAGGCATGAGCGTAGCATCTGCGCGTAAAAGAGCCCTGGAAATGCTCGAAGCGGTTAAAATCCCGGGCGCGCGTCAACGTATCCGTTGCTATCCTCATGAGTTTTCAGGTGGTATGCGGCAAAGGGTCATGATTGCCATGGCGTTGTTGTGTGAGCCTGCCGTTCTGGTTGCGGACGAACCAACCACCGCGCTTGATGTTACCGTGCAGGCGCAAATTATCTACCTGCTCGACGATCTCAGGCGGGATTTCAATACCGCCATTATTCTCATCACTCATGATATGGGCGTGGTAGCGGGGCTGTGTGAGCGCGTTCTGGTAATGTATGGTGGTAGAGTCATAGAGAAGGGGCAGGCTGAAGATCTGTTTTATCGTTCGCATCACCCCTATACTGCGGCGCTGTTGAATGCCATGCCCAAGGTTGATGAAGCTTGTGGTGAGCGGCTCAAAGTCATTCCAGGATCGCCGCCTGATCTGCAACATCTTCCGTCCGGTTGTCCGTTTGCGCCTCGTTGCGAATATGTCATGGCGCGTTGTCTTGAGGAAGAACCCGGGTTGGAGACAGTAACGGGAGATCACGCGCGCGCCTGCTTTTATGATGGGTTAGGGGGATGAGTTCAGCGCCATTGTTGCAAACACGTGCACTGAAGGTGCATTACCCTGTTTCTGGAAACGCCCGGCGAGGAGGGAATCATCTGCTGCGTGCGGTGGATGGTGTGGACATGAAGTTGCAGCGGGGGAAAACACTTGGTGTGGTCGGTGAGTCCGGGTGCGGGAAGTCCACGCTGATTCGGGCTATTCTTGGCTTTGCGCCTATCAGCGCCGGTGATATTCTGGTGAAAGAGGCGTCATTGAAAAATCTCAAGCCAAAAGCCTGGCGCAGCATTCGCAAATCGGTTCAGGTCATTTATCAGGATCCGCTGGCTTCGCTTGATCCGCGTATGGTGGTGCGCGATATTATCGCAGAACCCATGCGCGCGCTTCTGCCCCGCCAAAGCCGCAGCCAGATTCATGAGCGTGTTTCCGACCTGCTGCAACAGGTTGGTTTATCCACGAGGCACATGGAGCGCTATCCCCATGAATTTTCCGGAGGACAGTGTCAGCGCATTGGTATTGCCAGGGCGCTGGCGGTCCATCCCGAACTGGTTTTGTGTGATGAACCGGTCAGTGCGCTTGATGTTTCGGTTCAGGCGCAGATCATCAATCTGTTGCAGTCCCTGCAGGTTGAGCATGGGCTGGCGATGTTGTTTGTTGCTCATGATCTCAGCGTGGTGCGTCATATCAGTCATGAAGTGATGGTGATGTACCTGGGTCAGGTCGTGGAATATGCGACGCGGGACGAATTATTTTCTCGGCCCATGCATCCTTACACGCAGGCATTGATGATGGCGGTGCCCATTCCCGATCCCGTACGTGCGCGTAATAGAAAGCCGACTTTACTGGCGGGAGAGCCGCCGTCACCCACTCATCCGCCGCCAGGATGCCGGTTCCATCAGCGCTGCCCGTTGGCGCAACCGCTGTGCCGCATCCAGCCGCCCGAGTTGCGCGCAATTACGCCATTGCATGCGGTTGCCTGCCATTTCGCGGAGCAGATTCAACAACAGAACTTCCAGAGCAGAACCGATGGTTGAAAAATCTCCGAAACTTGCGGTATAAGTAGGGGTATTGCACCAGGAAAACCTGTTGATCCACGAATCATTTGCATATTGATCGACCCGTGCGGGCTTGTTACAGGAGTAATCATGAGATCCTATCATTTCAACAAATGGTTCCGGGGTTTGGGCGTGTTTTTAGGTATGAGTTGCATCATTGCGCATGCTCAACAAGCTGTCATTGTAAAAATGCACGCGGTTACCGATGAAGGCGTGGGCGAACTTATCGGCACCATCAGGCTTGAAAATTCCCGCTATGGCTTGCTTTTGCACCCGGATATCAAAGGGCTTGAGCCTGGCCCTCATGGCTTTCATCTCCATCAGCACCCGAATTGCGGGGTTAGTGTCGGTAAAGATGGCATCGTCACACCGGGTGGCGCTGCCGGGGGACATTTCGACCCGCTGGAAACAGGCAGGCACGCAGGTCCTTACGCAACAGGTCACCTCGGAGATTTGCCGGTACTGATGGTCAATCCAGATCGAACGGCAAGCATCCCCTTGCTTGCGCCGAGGCTTATGATCAAGGATCTACGCAAACATGCCCTGATCGTTCATGTCAGGAGCGATAATTACTCGGATGATCCCAAGCCGCTGGGCGGCGGAGGTCCGCGCGCTGGATGTGGGGTTATTCGCTGACGTACCCGGGATTGGGTGAAAGGTTGGACAATTTTGTTGATCTGGATTGTCAGCGCGGTTAAAATTATGACTTCATTCAATGAATTAAATCGGCTGTATCGGCGATCCGCCATATCGAGTGATTAAGGAGTTTTATAATGCGTTCGGGCAATCCAGTACTGAGAGATGATCAATTCGCGGTCAGGCGTCCCGGCACGGAAGCCATGACCCTAAGCGGAACGATCAACAAGACAGCCATACTGTTGGCTTTAGTGGTTGTTGGCGCCGCTTGGACCTGGCAGCTCGCCAATCCAATGCCCTGGATGATGTTTGGTATTTTCGCCGGACTTGGCCTGATCTTCGTATCGGTTTTCAAGGTTCAGTGGGTGCCATGGATAGCGCCTGCTTATGCAGTGCTTGAGGGTTTCGTGGTGGGCGGTCTGTCGGCTATGCTTGAAAAGCAGTTCCCCGGAATTGCGATGCAGGCAGCAGGGCTGACTTTCGGCGTATTCGCGTTCATGCTGGTCATTTATCGAACCGGCATCATTCCTGTGACAGACCGTTTGATAACCGGTGTTTTCGCCGCTACCGGCGCCATCGCCCTTATATATGTAATCGATATTGTCCTGCGCATGTTCGGTATCGGGGTTCCTTTCATCCATGACAGTGGCCCGCTAGGTATTGGTATCAGCCTATTGATCGTCGGTGTGGCGGCTTTTAATCTGTTGCTTGACTTCCATTTCATTGAGGAGCAGACACTGGCCGGTGCGCCCCGTGTCATGGAGTGGTATGGTGCTTTTGGTCTGTTGGTGACCCTGATATGGCTGTATATTGAGATCCTGCGCCTTTTATCCAAGCTTAACAATCGTTAATCACCTTCGTTTAGAGGTTCCTTGGAGTAATCATATTTTAGAACCTGGATGAGTGCGGCTACTTTTGACAGGAGTTTCGTGGTAAATTTGGTGCGCTGTTTATTCAGGTGATCGACACACTGCTTGTATTTTCCTGGCTGCCTTGGTCGCTGGGTTTGGTTTGGGCGCATTTCCATAGGCGGAGGCCATTTTCACTCGAATGGATGTCATGGTTCAGCAAACAAATATAACGGGATTTTGATGGATAACTCTGCGCGGATTGCCACCATTGAGCGCCATACGATGGAAACCCGGATTGTTTTGCAACTTGAACTTGATGGCACAGGATGCGCTGAACTGAGTACAGGCGTGCCTTTTTTTGAACATATGTTGTCGCAGGTGGCGCGCCATGGCCTCATGGATATCCATTTGAAAGCGCGCGGTGATGTGGAAATTGATGCGCACCATTTGGTGGAAGATGTCGGGATCGTTTTCGGTCAGGCTTTCCATCAGGTCTTGGGGAATAAAGCCGGGTTGCGGCGCTACGCCCATGCCTATGTCCCTTTGGATGAGGCGCTTAGCCGGGTGGTAATCGACTGTTCCGGGCGCCCGGGTTTATATTACAACGTTTCATGGCCCAGAGCCCGGATCGGTGAATTTGATGTGGACCTGATGCGTGAATTTTTTCAGGGTTTTGTTAACCATGCCATGGTAACGCTGCATATCGACAATCTTAGGGGGCAAAATGCCCATCATATGGCAGAAACCCTGTTCAAGGCATTTGGCCGCGCCATTCATGATGCAACGCGGATCGTTCTGCCATTATCCGCGATCCCCTCCACCAAAGGCTTGCTGTAATTGCTGTAAACTGAAGCGCAGGTTTCGGTATCATAGGGATCGGTTCTTTTCTCATTCAGCAGAGGTTTAAACATTAAGTGGGATCAATCGCAGTTATCGATTATGGAATGGGTAATCTGTTCTCCATTGTCAAAGCCCTGGAACATGTTGCGGTGAATGACTCTATCGTTCTCACCAGCGATGCGGATGATCTGGAGCGAGCCAGTCATATTGTGCTGCCGGGCGTGGGTGCTATACGCGAATGTATGGCGGAACTCAAGCGCCTGGATCTGGTTAAACCCATCCGGGAACTGGCACCCAGAAAACCATTTCTCGGTATTTGTCTGGGTTTGCAGGCCGTTCTGGGGTTCAGCGATGAAAATGATGGAGTGGAGGCGTTAAACCTCATCAAGGGGAGAGTTCGGCTTTTTGATCAGGCATTGCAAGATGAAGCCGGAGAGCCTATTCGTATTCCGCATATCGGCTGGAATCAGATCTATCCAACCATTAGCCATCCTTTGTGGAATGGAATTAACCCAGGGGCCTACTTTTATTTTGTGCATAGTTATTACGCGCCTGATAACGTCGAGGGCAGGGCGGCATCCACCGTATACGGGCTTGATTTTTCATCTGCGCTCACTAAAGGAACTATTTTTGCCGTTCAATTTCATCCCGAGAAAAGTCATACCACTGGGTTGAAATTTTTGTCCAATTTCGTACACTGGAATCCGGTTCCCCAATCGAGTTAACCGACTTATGGAAATAATCCCCGCCATTGATTTGTACCAGGCGCAATGTGTCAGGTTGCGTCAGGGAAGCTTCAAACATCCGACTGTCTACTCCCATGATCCTGCGGCCATGGCGAAAAAATGGGTAGATCAGGGTGCGAGTCGGCTCCACGTCGTCGATCTTGACGGTGCTTTGCACGGTGTGATGGCCAATCGTGAATCGATTTTGCGCATTCGCGAAGCTTTGCCCGACCATATCATGCTGCAGGTTGGCGGCGGAATCCGTGATATGGCATCAGCAGGTTTTTACCTCGATAACGGCGTGGATTACGCAATCATTGGAACCCGGGCGATTCAAAGTCCCGATTTCGTTGCAGACTTATGCCAGTCTTATCCGGGGCGGATATATGTTGGAATCGATGCCCGCGATGGCTGGGTGGCAATCGAGGGTTGGAGCGAAACCAGTTCCGTTAAGGCGCTTGATCTGGCATTGTCTTTGAAAGATAAGGGGGTCGGTGCGATTATTTATACCGATATTGCCCGGGATGGCATGATGGGGGGAATACAGGAGCAGCAATACGATCAGTTAACCCGCACCGTTCAGATGCCTGTGATCGCGTCAGGCGGCATATCCGGGATCAATGATTTGCTGCGCTTACAGGCGCTGCGTAACCCGTATATCCTGGGTGCTATCGTGGGTCGCGCGCTCTATGAAGGGAATATAGACCTACCTGATGCATTGAGTCGCAGCAGGGAAATTCAAGCATCACCGGAATCTGAGTTGTGACTTTAGCCAAACGTATTATTCCATGTCTTGATGTCGATGGGGGTCGCGTGGTTAAGGGCGTGCGTTTCCAGAATCTGGTCGATGCCGGTGATCCGGTGGAAGTCGCCCGTGCTTACGATGACAAAGGCGCCGACGAACTGGTGTTTCTCGATATCACCGCCAGCAGTGACAATCGGGAATCGGTAGCTGATCTGATTCAGGCGGTGGCATCGGAAGTCTTTATTCCGCTGACGGTAGGTGGAGGTGTGCGCAGCGGCGCGGATGTGCGCCGATTGCTGCATGCCGGCGCGGACAAAATCGCCGTGAATACTGCAGCACTCACCAGTCCCGATCTTATTAATGAAGCCTCCTATTTGTTTGGATCGCAGTGTATTGTCGTGGCGATTGATGCGCGCCGGGTACCCGGGAGCACTGATGATGCACCGAAATGGGAGGTTTATACGCATGGTGGTCGAAAAAATACCGGTCGTGATGTCGAGGACTGGGCCAGAGAAGCCGTTGCGCGCGGTGCCGGAGAACTATTGGTAACCAGCATGGATCGGGATGGAACCAAAAGTGGATTCGATCTGCGATTGCTGCAGAATCTGCATCAGCATGTCGCCGTACCTGTGATTGCATCCGGTGGTGTGGGGAGCCTGGAGCATCTGGCGGAAGGGATTATTGAGGGTCATGCTGATGCGGTGCTCGCCGCAAGCATCTTTCATTTCGGCACTTTTACCATTCGGGAAGCGAAAGAATACCTGGTAAATCGAGGCGTCCCGGTCAGGCTGGAACCATGAGCGAGAAAATGCAAAGCCACGATATCCCGGAAATCTCCTGGTTAAACAAGGTTTGCTGGAATCCGGAAGGGCTGGTTCCGGCAGTCGCTCAATGCGCTCGCAGCGGACGTATTTTGATGCTGGCCTGGATGAATCAGAAGGCGCTGGAACAAACCTGGGCGACACGCAAAGCCACTTACTGGTCCCGTTCCCGTCAGAGTCTTTGGGTCAAGGGAGATACCTCGGGTCATTGGCAGGATGTGGTGGAAATTCGCCTGGATTGCGATTACGATAGCGTATTGGTGATGGTTCATGCGCAAGGCGGTATCGCCTGCCATACCGGAAGACCGAGCTGTTTCTTTTACCGACTTGAGGATGACCAGTGGGTCATAGCCCCGCCGGTGTCAATCATGGATGCCTATGATGGAACAACCAGGCATGGATAACTTATTCGCTCAACTCGAAGCCGTTTTGCGCCAGCGCCGCGAGCAGGGGGGAGACCAGTCCTACGTTGCCTCGCTGTATAAAAGCGGACTGGATCGGATGTTGAAAAAAATTGGCGAAGAGGCGACGGAGGTAGTGCTGGCGGCCAAAAACGGTGACGCTCAGGAACTTGCCGCTGAAATGGCGGATTTATGGTTTCATTGCCTGGTCGTGCTTGCCTACAGAGATATGGACTCATCAGCCGTCATGCGAATACTGGCCGAGCGTTTTGGACGCAGTGGTCTGGAAGAAAAAGCGTCACGCCCTCACAATTAAGGAGTAACCGACCATGTTGGCAGGAATCAGTTTATGGCAGCTTTTGATCGTTTTATTGATCGTGGCTCTTTTGTTCGGCACGCATAAGGTACGCAATATAGGCTCCGATCTGGGTAGCGCCATGAGAGGTTTTCGTCGTGCTCTCAACGAGAATGATGCTGAGGATGATAAGGAGACAGACGCAGGTTTCAAGGCGCATCTGGAAAACCAGCCGGATTCTGCAGGTGAGGGTCATTCTGCTTCGATACAGCATTCTGAATCGAAGCAGCCCTGATGGAATCTCTGAACAAGTCATGAACTCGGTTCTTGCGCCCCTACTGGCCCAGCTTCATGGTTGACGATTTTCGCAATAGCCCTGCTATTGCATGCAATTGTTGCCTCGAATCAATCGTACCTGAGCTTCGCCCAGACTTGATCAGAGCTTACCTGACGGCTCCTGTGCCCAGGTGGAATTGAAGCGCTTTATCGATGATGAATATAGGTTTTTGGGAACTGCTTAGCGTGGGGGTTGTCGCCTTGCT
>DEIQ01000064.1 GCA_002352565.1 Proteobacteria bacterium UBA2770 | reverse complement strand
TGCGTGGCATCAATCTGTAATTGCCCGGGGATATCTTCCATGGCTACCAGTTCTGTAAAGATTTTCTGGAAGATTCCTTTCTCGCTCCAACGAATAAAACGATTATATAACGTTTTGTGAGGGCCATATTCCACAGGTGCATCGCGCCATTGCAGGCCGCATTTTATCACGTGAATTATGCCGCTAATAATCCGTCGGTCATCTTCGCGCGGGACGCCACGGCAAGCTGGAAAGTAAGGGCGGATACGGTTTATCTGGTCTTGGCTTAAGTAATACAATTGTGACCCCTCAAAGTGAGAAAAACACTATTGAATCATATTTGCACCAGCCGCGGAATCCTCAAACACCAAAGAACCCATAATGCATTTTATAGGTCCTGAGCCTAATATTTACTTCATCCAAATTCAGCCTGTCGTTCCGGGAAGCAATGCAAATATAGCGAAGTATCGGGTTTGTTAATGCTTGAATGGGCGTTCAGGATGGGGTTGACACAGGGAATCCAAGGGTCGATAATTGGAGCCACTAAGGGCTACATACTTGTAGCGCGTATTCTAAGAGTATTTGCTTGTGCAATGCTCATGGGGAGATGTTTTTTTACCATCTCTGCCAGCTCTATGATTTATTCCAATAGTTTATAGGGATTTTGTAAGTTATAACGGAGGATCGATATGAGTACAGTAATGAATGATCGTGATGTTGCGCTTCAGGCAAAATCGCAAGCGAAGGTAGCCGACGATGCTAATGCGATGCCGAAGGTTCCATGGTTGGTATCTTTTGCGGTTGCGGCAGTGGCTTTGGCTGCTATCGTAGTTATTAAGGGTTATCAGCACGCTTTTTCATGGAATTATGGTCTTGATTCCGCTTCGCCGGAATTTCAGATTTACTGGATGAGGTTGCTTTATATCCAGCTGGCGGTAATCTTCCCGCTTGGCGGCATTGTATGTGCAGCAATATGGTTCACCCGTGACAGGGACGTACAGCAACTTTCTACGCGTACGGAGCTGGGTCGGTATTACACTATTTTCGGAATGTTGACAGCTTTGGCTCTTGTGGTCGCGGCTGCAGCCGGCTTGTTTGTGGAGGCAGACGCTTCCTGGCACCAGGTCGTAATCCGGGATACAGACTTTACGCCTACGCATATTTTCCTGTTTTATCTGGCGTTGCCTGTGGCATTTGTTGGGCTTGCTATTGCCTGGGTATGGGTGCATACGCGTTTACCTTCTTTTGTCAACCGGATTTCGCTCCCATTTTCCATGCTGGTCGGTGGATTTATGATGGTGTTGCCGGTGGTGGCGTTCAATGAGTGGGGTCATACATTCTTCTATGCCGAAGAGTTGTTTTCATCCCCGGTGCATTGGTTCTTTGTGTTGTTTGGTTTCGCCTTCATATTTGTTTCCGGTTTTGTGCTGCAATGCCTGGATCGTATGCGTGAGCTGACTCAAATTGTTAGCGCTGAGGAAATGTACAAGAGCATGCAGGCTTAAGTAAGCGAGTGCGATGGATGCATGAATTAAAATTTGATATGGATGCCGAAATGGTCCGGCATCCATTTTTATTTACTATATTTGCCGCCTGGGGGTGTCAGGTGGATTTTTATTACGGAGGAGTTTGTTATGGGCATTCGTTTAGGGCCGGTGGGTGCGCCCGAGGGCGCATTGATTCATGAGCCGGTATCGCAGACCGTTCAGGATCAATGGGAAGCATGGAAAAGTATCGATCTAATCATCTATCCACTGTTTATGATTCTTTTGGGAGGTGTTTTCGTATTTTTTATTGCGCTAACCGTAGGTGACTGGGATTACTGGCAGGATTGGCGCGATCGGCGCTGGTGGCCTTTTGTCACTCCTTATCTTCTGTTGACGCTCCCGGCTGTTTTAACCTATTTTTTCTGGAGATTCTTTAAGCTTCCTATTGCATTTACTACAGTTGCGCTGGGATTTATTGTCAGCTCCATGATCAGCCGATATGTGAACTTTCACTTGTATACGCCCTTCCCGATGAATTTCGTGATGCCTGCGACTTGGATCGGTGCGGCGGTTATGATTGATGGCATATTGCTGGTAACCCGGAGTTTTGCGCTAACAGCTCTGGTGGGCGGAATGCTGTGGGGTGTTATTTTTTACTATATCAATTGGCCTGGCATAGCGCCCATGCATGTTCCAGTGGAATTGCACGGTAACGTTATTACTGTGGCGGATTTGATGGGGTTTGAGTATATCCGTACCGCCATGCCTGATTATGTACGCATTATCGAGCGTGGAACTTTGAGAACTTTTGGTGGCGCAGTTGCTCCGGTTAGTGCGGCTATGGCTGGTTTTGGTTCCATCATATTGTATGCGATATTCGTATGGGTTGGTTCCAAGGTGGCTAAAGTCGGTTGGCTTCGGGCGCTGTGGTAAGCGTGTCGATCGAAGAACACTGGTTTTCAATCTGGTTCAGGAGAGGCATCTTGATTTCTACGAGATAGAGATCGATGCCCTCTGCCGGGGTCGGTCAACAAGGTGTAAAGTTTGATCGATAGCTTAAGGAGTCTCAAGAAGTGTCTAAGAAAAGAAAAATTCAATTATCAAAATTTTCTATAGGGTTCATTACGGCAGGTTTTATTTTGCTGGGCGCGGTTCCCGTCAGCCAGGTTATGGCTCATGGCGAGCATGCTCAGATGGCCAGCATCCGAACCAAAACGATACATTGGTTTGATACCAAGGTAAGCGGAGTAGATCTGGATCCCGAGACGAAGGACTATATCATGGATGTGAATGATAAAGTCAGAATTTCGGGGAAATTTTACGTGTCCGAGTTCTGGCCTGCATGGTTGCCCTCAGTCGAAGGATCAGCCTTTTTGACCATGGGTGTTCCAGGGCCGTCATTCGTGCGTAAGAACACCATTCTTAACGGGGTTCATCAAATCCGCTCAAGCACCTTTTATAAGGGTGGTTACTACGAATATAGCGCAGATTTGATCGCTCGTTATCCGGGCAGGTGGCACGTACACCCATTGGTCAATGTATGGGAAGCGGGTCCTATGGTAGGTGACGGCGATTTTATTACCATCAACGGTAGTATGAGCGACTTCGAAAATACTGCCACCCTGATTACCGGTGAGACGGTAGAGCTGGAAAGTTATGGTCTGCGTACGCAGGTAGTCATGCATGTGTTCTGGTTCATTACGGGCGCTCTGTGGATTGCTTACTGGTTTCGTAAACGTCCCGTACTCATGTATCGCTATGTTATGCACAAAGAGCTTGATGATGACCAGTTGGCCCAGGATAAGCTGATAACCCTGCAAGATGTGATTGTGAGCGCTGGTGCCGTGCTTTTTGTTCTGGTCGGAACAGCCGGTTGGCTGGTTTGGACTCAACAGAATTATCCTGTAACGATTCCTTTGCAGGCATCCAAAATTGTCGTGCCTAAAGGGGAGATTCCTGCTGCTGCCAGAGGGGTTGAAGTGAAAATCGTTGAAGCGCGTTTTAATTTGCCGCTTCGCAATTTCAGGTTGGATATTGAGGTCAGCAACCAGACCGGTGAAGACGTCGCGTTAGGTGAGTATGTTTCAGGCAATACCCGGTTTGTTAATGCTGCTGTGCTGCCTGATGTGATAAAACTTAACGATATATACGATCCAGTGGCAGTCGATGGATTGCATGTACAGGGTGGGAATCCTGTCATCAAGGCTGGTCAGACAAGGGCTATGACTATCTTCGTTGCCGATGCCCTGTGGGAGGAGCTTGCTTTGACTTCCATCGCCCAGGAATCGGATATGTCCATGGCTGGGCTGTTCTTTTTCTATGACAGGCAAGGCCGACGTAAATTCACCGAAGCTGGCGCTATGGTGATACCTGTATTCGATCCGCAGGGAAAGGGTTTCCAGCAGGTTTCCTTGGAGCCGCATCCTGGCGCGGAAGAAAATAGTGCTTCGGCAGCCTGATTTGTTGAGTGTTGGTTGGCTGAAATAGAGGAGCAAATAGAGCTTATGAAACGATCAGGGAAAAGCGTTTACACTGCTGCGATTCTGGTGTTTTCGCTAGGGTTTGTTGGTGGGGTTTACGCTCATGGCGGCGTATCAATTCAGGATGATATGTGTGTTATGAAGATTGGTGCGGCATACGAGGCGCATTTTACTGGCTACCAACCCAAATTCCGTGCGGGACAGGAGTTTTGTGAGGATGTTCCGATAGTTGGCGAGACTGTATTCGTGCTTGACTTTCTAACCACAGCATTGCGCTCCATGGATGTAAGTTTTACAATCCTTGAGGATTATACAGGCAAAGGGTTGAAGACCACCTATGATGATCTCGGTACTAACGAGCAAATGAAAGAGGCGACCTTGCTTACTACGCCTGGGCGTCAATATAGTCAGGGTACCCTTGTGGTAGAGCAGACTTTCGATCATCCTGGTATGTTTATCGGGCTGGTCGAGGCTACTGATAGCAAAGGAGCTGTCTACCGGTCTGTATTCCCCTTTCGCGTAGGTATTGCGCAATGGGGCCAACAGGTGCGTTCGGCAGTGATGCCTATCGTTTTAGTCGGTGGCATTCTGGGATTTTTTGCCTGGAGAGTATTCCGCGATCAGCGGAGGCGGACGCAAAAGAAGGCGCAAGCTACTTGATTCTTCTCATGATTTGGTCTCGTAGGGCGAGATAGGAGAAGTAATAAGGATTTATTTAGGCTTAGGGACCTCTGAACAAGTCTGGACGAAGGTGATTGTAATTCATTATGTTCAGATTCGAGACGACAATCGCGTGTAATAGCGGGGCTATTGCGAAGATTGTCACCAAAGAAGCTGGACATAAAGGATGCAAGCGGGTTCGACTTCGCTCACCGCAGGCACCGGGTTCATGATTTAATCAGAGGTTTCCTGGTCGGCTGTTGAAATTCGCTGAGTCGAGCCAGATACAAGGCAAAATCGAGCGAAAAAGCGGATTTTACACTTGTAAATGAGCACTTTGAGCTTGTTT
>DEIQ01000076.1:37121-52118 GCA_002352565.1 Proteobacteria bacterium UBA2770 | reverse complement strand
GCTAAACACAATGCCGCTGTGGAATACAAGAGGTTCCCTGATTCAGCAACCACGGTCATGATGCCTTTAGGCATGGCGGTGATCACGTTGGTCATGGGTCGTTCTGATCATGTTCGGCGGTGGTTCGTCCTTGGCGGAAGGCATTAACCAGTCCGGCCTTGGCGCATGGATTGGTTCACAGGCTCAGCTTTTGGACCAGGCGCCACTGATCACGCTGATCATCGCCGTGACTCTGCTGGTCATTTTTTTGACCGAAATACTTTCCAATCTTGCCGCCACAGCGCTGATGATACCGATTGTCGCTGCAGTAGCCATCAGCATGGGTCAAAATCCTCTGCTGCTGGTCATTCCCACAGTAATCGCGGCTTCCTGCGCTTTCATGCTTCCCGTAGCAACGCCGCCCAATGCCGTGGTTTACGGCACAGGTTATGTTACCATTATGCAAATGGTCAGAAGCGGCATGATACTTGATTTTATGGGTGTTATCGTGGTTACTCTGCTCACTTGATCTTATCATCATCCCGGTTTTTGATATCGTTTTTGGCTCCGTTCCGATATGGGCAAGATAAGGTTCCACCCTATGTCTCGGCACAGGTGATCTGTTGACAGGACAGCACCCAAAGAACAACGTAAACCATACTCAATGACAAAAGAGGCATAATTGGGATAACATGGTTCATAATTTTTTCCCGATCTATGACACTCGTCAAAGAATCTATGATGCTTAAATATCTTTTAGTCGCGCTGATCCGTTGTTATCAATACGTGATTTCACCCCTTCTGGGGCCTCACTGCCGCTATCAGCCAAGCTGTTCCGCCTATGCGCTCGAAGCGATAAAAATCCATGGCGCAATCAGAGGCACATGGCTCACATTGAAACGTCTCGGACGTTGTCATCCATGGGGTGGGCATGGTTATGATCCCGTGCCGAGCAAACAGAACCATAGCATGGAACAGGAAACCCCATGACCCACCGCTTTCCCGAAGCTCGACACCTGAACTTCATTGACATGGAACAGTCGATACTCGAATTCTGGGCCCAGGAAAAGATCTTTGAACGACTGCAGCAGCAGAAACGTCAGGCGCCAGCATTCACCTTTTACGAAGGCCCACCCACCGCTAATGGTCGCCCAGGTATTCATCATGTGCTGGGTCGCACGATCAAGGATATTTTTTGCCGCTATCGCAGCATGTGCGGCTATTTTGTCGAACGCAAGGCGGGATGGGATACGCATGGTCTACCGGTTGAGATCGAGGTTGAAAAAACGCTCGGTCTCGCCTCACGCCGGCAGATCGAGGAATACGGCATCGCTGCTTACAATCAGGCCTGCCGTGAAAGCGTTCTGCGCTACAAATCGCTTTGGGATGATCTCACCGTTCGCATGGGCTATTGGGTCGATCTGGAACATCCCTATATCACGTTCACCAACGATTATATCGAAACCGTATGGTGGCTGATCAAACAATTGCACATCAAAGGGCTGCTCTATCGCGGATACCGCATTCAATGGTACAGTCCTGCCAGTGAAACCGTGTTGTCTTCGCATGAAGTCAGCCTGGGTTATCGGGAAACGAAAGACCCGAGCATCTATGTCCGGTTCCCCATTGCCGGAGAGCAAAATGCCTTTTTTCTGGCATGGACCACCACGCCATGGACATTGCCTGCCAATGTCGCTCTGGCTGTGAATCCGGCCATGCGCTACGCCAGGGTTAAACTCGATGACAACGGCGAAGAACTCATTCTGGCGCTTGAGCGATTGAACTGCCTGACCGAACCCTATCAGATCATCGCTACCATGAGCGGCGCCGAACTGGTTGGCATGCGCTATCGTCCGGTTTTCGATGATTATGCCGAAGTGATACAAGACCATGGCTGGCGCGTCGTGATGGCGGATTATGTGCGGGCTGATGATGGAACCGGCATGGTTCATACCGCGCCGGCATTCGGTGCCGACGATTATGACACCGCCATCCGGGAACAGATCCCCCTGATCAATCCGGTATCTCCCGAGGGTTATTTTAATCAAGACGTGGGGCTTTTGACGGGATCCTGGTTTAAGGATGCCGATTCCCGGGTGATCCAGTTTTTGAAAAACCAGGGGCTTCTATACCGTAAGGAAACCATCACTCATAGCTACCCTTTTGACTGGCGCCGCAATACCCCCTTGATGAGCTATCCGGTCAGCAGTTGGTTTATCAGCACCAGCAGCTTGAAAAATCAACTGGTGGAACTGAACGAAACCGTGAACTGGCATCCACCCCATATCGGCACCGGACGTTTCGGCGACTGGTTAAAAAATAACGTCGATTGGGCGCTGAGCCGCCAGCGCTACTGGGGTACTCCTTTGCCCATCTGGGTCAGCGATGCGCCCGACAGCCAGGAAATGGTGGTCATCGGATCTCTGGACGAATTGCGCCACCATGCGGGAGAGGCTGTGGAAGCCATGAATCCGCTGGATCTTCATCGGCCCTATGTCGATGACCTGACCTGGCCGGCAGCGGATGGCGGTACCATGCGCCGGGTGGAAGACGTTCTGGATGTGTGGTTTGATTCGGGCGCCATGCCTTTTGCCCAGTGGCATTATCCTTTTGAAAATCAGCAACGGTTCAAACAGCATTTCCCGGCCGATTTTATCTGTGAAGGACTGGACCAGACCCGAGGCTGGTTTTATACCCTGCACGCCATATCCGTGCTCGTTATGGGGCAGCCGGCTTACCGCAATGTGGTGGTCAACGGACTGGTGCTTGATGAGAATGGCGAGAAAATGTCCAAAAGCCGCGGCAATACCGTCGATCCTTTTGAAGCCCTCAATGAACACGGCGCCGATGTGATGCGCTGGTACATGATCAGCTCTGCTCCGCCCTGGGAGAACGTGCGCTACGCCCGTAACGCCATCGAAGATACCCGGCGCAAGCTGTTTTCCACCTTGCACAATGTTTACCATTTTTTTGCGACCTATGCCAATATCGATCGGTTTGATCCATCGGAAACGCCGGTTCCGCTTGAGCAGCGCCCCGAACTTGACCGCTGGATACTCAGCCGCCTGTACAGTACGGTGGCCATGGCCAATGAACATCTGGAACGCTATGATGTCACCGCTGTCGCCCGCGCTATCGAAATGCTGGTGGATGATCTGTCCAACTGGTACATCCGCCGCAGCCGCCCCTGGTTCTGGGCCGCCAAGAAAGAAGATTCCGCAAGCCTTGATCTGAAAGACAAGCTTGCCGTCTACCAGACAAGCCACGAATGTTTGCTGAAAATCGCTACCCTGATGGCGCCTATCGCTCCTTTTTATTCCGAATGGCTGTATCGGGCCTTGCTTGAGACTAACCCCGCAATAAGACCCGTTTCGATCCATATGACACCCTACCCTGGCATTAATCACGCAGCCATTGATACGGATCTCGAAAGAAGCATGGTGCTGGCGCGGCAGGTGGTCACCACCGCCCTGGCACTGCGCAATCGCGCCGATATCAACGTGCGTCAGCCCTTGCGCCGCATTCTGATTGCCACTTCACCGCGGGTATCCCACGCCGACATTATGCGCATGCAAAGCATTATCGTGGATGAAATTAATGTCGAGCGCATCGAAATGGTTCAAGATGTCCGCAAACTGGTGCGCTATAAAGCCAAGCCCGACTATCGCAAACTCGGACCGCGGCTCGGAAAAACCATGAAAGCCATGGCGAATCTTGTTGCGCAATGGAGTCAGGAACGCATCGAGCAATTGATATCCGAGGGGCAAATGTCCCTGGATCTCGACGGAAAACCACTCACGATCGCACTCGACGAGCTGATTATCGAGCATGAGGGGACTTCCGGATGGCTGATTGAGCACCAGTCCGGTATTACGGTTGCACTGGATACCGAGATCGATGCGCAGATGCATGCGAAAGGTCTGGCGCGTGAGATCATCAACCGCATCCAGAATCTGCGCAAACAAGCGGATTTTGAGGTCACCGATCGTATGCACATCGCCTGCTTTACGGATTCTCCGCTGCTCCGCTCTGTTTTCCAGGAGCACGGCGCCTGGATAGCACATGAGACTCTGGCCATTGATATCACCTCATCCGGGGAAGTAGATGGCGAAATAACCGCGGAATACCAGCTTGATGCGCACCTGATTCGTATTGGGCTGAAACGCATCCACCACTAATGAATCTCTGAACAAGTCATGAACCAGGTTCTTGCGTCCCTTATGCCCAGCTTCATTGTTGACAATCTTCGCAATAGCTCTGCTAACCCGTATAATCTACGCCTCGAATCTGAATATAACGAAACACACCTGAGCTTCGTCCAGACTTGTTCAGAGATTCCCTGATATTTATGTGAGAAAATCATGCTTGTAACACGATTTGCGCCCAGTCCCACCGGATATCTGCATATCGGAGGCGCCCGCACCGCCTTGTTCGCCTGGTTATGGGCACGCCGCCATGCTGGCCGATTCATCCTGCGCATCGAAGATACGGATAGAGAGCGCTCCACCCCTGAGGCGATTGAGGCTATTTTCGAAGGCATGCGCTGGCTCGGTTTGGAGTGGGATGAAGGACCCTATTTTCAAACGCAGCGCATGGATCGCTATCGGGAAGTGATCGATCAACTGCTGGCTCAGGGTCACGCTTACCACTGCACCTGCACTAAAGAAGAACTGGATCAAATGCGCAAGGAGCAACAGCAGCGCAAGGAAAAACCGCGCTATGATGGTCGTTGCCGACACCGCACCGAACCCAGACCCGGCATCAATCCTGTAGTGCGTTTCCGCACTCCGGATGAGGGAGAGATCTCTTTCAATGATCTGATTAAAGGCCACATAACCTGGCGTAATACAGAACTCGATGATCTGATCATCGCGCGCTCCGATGGTTCACCGACCTACAACCTGACGGTCGTGGTGGATGATATTGATATGGGCATGACCTGTATCATTCGCGGAGATGATCATGTCAACAATACTCCAAGACAGCTTCATATCTTTCATGCCCTTGGTGCCACCATCCCGGACTATGCCCATGTTCCCATGATCTGCGGGGAAGACGGGCGCCCGTTATCAAAACGCCATGGCGCCGTCAGTGTCACTCAGTTTCGTGAAGATGGTTTTTTGCCCGAAGCCCTGCTCAATTATCTGGTTCGATTGAGTTGGTCGCACGGAGATCAGGAACTGTTCAGCGTCGATGAGATGATTCAGCAGTTTGATTTGGGCAAAGTTCAGAAAAGCCCCGCCATTTTCAATATCAAAAAACTGATCTGGCTCAATCATCAGCATCTCCAGCAAGCCAGACCTGAAAAAATAGCTGAATTGCTGCGGCGCCATCTGGATCGCCGGGGCGTGGACAGCTCGCAAGGGCCAGATTTGACTGAAGTCGTTAAAGCGCAGGTAGAACGCTGTAAAACCCTGGAAGAAATGGCGGATAAAAGCGTTTTTTTCTACCGCCAGCCCGAAACAACCGACAGCAAGGCCCAGATTAAATTTCTGAACCTGAAAACACTGCTAATCCTGCAAGAACTTATGCTGCGTTTTGAAAAACTCTCGCCATGGGATCCACACAACATCCACGCCACCTTTGACCAACTGACCCAAGAACTGGACCTGAATCTGGGCCAACTGGCGCAACCTTTAAGGGTTGCCGTCTCTGGAGGGACCATCTCTCCTCCTATCGACGTCACACTGGCGCTGCTCGGACAAAAAACCACGCTGAAACGATTGTATCAGGCCATCGAGCAGATTCATCAGGAATACCCGGATGCTCCCGACCGGATGTCTCAACCCAAAATATCGATAACCCATGGCGATATTACCCAAGCCAAAACCGATGCCATTGTCAACGCCGCCAACCAATCCTTGCTCGGCGGCGGCGGAGTGGATGGCGCCATTCATACCGCTGCCGGCCCCTTAATGTTGGAAGAATGCCGGGATCTCGGTGCCTGCCCTGTCGGTGAAGCGCGAATCACAAGCGGATATCAGCTTGCCACCCGTCTTGTCATCCACGCCGTAGGACCTGTGTGGAATAACGGGCGGTGTGGAGAAGCGCAAATGCTCCGTTTCTGTTACCGCCATGCTTACCAGCTCGGGCACGAATATAAGATTCAAAGTATCGCGCTACCCGCTATCAGTTGCGGCGCCCATGGTTACCCGCCTGAAGAAGCCAGCGCGATCGCTCTTGATGAAGCACTCAGGGCATTAAAAACCTATCCCGAACTAAAAAGCATTCACTTTTACTGTTACGATCACGCGATGCTGGAGATTTACATGGGTCAAGCGGAATCACAGGGCATCCGCTATCATCGTTTGACATGCTCCCCGCCCTATAAGGTACCTCTGATCAAGTCATGAACCCGGTGCCTGCGGTAAGCGAAGTCGAACCCGCTTGCGGCCCTTATGTCGTCAAGCTTCTTTGTTGACAATCTCCGCAATAGCCCTGCTAACCCGCGCGATTGTCGTCTCGAATCTGAACATGGGGAACCACAATCTCCTCCGCCCAGACTTAATCAGAGGTTCCCTAAAGTACGGAGATTCCCGGCGTCATACTAGCCACTAGCCGGAACAGACCCCGATGGATCTTCAATCGCTGTGCTTGCGATCCGAAGTCTTGCGGCTCCGAACAGGCGAACCCCTGAACGGCGGAGCTTTCCGCGCAATTCCAGGGCAATAACTCCGGTTAAAGCTATCCACCCAAGCTCATCCAGCCCCCAGAGGACAGGAGTTATTGTCGCGGTTCAAACTTGATACCAAGATATTCAAAATGGTAGCATGCGCCGCCACCATGGGCGCTCCAAATCCTGACGACAGGTTAGCAGTTGGCGCTTATAACGCCCGCTGGTGGCAGAAACCCGCCACGCAAACTTTTTGACTTGCGGTTTGCTGCGATAACTACCCTGTTTATAGCCTGCCACACCCTCATGATAAGCCAGATATTGGGCATAAGCATTGCTGGTGGAAATACCGATATTTTGATGCGTGCGATCAATATACCAACCGACAAAATCAACTGCGTCACCGAATGAGCCTGGATTCCTTCTCCCGCCCACCTGCTGTTGATATTCCGCCCAGGTTTCACTCAAAGCCTGAGCATAACCGAAGGCTGAACTTTCGCGTTTCCAGGGGATAATCCAAAGAAGCCTGGTTCTGGGAGGACGCGCTTTGGGCTGATAACTTGATTCATGGCGGATAAAAGCCATCAGTATGGGTATCGGAACGCCCCAGTCACGCGATGAATCTTTGGCATCGCGATACCAGCCCCGGTGTTCCTTGAAGATAGAGCACAGGTTATCGGGCTGTTGTGGCGGCAGCGTTGCGCAAGCGCTCAACCACAACACCGACAGGATGATTACCAGGGAGCGCCTGACCAATTCCGTCAGATCACCCTGGGAAACACCGACCGAACCTTACGGCACAAATACCGACAAAGTCTTTTTCAATCAAATGCCATAAATACGTCAAGGCAAACGTTCAGGCGTCGGGGGAGGCAGCCAGGCAGCCGGAAGATCAAGAATTCCCAGTTGATCGAGCTGACCCGTTAACCAGATACCGCCGATCGAGTTCCGGGCAAGCATGGTACCCACCGACCATGATGCAAAAGGCATCACGTACCAGTTCAAAATATTGTCGAGCGTCATTACTACCGTTTCGCCCACCGCATCCGTATCGGTCTGCATGGGTTGGGCAGACAGGCGTTCATGCATGGAACCTTCCTGCGTCCAGTTCAACAAGGGTTGATGCGCAATCGACGGAGCTGTCCACAGCATCAGGCTCATCGCACCGCTGATCTGGGCAAGCTCTTCATTATTCATGGGTTGCGCCGCATGAGCGCTCAGCCCGAACATGGTCAGAACTCCAATAAAAACGAATCGAATTCCTATCATCCAACATTGCTTTCCAAACATGATCTCTCCTTAGAAGCGCATGTCAGGCCAACCAAAAAAAACCTCGCGGAAATAAATTCGCGAGGTTTTTTAATCGTTATGCGACCTTAGACGCACAATCCATATAATTATTTATAGATCACCATCACCCGATTTACGGCGTGACCGGTTGAAGCTCGGGCAACTGGATATCAATGGTTGGCAACTCGAACAAGCCGTTTTGCACACCAAGACCCAAAGCGTTCCCGATCACAGTACCGCCGACCAGAAGTCCGCCAAGACCAAAGGCTCCTTTTATTACGCCATCAAATGGCACCAGCATATCGATATAATCCCGCGGGAAATCAACGATCGCCGGACCAATAGAGAACGGCGAATCGAATATGCCACCGCCGATACCGAAGTTGGTTAGATCGATCGGATCATAGATCTCGAGCAGCGCCGGACCGATCGAAAATGGCGTATCGAATATACCGATTTTCGGGCCGATACCGAAGTTGGTTAGATCGATAGGATCATAGAGCTCGAACAGCGCCGGACCGACCGAAAATGGCGTATCGACCAAGCCAACGGTGGGATAGAAGAAAGGAAGGGGTAGACCAACCGGAACAGGACCGATGAACATAAACGGTCTAAAGTATGGCCTGATGGTCGGGCCTATATTGGTGATGTTCACCACACCATTAAACGCCGGCCCAACAGCCATTGGAACATCCCTTACGCCAACCCATACATAAACCGGAAGGAAACCCAGAGGACCGCCCAGAAGACTAGGTCTCAGACCTCTGCCGAGACCACCCAAGGATGGACCACCGAAACCACCTAAAGATGGGATAGGCCCTCTCAAGCGATCACGAATCGGCTTGGCGCGCCCAGCGCGCCGCGTTGTAGTAATGGTTGGTCCTTCGTTGGTCCGACGCACCTTGAAACGAACCCACGGATTCAGACTGACCTGCCCGTCTACATTGCGCAATGCTGATTCTTCTAACTTTGTTAATTCTGCGTTGACGGTCAGTGGCACTGCCACAATTGCCGCCGCTGCAACGATTTGCTTCACCCGCTGAATGCTAATCATGCTTCCAACTCCCTGTATTGCTTTAGTTGTGTCAAAATTAATCTTGTGACTTCCGTCTGCCATCGGATGCCGTACTCTAGCACCGTATAAAGTGTAAGACATCTTTCCCCCCGGCACAACACCATATTTGCCAAAGTCACGGACTTTCTTCGGCAACCCATGAACGCATTACGCCACGGATGCCCAGTTCAAAGCTACCTGCAAATAGTGAAAGTGTCAAGCCATTTCTATAGTATGATTTGCGCTTTCCAACTTGCGCAAACTCCGTCATGCAAGAAATACAGAGCGTACTCCAAGTCGCCGCTTTTATATTAGCGGCATGCCGACCTTCACAGTATACACCTGAACCGCGTCTGACAAGTATATTGGCACACACTTGAACTTGCCGTGGAACTGCATAAACCTCTCTGCCGCTCTCCCGCGCCAAACATCGCTTTTAGATGACTGACATGCAAGGCATCAGGGAATCGTCTGTTCTTCCAGCTTATCCTCTGGCATCAAGTTCCGTAGCGAGAATGATGATGCCCATTGCGGGATATTAGAAAATGCATTCCAGGATATTTCCCCTAACGGCAAGGACAATCCGAGGTACATATCCGGCGCATTATCCGTCGTGCCAAATCCGGCGGTCACATTGATCAGTTGATTGCGGGAACGACGCCAGCCAACGGTCAACGCCATCAAACCACTGGTTTGATCAACCGTTTCTATGCCTTCCATGCCTGAAAACTGCAGATCGCTGGCGAGAAAATAGCTGTACTGGTACTGTAGTATCATTGATAGTTCGTAAGATATGGCATAAGCGAATCCGAGAGCAAAAGACAGCGTATCACCCGGATCAATGCCCTCCATGATCACGGGGCGATAAACGGGCCGACCACTGACTGGATCCTTCGCAAGGAAGGGCCGACTCTGAGACAAGCCATCCTCCTCGAAATTGAAGGTGTACTGAACATTGGCGAATAATGCAGCAGGATCCATCATACGGAAAGCCGAAGCGCCCAGAGAAAAGGACCCATAGCCGGAGCCCGTTGAAAGCTCTTCACCAAAATCGGTTTCAAACGGGCTTTCTCCGGTAGGGAAAGTCGCGGATGCCAGCATGGTCCATTGCGTTTCACCCGCACGGGTTGCCCATGGTTGCCAGCGCAGGCGTAATTGAATGTCGCCGATGTTGATTTCATCGTTATCATTGACGTCATCGTATTTCATGACAAGCGGAAGCCTGATCCCAAGGCTGACGTTGTCGAGGATGCCGTAATCTATGGACAAAACATGATCGAAGCGATGTTCACTATCCTGGGTCAGGTCGTTCAAAGTAAATTCTCCGCTCAAATTCTGTCCGCTCAAATCCTGATCAAGATGTTCATCGCCATAATAACTGTAGTCAACATCGTAAACCCACTCAGCGGTTCCACGTTTAACCAGAGAGTATTTACGCTCGGTCTGGCTGAAGACATCCTCAAGCCATTGATTCATACCCAGATCTTCAGGCTTGGGAGCAAGAACATCTCGCACGTCTTCCTGTTCGTCGGATGGCTCCTGAGCATAGGCAGGGAACATAACGGCGGCCATCGCAAGCACGCCTGAACCCCAGCTGCGAAATAAAAAAGGCGTGGAGGATACCTTAACTTTTGAAGAGAGCTTCATGAAAATCTTACACTCCTGATAATGATGGGATGGAATTATGGTCAGGGAAGCTCTGAACAAGTCATGAACTCGCTTCTTGCGGCCATTATGCCCAGCTTCAATGAATCGCACCTGAGCTTCGTCCAGACTTGTTCAGAGCTTCCTTGGATATACGGCCTCATGGGCTCCGGGTCAGACGTTCCATGGATGGCGAACTATGGTTAAGCACGGAGCGGATACGGTCGGGATCAATGAATCGCAATTCATGCGGCTCTAATCGATCCCATGTAGACGCATGTATGTCCTCAGGCGGGAAAACCAGGAAAACCACCTGCGGGCGCCAGATCTTCTCGAAACGCTTGAGCGTCATGGTCAAATGCCCAAGCGCCGGATCCGCCAGCAACACATGTTCACCGATGATGGCGCGCAGCACCACAAAGTGGTGGAATCCTCCATATTCAATTGGCACGATGCCAGGGTTCTCGAGCTCTCTCAGATCGGAGATCTCAGCCCGGTACCCTTCGGACTCAAAACCAAGCGCCCGGGTGTAATATTTCATGTCCAGCAAGGAAAAACCGCGCCGCTGCTTGATGGCTTCGATTTCTCCGTACTGGATCATGCCACTCATGACCTCGTTTTCCAGCAACGGTTTTCCGAGCGCAAAGCGCAAAACACTTGTCAGCGCCGCAGATCCACAGCTATAATCGTAACGCTGGCGCACCAAGCGCTTACGAGCCATCCCATGCTGGCTTTCAATCGGGACAGACATCCGCAGCACATGATCAAGCGTGTTGACATAAATCTCGGTAGTGATTGGTTTTTCCTTCGCAATAGCATCCGCATCATTATCCGGGGCATCACCCCAAAATACTGCCACTATTGCCAGGAGCCCCAAAGCCAATGCCGCCATATAACCTCCGCAGCGCGTGTTTGTTCACCTGATGCCAAAGTATTCTACGCATCCTGGCCGCGAGAAACAAATCTTTCTGGTTAGCATTCCGAATGGCGCGCTGCAAGCCCGCTCAAGGGCAGAAGGCGGGATCATGCTCCCCAACACACTTGGCGGATCCCGGGCGGATCAATAACGCCGTGTACTCGCGATCCCGCAAATGCGCACCAAAACATGCTATGCTTCTGAGGTTGATAAACCAAACACACCGCGCAAGCGATGACTCATAACACCATGCTACATACTCTGGTTACGCTTGCCGACTGGATTCGCTGGGGCGCCAGCGCATTTGGTCGCGCCCATCTGTGTTTTGCCCACGGCACCGACAATGCCCTTGATGAAGCCCGCTGGCTGGCGCTGGCAAGCCTTGATCTGCCTTTGGATTTGCCCGATATTTATCTCGGAGCCAGGCTATTAGCCGAAGAACGCGAAAAAGTGCAGCGTATCTTTGAGCAGCGCATCCACGACCATATTCCGGCAGCTTATCTGCTGGGGGAAACCATGATTGCCGGCCTGAGATTCAAAACCGACGCAAGAACCCTGATACCCCGTTCTCCACTGGTGGGCATGCTGTCTTTCCCTACGCTTCCATGGGACGTGAATATTGAGGACATTAGCTCCATCGCTGATATCGGCACCGGAAGCGGCGCCATTGCTATCGCCTGCGGCTATGGGTTCCCGAACGCGAAAATAGATGCCACCGATATCAGCGCCGAGGCTCTGGTTGTAGCGCGTGAAAATGTCTACGCCCATGGCATGGAAACGCAGATTCACTTTTATCAGGGTGATTTGCTCGCGCCCCTGCCTCATATCCGTTACGACCTGATCGTCAGCAATCCACCCTATGTCCGCAGTGAAAGCATTGAACAGTTGCCCGCCGAATGCAGGTACGAACCCAGGCTCGCCCTTGATGGAGGCTCGGACGGACTCGCGACCATTCATCGGCTGCTGCATCAGAGCGCCCGCTTTCTGACGCCTGAAGGTCACCTGCTGCTGGAAGTTGGAGAAGCAGAAGTGGCCCTGAAGGATGCTTACCCTTCGCTTCCCTTCCACTGGCTGGATTTTGAAGGAGGCGCCACCGGCGTCTGCGTGCTGGCCGCCAAAGAACTGCGTTTGCTGGAACGGAACGAGGGCGAGGGCGCGTAAATGGCCGGCAATTCGATAGGCGAGCTTTTTCGCCTGACCACTTTCGGCGAAAGCCATGGCAAAGCGCTCGGCGCCTGTATCGATGGCTGCCCGCCGGGGATGGAATTGTGCGAAGACGATCTCCAGCGAGACCTGGACCGGCGCAGACCCGGAACCTCGCGCTATACGACCCAGCGCCGGGAACCGGATCAGGTCGTGATTTTATCCGGCGTCTTTGAAGGGCGCACGACCGGAACGTCCATCGGCATGATGATCGAAAATCTCGATCAGCGTTCACGCGATTACGACAAAATCAAGCATGTTTTCCGGCCCGGGCATGCCGATTATACTTATAATGCCAAATACGGCATCCGCGACTATCGAGGCGGAGGGCGATCTTCAGCCAGGGAAACCGCCATGCGCGTCGCTGGCGGCGCCATCGCCCGCAAATATCTGCACCAGGCTTATGGCGTGACCATACGAGCTTATCTGGCTCAGATGGGCGAAATCACCCTTGAACCAACCCATCTGGATCAGGTCGATTCCAACCCGTTTTTCTGCCCCGATCCGGAACGCATACCGGAACTCGAAGCCGCCATCACCGAAATTCGCCGCCAGGGCGATTCATTGGGAGCCAGAATCACCGTTATGGCGACCAACGCTCCCGCAGGCTGGGGTGAGCCGGTATTTGATCGGCTTGATGCCGATCTGGCTCACGCCTTTATGAGCATCAATGCCGTCAAAGGCGTAGAAATTGGCTCTGGCTTCGCTTGTATTCAGGCCCGCGGCAGCGCGTTTCGCGACCCGATCACGCCCGAAGGCTTCAGCAGCAATCATGCCGGCGGTATACTTGGCGGCATTTCAAGCGGTCAGCCCATTATCGCCAGCCTGGCACTAAAACCGACATCCAGCATCCACCTTCCGGTGGATAGCATTGATCAGTGGGGTCAAGCGGCTGAAGTGATCACTACAGGGCGCCACGACCCATGCGTCGGGATTCGCGCAGTGCCCATTGCCGAGGCCATGATGGCGCTGGTACTCATGGATCATGCCCTGCGCCACCGCGCCCAAAATACACATGTTCCCACCATGGCGTAGGTTTGCGAAAACATCGACCCAACAAGCCGATTCGGTTCGAGCGATACCTCACCCAGGCTTGCGCTTGAACCCGTATTTGCCATGGAAACTCTGATTAATTCATGAATGGATTGCCCAGACCGCAAATTTTCTGGCGCTTATCGGCTTTTTACTGGTTTTATTTTGCCACCATCGGTATTATTCAGCCCTTCTGGGCGCCCTATTTGACGACCAAAGGTCTGCAAGCCAGGCAGATCGCCCCTCTGGTGGCATGCCTGTCCCTGGCTAAAATACTCTGGCCCTATTTCTGGACCCAATGGGCGCAAAAGCATGGCGGAGCGCTGAGCATGGGCAAACTGGCGGCTTTTCTCGCCTGGGCCACTTTTATCGCCACCATCTTCGCCCCCAACCTCTGGTCTATTGCACTGGCAACCTTGTTGTTCAGCGCTTTCTGGAGTGCCTGCCTGCCTTCTTTCGAAGCCAACACCTTGTATCATCTGCGTGGTCACATTGAACACTACGGACGAATTCGCTGGTGGGGTTCCGCAGGATATGTGATAGCCGTGCTGGCAACGGGTTATTGGCTGAATCGCTTCGGCTATGACCGGGCAGGATGGATCATTTGGGCAAGCCTTGGATGCATGGCGCTGTCTGGATTCATGGTTCCGCGAGCAAAAAGTGAACCGCGCCGCACCACGCCTTTTTCGTGGAAATTGATGGTTTCTGACCCCAATTTGCTGAGATGGTTTTGGGTTTGGTTCCTGATCCATGCCAGTCATGGTCCTTACTATGCCTTTTACTCCCTTTATCTTATTGATTATGGTTACGCTCCCCATGTCATCGGAGGATTGTGGACGCTCGGGGTCGTCGCCGAAGTGATCATGTTTCAGACATTACCTCGCGTGCGCCGCTATGTGTCAGACATGAGACTGATCCAGATTCTTGCGCCACTAAGCGCGTTGCGCTGGATCATCATCGCCACTTTCCCGGATCGTTTCAGCGTGATTGCCGGGGCGCAGGTTCTGCATATGATCAGCTTCGCGCTTTTGCACGCCACCGCCATGCAAGCGCTTGCACGCCATTTCAAGCCGGAACACCTGCCCGAAGGACATGCGCTTTATCTGAGCGTGGGACTCGGCGCCGGCCTGACATGCAGCCAGTTGCTGTCGGGATTTTTGTGGGATCTGGATCGCGGGCATACCATGTTTCTGTGTGCGGGATTGATCGCGTTTCTGGCTTGGCCCACCTGTGTTACGCTCAGCAAAGGAATGCACCCTGTCAAAC
>DEIQ01000076.1:21358-37089 GCA_002352565.1 Proteobacteria bacterium UBA2770 | reverse complement strand
GCGCCATGATGTTGCGCTACTGGTATTTGATCCATGGATCATGGGTGCGTCTGGTGGAAATAGCTTACTGGCCAACGCTGCAAATGATGGTCTGGGGGTTTATGACCATCTATCTATCCGATGCAATGGGCTGGAGAGATCAGGCGGCGGGAATTCTGATTTCTGCCGTACTGTTGTGGGATGTGTTGTTCCGCAGCCAGCTCGGCGTAGCGCTGGCTTTTCTCGAAGAACTCTATGCTCGCAACCTCGGTCAGCTTTTCATCAGCCCTTTGCGTCCGATGGAGTTGATCGCCGCACTGCTGATGATCAGTCTGATCCGCACATTGCTCGGCGTAGGCATCGCTGCCATACTGGCGCTCTGGTTTTTTGACTATTCCCTGCTTTCAATGGGATTGCCGCTGGCTTTCTTTCTCAGCCAACTCCTGGTACTGGGCTGGTCGATTGGATTGATGGTATCGGCGGCGCTGCTGCGCTATGGGCGCGGAGCCGAAGAACTGGCATGGGCAGCTGTTGTCATCCTGTTGCCGATCAGCGGCATTTATTACCCTCTCGAAGTACTCCCGGCCTGGGTTCAACCTTTCAGCTACGCGCTGCCAAGCAGTTATGTGTTTGAAGGCATGCGATCATTGCTGCTCGAAGGTCACTTTGACTTTATGCTGGCGCTGGCGGCATTGATCCTCAATGGCGCTTATATCGCCCTGGGCAGCGGAATTTTTTTATGGAGTTTTCGCATCAGTCGCCAGCGTGGCCTGCTGCTGGCGCAAGGCGAGTAAGATGCCAAGTCTATGCGCAACCAGGCTCGGGTGAAGCAGCGCGCAGAGCGGCAATGATATCGGGAATCGACCACGGTCGAGTGCTGTCTGCCTGATAAACTGCAAAGCCTTCGTCCGCCAAAGGCTCGGCTTGGGCCAACTGCAATTCGAGCACCTGCCGATCGGCATCCGACGCATCACTGTTTTCAGATGTGCGTTGATCAAGGCGCGCGCGCAAAACATCAATCGGCGCATCCACATGCACAATCAATCCGTCACAATTCCCATGATGGGCAAGCGCAGTGAAATGGGCGCGCTGCTGAGCCTTGAGAAAAACCGCATCGACGATCACATCGAAACCGGATTTCAACAGGCTTTCGGCCAGGGTATAAAGACGATCATAGGTACGACGATTCATGGCTTCGCTATACAAATCCTCTCCATGCATGGCAATGCGCTTTCGTTCCACATCCGAGCGGATTAATACCATGCCAGGGTTTTCACTGAGCAGGCGCGCCAATGTGGTTTTACCGCTGCCCGAAAATCCATGCATCAGAATGAGGCCTGGATGAACGGGTTGGGTATATCGTTCAGCCAACTGAATATAATGGCGCAGACTGGAGTGATGCTGACTGCATTCCTCTCCCTGCTCAAGCTGGGCTGCGGTCAAGGCATGGATTTTAGCCCGAACCAAAGCCCGATATGTGGTATAAAGATTTAACAAAACGATGCCGTCATAATCCCCGGTAATACCCAGGTATTGGTTAAGAAAGCGCCAGCGCATCTGCGTGGCGTCATGCAGATCCAGATCCATGACGAGAAAAGCGACATCACTCATCACGTCGATCCAGCGGAACTGATTATTGAATTCAATGGCATCGAACAAAACCACATGGTCGGAAAAATAAACCATATTCGCCAGATGAAGGTCGCCATGACACTCGCGGACAAATCCGAGCGCACGGCGCTGTTCTATCAGCGGACCAAACTTATGGAAACTCGATTCGGTCCAGTTTTTTAACGCCTCCAGGCGTTCCCCTTGCGTCGGATCTGTCAAAATGGATTCGAGCGGCGCGAAATTATCGCGCATGGGCGTGATCACTTCCTCCGCAGTGCCAAATACCTGTTGCGCATCTGATCGATCCGCCATAGCGTGCAATCGGGCTACACTGCGCGCCATCTGATCGCACATGGTTTGCGTCAGATCCCCTTGCTCCAGAAGATTGTCCAGGCGCGCCTGCTGCTCAAACTGACGCATTTTCACCGCGTATTCAAGCATCAAGCCTTCATCCCCCGATAATGAAACCACTTGTGGCGCATCAATCGGACCCTGCAAACCCACCACTGTGTCATAGATCTCGGGAGCCTGACGTCGGTTCAAGCGTATTTCTTCATGGCAGAAATAGCGTCGGCGCTCAAGGGTTGAAAAATCCAAAAATCCAAAATTCACCGGCTTTTTAATTTTATAAGCAATGTTTCCGGTTAAGATAACGGTTGAGATATGAGTTTCGATGACAAGTACAGGCTGCTGGATCGCATGAGAATATGCGGATGGATGGCACAGACCGCGTATAAGCGCCCGGTGATCCTCAAGTGTTTTAATCATCGTGCTTCCCCCTTTGGCTCTCAGGAACCTCTGTACAAGTCATGAACCCGGTTCTTGCGTCCATTATGTCCAGCTTCTTTGTTGACAATCTTCGCAATAGCCCTGCTATTACGTGCGATTGTCGCCTTGAATCTGAACATAATGAATCACAATTACCTTCGCCCAGACTTGATCAGAGGCTCTCTTATGGCTTGTGGTTCTTTATCTGGCTTTATGGGCGAATTTCAATCGATGGATACCCATGCCTGCGACACAAGCCAGCCTAATGTATATAATAGAATCTCATCCGCCCATTCTATTCTATCGTATTTCACGCAAACCGTTTTTATGATGAACTTCCCGGCACGGCTATTATCAACCCTTAGAGAACCTCTCATTATAGCGGGCATCATCATCTTGGGATGGTACCCAATGGAAAGCCTGGCATCGAACGCTCCGCTTATACCTACGGAAGTTGTACCGGTAGATAAGCAGCCGGAACTTCAAACCCGCTGGCAACTCAGTGATATTTACCCGGACAAAGGTGCCTGGCTGGAAGAAAAGGATCAGATGCTTGCAAAACTTGGACAATGGCGGGGATGCACCGATGATCTTGGCGCATCAGCGGCCCGCCTGCTCGAATGCCTGCTGCTTTTCGAGCGCATCGATCAACAAATGTCCCGGCTGAGGGTCTATTCGCGCCTGCTTGTCGACAGTGATACCAAGAACCCGGATTATGTCAATCTCCGTCTCAGAGCGCAGGTCTTGACCACACAGGTGGCGGATCAAACCAGCTTTCTACGCCCCGCCATCATCAAGCTTGGGTCTGGCGTTATTGATGGATTTATTGCCGTAGAACCTCAATTGCGATCTTTTGCACCTTGGCTGAAGGATCTGCTGCGCCAAGGTACCCATACGCTCTCAACTCCTCAAGAACAAATCGTGGCGCAAAGCGGACTCATGGCAGCAACACCCTATAATACTTACAGAATTTTTGTCGGCTCCGATATGCCATGGGCAGAGCTTGACATAGCGAATAACAATCATTTGAAACTCGATCCACCCACATACAAAAGCCTGCGCTCCCATAGCAGCAGGCCCTTGCGTCGGCGTCTCTACCAGGCTTACTGGAGAAGATGGCGTGCCTTTGAGCCTACCATGGGCATGATGCTGCAGGGACAGTTGCAAAAAAACTGGTTTTTGGCCCAGGTGCGCCATTACCCAACGGCATTGACCGCCTCATTGCATGAACCAGGCGTGCCGCCACAGATTTATCGGCGCCTGATGACCGAAGTGCATGCCCATATGGACAACCTGCATCGATACATGCGTTTGAGGCAGCGAATACTAGGTGTGGAAACACTGGAGTATCCGGATCTCTATGCGTCCCTATCACTGGTCAAGGAGGAATTCTCCCCCGCGCAAGCTAAAGCGCTGATACTTTCGAGCGTTGATCCTCTGGGTGAAACGTACCAGAAAACATTATCCGAAGCCATGAACGCCGGCTGGATGGACCTGTTCCCCCGGCCCGGAAAACGTTCGGGCGCCTATATGAATGGCAAAGCCCACAACGTTCATCCTTACATTCTGCTCAACTATACCGGGGATTTTAATTCGGTTTCAACCATGGCGCATGAATGGGGTCATGCCATGCACCGCTTCTATTCGTCTCAAGCGCAAGCTTATCTGGTGTCCAATTATGCGACCTTCATCGCGGAAGTGGCATCCACCTTCAATCAAGCGCTGTTGCTAAATTTTATGATCGAGCAAAGTGATCATGTCGAGATTCAATTATTTTTTCTGATTCAGGCCATCGAACAGATACGGAACACTTTTTTCCGCCAGGCTCTGTTCGCTGAATTCGAGGAACAGATCAACCAGCGCACCCAGCAGGGCGAAACCCTGACCGGAGAGAAACTATCCGGTCTTTATTTGAAGCTGCTGCGTCGTTATTATGGCCACGATGAAGGCATCATCGAAATTGATCCCATCTATGGCATAGAATGGGCGAGTGTGCGGCATTTATACCTTGATTTTTATGTCTATCAATATGCCACCAGCCTTGCGGCCTCGAGCCTGCTCGCCGACCAGGTTCTCGCCGGACAACAAGGCAGCCGGGAACGCTATATGAACCTGTTGCGCGCCGGACGTTCTTTGCCGCCGCATGAACTGCTCAAAAACGCCGGAGTTGATCTGTCCGAACCCGAACCTTACCAGATTCTCATGGATCGGATGAATACCATGCTCGATCAGGTGGAAGCATTAATCGACGAACGGGAACACAACGATGTTGCAGCCGAATCCGGAAACTGAGCAAACTCCCGGGGCACCGGTTGACGTACCATTATCGATCTATGTGCATATCCCGTGGTGCATCAGCCTGTGTCCGTATTGTGACTTCAATACCTATGCCATACGCCAGACACCCTTTGATGCGCATCATTATATTCAGGCCCTGCTGGCGGATGCGGCATTTGAACAGCGCTGGAGCCTCCCGCGCACCATCCGCAGCATTTTTATCGGCGGCGGAACACCAAGCCTGTTACCGCCACCAGCGCTTGCACGCTTACTGCAAGGATTGCGCTGCTTGTGGTCATTTGACCCGCAAATCGAAATCACCATGGAAGCCAACCCGGGAGATGTGAACCTCGAACGGCTTCGCGCATGGCATCAGACCGGGGTCAACCGCCTGTCCCTGGGCATTCAGAGTTTCAACCCGGAAGTGCTGCGCCGACTTGGACGTCGCCATGATGAAAAACAGGCCATCGCAGCGATTGAACTGGCGCATCAGGCGGGTTTTAATCGCATCAACGTAGATTTAATGTTTGGCGTCCCGGGGCAAAACCCCGACATGGTAGAGACTGACATTGGCATGGCGCTCAAACTGGAATCCGGACACGTGTCTCATTATCAGCTCAGCATTGAGCCGGATACCCCCTTTGGGCGCAAACCGCCCCGCCTGCCCGGAGAAGATGCGCAGTGGGATATGTATCGCTGCACCGAACATCAACTCGAGAAGGCGGGATACGACCACTATGAAGTATCGGCTTACGCCCTGCCCGGGCATCAATGCCGTCACAATCTAAACTACTGGCAATACGGTGATTATATCGGCCTTGGCGCCGGCGCATATGGCAAGTTGACGGGTTTGACCAACATCTTGCGCTATCGCAAACGATTGCTGCCCCACGATTATATGCACCATGCGGGCAACTGGCATAGCTTGATCGAATGGGAGCAGGTATATAAAAGCCAGCGTCCACTGGATTTTATGCTCAATGCACTCAGGTTGCGCGACGGCATCGACAAAAAACTTCTGCGCCGCTCCGGAATCGGCGAGGAACTCTTTTTGCCCGCGCTCCAGGAAGGGACACGTCGCGGATGGTTCCAGGAGACAGCGCATTCCATCAAGCCGACCCGCCAGGGCTGGTTGCATTTGAATGAAGCGTTGCTGTTGTTTGCGCCATAGAAGACGCGACCGGAACAGATGAAAGATGAATCTACCACGCCTGGCGATAGGCGCCCCGCTGAGCGGGGCGCCTCCCGGGCCCAGATACTGATTTAAGCCTGGGTTTGATCCGGCAACGGCGGCAAAACTTCCGGCGCATCAAAAATCACCATATGGCTGGCTTCCGGCACCTCGATGATGTTCCAACTCGCGGGAGCGGAATGAAGCAGTTCCCGCTGACGCTCCACATCCAATATACAATCATTCAAAGGGGAAAGCACGCATACATGATTGAGATGAGCCAGCAGACTGGTATCGCGGCTGGTCATCCAATCCATGAGATCTCTCTCTGTGATCATCAGTGCTTCGGGAGTGCGGAGAACGTACAAAAACCGTTCAGCGACTTTAAGCTTTTGTTCATTGACCGGCGGGAACACACGTTTTATCGTGGTCTCGGCAGAAGAAAGACGCCCCAGAGGCAGCAGCAGGGGGATCAACCAGATCATCAGCGGAGATGCCAACCATGATAACGGAGGCAAAACACGCGATCCCGGCAACACCGGCGCCTCCAGAACGCACTCGACATGCTTGCCCGACGCTTCCGCGAACGCATCCGGATCCTGTTTCCCGGCTTCCAGCACCACCGCGCACCCGCGACTGACCGCGTGAATCCGAACCTGAGGGGTGGTAACCAGATTCTTCAATGCTAATAGCAGCGCATGGGCGTCGTAAGCAATTGTTCCAGGTTCATTCGGGTTCTTGCGCCCCCACTCCGGGCGCAGGCGCTCATCTACCTGGACCGGCAAATGGCAGTTGGAGGCCGTTATCCAGATAAGCTCCAGATCAGAATCCTCGTACAATCCCTGAAAATAAACCTGGTCAACCATCAGTCCCGGGAAACAAATCACAGAAGCGCGCGGCTTTCCCTGCGCACGGCGCACACTGGCATAAGCGCGCCCCAAATGATAAACCTCTCCCGAAAAAGACCCCACATAATGACCCACGTCTTCAGCGCGGATCAAAAATCGCCGCACCATATAGATAACTACAAAAACGGCCACAAGAACCAGCAGTGCATTCAACAGAAAAGTCATAAAATCATATTCCCTTGTCATAAACTCAATTGGGTATAGTTCCAAGTTCATGTATAATACGCAAAATAATTAAAAATTTCAGCATAGCCCTCATCCGTTCCGGGCGAAAACGCAGGAACAACCATGCACGAATCCCGCGACAGTCCTTATCCGGTGGAAGTCAACGATCTTCATTTTGCCCGCGATGGCCGGAGCATTTTTGAGGGCATTAATCTGCGTCTGGCAAAAGGCTCCATCACTGCGGTTATGGGCCCAAGCGGCACTGGTAAAACCACGCTGCTGCGCCTGATCGGCGGACAGTTGCAACCCAAGTGCGGCAGCATCGTCGTCATGGGTGCCAATATCGTAGGAATGCGACAAAAGCCATTATATACGTTGCGCGAAAAAATGGGCATGCTGTTTCAACAAAGCGCTCTTTTGAGCGATTACACTGTTTTCGAGAATGTAGCCTTCCCCTTACGGGCGCATACCCGCCTTCCGGAACGACTAATTCGTGATCTGGTTCTGATGAAACTACAGCAGGTGGGATTGCGCGGCGCAAGGGATTTGATGCCGGCACAGCTTTCAGGCGGAATGGCGCGCCGGGTGGCTCTGGCGCGTGCTATCGCCCTTGATCCGGATATTGTGATGTACGATGAGCCATTTGCAGGGCTGGATCCCATATCCATGGGCGTGATCGTCAAACTGCTGCGCACTCTTAACGATGCCTTGAACCTGACCAGCATCATCGTTTCGCACGATGTGGCTGAAACGAGCAGTATCGCTGACTTCACCTACCTTCTGTCCGGTGGAAAAATTGTCGCCGAGGGAACGCCCGAACAATTGCGCCATGAAACCAATGAACTGGCGCGCCAGTTCATGCTGGGGCTGGAAGACGGGCCAGTGCCTTTCCATTATCCTGCCCCGCCGATGAATACTGATTTTTTCCAATGATGAAAAAATTTTTTCATCCACTCTTTGGGATGCTGGCATCTCTGGGACGCAGTGTGTTTTTTCTCCTGGACATTCTGAGAAACCTGCCATCGCTGAGGAATCATTTTCGTATTTTTATCCAGCAGATCCATGCTATCGGCGTTATGTCGCTGGTGATTATTATCGTAGCCGGGCTATTTGTCGGCATGGTACTGGGATTACAGGGTTATAACACCCTGGTTCGGTTTGGCGCAGAGCAAACCCTGGGGGTCGTTGTCGCGCTTTCTTTGCTGCGGGAGTTGGGGCCTGTGTTGTCCGCGCTGCTTTTTGCCGGACGCGCCGGTTCGGCTCTGGCGGCCGAAGTAGGTCTGATGCGTGCGACCGACCAACTGGATGCCATGGAAATGATGGCGGTCAATCCCATTCAAGAGGTGATTGCGCCGCGCTTCGTGGCAGGCATACTGGCACTGCCGCTGCTCACCATCGTCTTTAATGTGGTCGGCATTCTGGGCGGATATCTGGTCGGCGTTGAATTTCTCGGAGTTGACTCAGGCACCTACTGGGCACAGATCCAATCGGGCGCCAGCTTTGGCGAGGATGTAGGGAACGGCCTGATTAAAAGTTTCGTGTTCGGCATCGTCATCATGTGGATTGCCATGGTTCATGGTTATTATGCGACACCCACCTCTGAAGGCGTCAGTCGAGCCACCACCCACACTGTGGTTATTGCTTCCCTTCTGGTACTTGGGCTGGATTTTATTCTGACAGGGTTTATGTTTACAGGTATATAATCATGCAACAACGTCTTCTTGAAGCTGTCGTCGGATTGTTTGTGCTGCTGAGTCTGGCGGCGTTGCTTGTTCTTTCCATGCAGGTCAGTTCCGTCAGCATGCCTTCGCGCAATAAAACCTATACTCTGAGCGCCAGCTTTGAAAACATAGGTTCGCTCAAAATCAAGGCGCCGATCACCATAGCCGGTGTCAATATAGGCAGGGTGAACGGAATTACATTTGATCAGATTAGTTTCCAGGCGGTGGTGACAATGGCGATCGACCAGCGCTACGCCAACTTGCCCAGAGATTCCGATGCCAGCATCAATACGGCCGGTTTACTTGGAGAGCAATATATCGCTATCGGGCCCGGCGGTGATCCACGCTTTCTTGAAGATGGCGACGAAATCAGATTCACCCAGTCTGCGGTGGTATTGGAACAACTGATCGGGCAATTCATTTACGCACAGGAAAACGAGGAGTAAAGCGGCATGAAACGGCTGACCACAACCTTTGGGTCCTTTTCAGCGCAGACACATAAGCGCCCCTGTTCGCCTTTGTGCTTTCTGGTGTTTTTTCTCACGCTTGCACCCCTTTTGGTTGCCGTGCCATCGTGGTCTGCGCCGAAAAAACCGGATACCATGGTGCAACAGGTCACCGATGATGTGCTCGGAGTTTTACGCACCGAGAAGGCGCGTCTCAAAAATAATGAGCAGGAACTCTACGATCTGGTGGAGGAGAAAATCCTGCCACACTTCGATTTCAAATATATTTCCCAAATCGTGCTCGGGCGTTACTGGAATAAAGCCACCGACCAACAAAAGGTTGACTTTTCCGAAAATTTCAAGGGCCTGCTGGTGCGCACTTACGCCAATGGATTGATTTCCTATACCGATGAAAAAGTAAGGGTGCTTCCTTACCGGGGTGAGACCGAAGCCAGGGATGCTTCCATACGGACAGAAATCATCCCCGCAAGTGGTCCAAAGGTTCCCGTCACCTACAGCATGTATGGTACCAGAGATGGTGGGTGGCAAGTCTATGATGTCAACATCAATGGTGTCAGCATGGTGGTGACTTACCGGAAAAATTTTGCCTCGGAAATTCAACGCCATGGCCTTGATGGCTTGATCAATAAAATGAAACGCAATGAAATCGAAACAGATCTCCCCAAACCAGAAAGCAAATAACGCCGAATTAAAGGCCGTGCATGACGGTTATATTGAATTCGGCGGCAGTCTCAATTTTAACACCGTTCCGCAATTGAGCCTTGAAATGCTCTCGGCTTTGAATTCAATGTCCAGTCAACTGGTTCGCATCAGTCTAAAGCATACGACGGAGAACGACAGTTCTGCCCTGGCACTTATACTTGAAGCTATCCGTCAGGCAAGTGCCATGGGGAAAAAGCTGCTAATCATCGATACGCCGGCATCATTGTACGCTATGGCGGAGGCTGCCGACCTTCTTGAATTAATTGATTGGGAGGAAAACCCTGTTCGGGGAGGATGATGTTGAGCTCCAGAATATCCACATCATTCTCTTTGCTCATCTGGATACTCACAGCATCATCCTCTATCTGAACATGGCGTCGCACCACCTCAAGCAACTCACGATGCAGATTGACAAAAGCGCTTTCCCCCAGACGTTTGCTCCGTTGATGAGCTACCACGATCTGCAAGCGTTCGCGTGCAGTAGTAGCAGAGTCATGTTCTGGCACCCGCGCTGTTTTAGCGGAAGATGTAAAAAACGACCTGAACAATGCCATATTACGATACTCCCCCAAACAGTCGGCCCAGCAAACCTTTTTCCTGCTGGATAAAACGCATGGGTTTATCCTCACCAAGAAAACGCGACACCATATCCATATAAGCCTGCCCGGCCTCGCTTTTTTCAAAAAAGACCACCGGTGTTCCCGCGTTGGAGGCATGAAGAACAGAGGGGGATTCAGGTACCACGCCGATAAGAGGTATGGCCAGTATGTCCTGAATGTCCTCGATGCTGAGCATTTCCCCTTTTGTGACCCGTTTGGGATCATAACGGGTAATCAGCATATTAACCTTGACGCTTCCTCCCTGTTCCGCGGCTTTCTTGGTTTTGCTATCCAGCAGCCCGATCATGCGGTCGGAATCCTGAACCGAGGAAATTTCAGGATTGGTCACCACCACGGCTTCATCGGCAAAATACATGGCAAGCTGTGCGCCCTTTTCAATCCCTGCTGGCGAATCACAAACGATATAATCGAAGTCTTTCACCAACATGGACAATACCTCTTCCACCCCTTCGACCGTTAAAGAATCCTTGTCTCTGGTCTGCGATGCGGCAAGCATGTAGAGATTCTCAATGCGCTTATCCCGGATCAGCGCCTGCTTCAAAGTGGATTCACCATAAATGACATTGACCAAATCATAAACCACCCTCCGCTCACACCCCATGAGCAAATCAAGGTTGCGCAGACCGACATCAAAGTCCACTGCTACAGTCTTATGACCGCGCAAAGCCAGCGCAGCAGCAAACGAAGCGGCGGTGGTGGTTTTACCCACGCCTCCCTTGCCCGAGGTCACCACTACAATTTTTCCCATAAATCACCCTTAGAAAATTTAACGACTCAGACTTTCCGTGACTAGCTCACCCGCCGTGTCAAGATATATTTGAACGGCTTCAGCGTTGAAAGCCGGCGGGATATCTTCCGCTACCCGATAAATTCCGGCAATTGAGATCAGTTCCGCTTCCAGGGAATAGCAGAAAATCCGTGCATTTTCGTCGCCGCGCAAACCGGCTAGCGCGCGCCCGCGCAAAGCGCCATAGACATGAATATTGCCATCGGCCATAATCTCGGCGCCTTTGCTAACGGAACCCACCACCACCAAATCGCCGTTTCTGGCATATATCCGCTGCCCGGAACGCACGAGCTGCTTAATCATTCGGCTCTTCGTATCGGAATTCGCGGCCTGCCCGGCATCAGGCGCCGATTTGGCTGATTGATGGTCGGGCGGGATAAAACCGAGATGGAGCAGCTCCGCCAAAGAAGCGTATTGAGGGGCTGCGCGCAACAGAACCGGCATCATACGCAAGCGCCTGAGTTTTTCGATCAGTCCGCGCGGATCGAATGAAGGCTGCTCCAAAGCAGTCATGTCTATAATCAGTGGGGTATGCACAAAAAACCCGGGGTGTTTCTGGATTCTCCGTTCAACTTCCTGCAATATGGCAGATTCGTTGGTCGTAAAAAGATGCAGCGCAAAAAGGGTCATCACATTGCCCTGCAATTCACAGGCAATGCCGCTTTTACGTTTAGGTGATACGATCGCTCGTGAAAGATGGGCATCCATCAAGTGTGGGCCTCGCTGCCTTGTGCAAAATTGATATCATGCATCATGAAAATCATTAAATCCCCCTTAACCTTTCCAATTCTATACTACTCGTAGAAGTGAACACAAGATCCAGGAAACCTCTGATTCATGCTGGACGAAGGTGATTGTAGTTGCTACTGTTCAGATTCGAGGCAAAGATCAACCGTAATAGCGGGGATTTACAACCAGGAACCTGGGCATAAGGGCCGCAAGCGGGTTCATGAATGGATCAGAGGTCCCTTGAATACATAACAACATGGAGACGCAAGCTTATGATCCATCCCCTGGACAGCGTAATGGATACCAACCTGCGTCTGCGGCTCGACGCTCTGACAGAAGAAGCCTGCAATTCCGCGAACCCGTGGCCGCACATCGCGCAAAGCTCCTGGCTCCAATTCTGTATCCGCCATGGGCAGGCTTGCCGTGGGCGGGATGCTTTGGAATGGCTTGAGATGACGCATCACGTTTTCTCCCGTGGTCTGCCGTGGGAACTCACACCCATGTGGGTGATCCAAAGCCTGGTTGCATGGTGGCATCTGGGCGTCTGGGGCGATCAGAGCCAGCAGGAAAAATGGGGCGGGCTCGGCGGAGCCGTTGCCGTTACCGAAACACGAGGCGCAAGCGCTAAAGTCCTGGAGACCTCAGCGCTGACCAAATCTGATCATTTTATTCTCAACGGCGACAAAACATTTGTCACCCACGCCGCTGAAGCCGATTTTTTTTTGGTGCTCGCGGTAACTGGTCATCATACAGCAGCGCCGAACCGCAAATCCTTTGCATTTTTCATAGTTCCGCGCTCCGCTCCCGGCTTATATGTCAAAACACTCCCTGCTTTCCCGGGCATGAAGGACGTTTCCCATGGTCAACTGGCACTGGATCAATGCCGGATCGAGCGGGGAAACATCCTCTCGCCGGAGATTGAAGCTTATGAACACATCGCAAGACCGTTCCGGGCACTGGAACAGCTCATGTTTGATATGGCGCTCTCGGGCGCACTCCATGGCTTTTTGCAAAAGCTGCGGGGCGCATGCACGGATAAAGCGCATTGGAACGCATGGATGCAGGCCCAAACCAGTGTCGCCATGCAGAGCGCCTGGCTGCGCCGAAAAGCCGCATTATGGTCCCCAGGGCAGCGTGAACATGCTGATATCACCGCCATTTCCAGCATGCAGTGGTGCCATGTTCTGTCTGCAGTGGAAAATCTGGTAGGATGTGTCAATATTACGGATTATCTGACCGGCCAGTGGCGTTTGATGCAGATGACCCTGCAATTCCGTACCCGAAAAAGCGCGGAGCAGACCGCCAAGGAACCTCTGAACAAGNNGCGAAGTCGAACCCGCTTGCGGCCTTTATGTCCAGCTTCAATGAACCATCACCTTAGCCCAGACTTAATCAGAGACTTGTTCAGAGGTTTCCTAAAGCGGCGCCACAATTCACTTAACTTGATTCATAAGGAGAAAAACGGTGTCATCAGCCGCAGAAATGAATGAAGCTCCAGGCAAGGGTTTTGAATCGGTGGCGCAACTCAGAGCCGACTTTGAGGCCATGGGCTATATTACCAGCCATGAAGTTGCGACCACTTTGTACATCGCCGAGCATCTCGGACGACCGATTCTGGCGGAAGGGCCTGCCGGAGTGGGCAAAACCGAACTGGCCAAAAAACTGGCATTGCATACCAATCGTCCGCTGATCCGTTTGCAGTGTTATGAAGGGCTCGACGAAAGCCGCGCCATTTATGAATGGAAATACGGCAAGCAGTTGCTGTATATCCAGCTTCTACAGGAAAAACTCGGCGAGATTCTACAGGGCGCTTCCTCTCTGGCTAATTCAGTGGAGCGTTTACACCAGCACGATGATGTCTTTTTCTCGGAAAACTTTCTCGAGCCCAGAGCTTTGCTACAAGCGTTGCGGGAGCCGGGCGGATGCGTGCTGCTGATCGATGAGGTGGACAAATCCGATCAGGAATTCGAGGCGCTGCTGCTCGAAATATTATCCGATTTTCAAATCACGGTGCCGGAACTCGGCACAATCGTGGCCGACCAGCGCCCGTTCGTCATCCTGACCAGCAACAACTCCCGCGAGATGAGCGACGCCCTGAAAAGGCGTTGCCTGCATCTTTACATCCCCTATCCCGACCGCGAACTCGAAAACCGCATCGTCTCCGTACAGGTGCCCGATATCGACCATACTCTGCGCCGACAACTCGTCGATTTCATCCAGCAAGTACGCGAATTGCCACTCAAGAAACACCCATCGGTCAGCGAAACTATCGACTGGGCGAGAGTGCTGCTGCTCCTTCATGCTGACAGCCTCGACAACGCCCTGGTGCGCTCGACTATGAATGTGTTCCTGAAATTTGAGCAGGATGTGCGTTTTCTCGATCGCCAGTTGTCCAAACTGGTCTCAAAAGCACGCCAAGAAGCCGGAGAAGACCCCCATGCAGGCGCGGATTGAGGATTTTATTCAGGCGGCGCGTTCCGCCGGGATACGTGTATCGGTGCCGGAAGTCATGGAAGCCTATGAGGCTTTGCGGCTGGTAGGGTACCATGATCGCCCGACCCTGAAAGCCGCGCTCGGCGCCACTATGGCCAAAACTGTAACGGAAAAGGAGCGTTTTTCTCACTGTTTCGATCAGTTCTTTCAGCATAAGGCCTTCATGGATGAAACGTCCCAGTCCCTGTCGGATGATCAGAACAATCAAAGCAGCGCCGATGACCAGTCTTCGGATGAAATTGGGCAGGAAGCCGCCGATAGTGGGCTGGTTGAAATGCTGCTTGAAGGCGATGCCGTTGGGCTTTCCGCCAAACTACAGCAGGCTGCTCAGGAGACCGGAGTCAGCAACATGACCTTCTTCACCCAGAAAGGCGTATTTTTACAGCGTATCATCCGCAAAATGGGGCTTGATGAACTGGACAAACGGCTGTCCATGGCAGAATATGGACCGGATGCCGATCCCGAAATGGCGCAAAAACTCAAGGAAGCGCGCAGCTTTCTGTTTGATCAAGTGCGCAACCACATGGGACAGCAGATGGCCCTGTATGGACATAGTGCTACCGAAGCGATGCAGGAAGATATTCTGCGCTACAAACCAATTTCCGAATATGATGAGCGGGATCAGGAACGCATGGAGCACATGGTCAGAAAAATGGCGCAGCGTCTGCGCCAGATTCATTCGCGGCGCCGCAAAATCGCCGCGCGCGGTCAACTCGATATACGGCGCACCTTGCGCGGGAATATGAGCAATGCTGGTTATCTGATTGATCTGCACTGGCGGCGCAAGCATGTGGAACGTCCACAGATGGTTGTCATTTGTGATGTCAGCCGCTCGGTGGCGGATTATACCGCGTTGCTGCTGCTTTTCGTCTATCATTTGACCAGTGTCATGAGCAAAATCCATTCCTTCGTGTTCTGCTCCGATGTCGCGGATGTCACGGATCTGTTCCGAACGCAAGCGCCTGAAGAAGCCGCCGAACAAGCCCGGCGCGCGGCGCCCATCGGGCCGACAGACTATGGTCAGACCCTGAAAACCCTGGAACAGCGATATCTGCATGTTTTCACCCCTAAAACCACGGTGGTCATTCTGGGAGATGCACGCAACAATGGTCTTGATCCGCAGCTTGAAACGTTCGACCTGTTGTCGCGGCGTTGCCGCCAGATCATCTGGTTCAATCCCGAAACCCGCGCCAACTGGGATATGGGGGATTCCATCGTATCGCAGTATGAACCACTGTGCCTGATGGTACGCGAATGCATGAACCTGCAGCAGCTCGAAAACGGTATAGAAGCCTTGCTTAATGCAGCTACCGCGACCTGAATGAACACTGGC
>DEIQ01000076.1:15481-21313 GCA_002352565.1 Proteobacteria bacterium UBA2770 | reverse complement strand
TTCGGTATCGGCGGGGGTATCATCGTCGTACCGACGCTGCTGTTCGCCTTTCATTTTTATGGTTTTGCCGAAGAAAGCATCATGCATATGGCAGTGGCGTCCTCGCTGGCCTCGATCGTGCTGACCAGCAGCGTTTCGGTGATCGCACATTACCGCCGCGGCGGCGTGCTCAGAAGCGCCTGCATGCACCTGATGCCAGGGCTGGTGACGGGAGCTTTTATCGCCGGCATCGTGGCCGATTTCTTTTCATCGAACGCGCTCAAAGGCATTTTTGTCGCTATTCAGCTTATGGTAGCCTGGCAATTGCTATTCGAACACAAACCTTCCCTCCAACGCACCTTGCCGCCATGGCCGGCAGGCATCCTCGCTGGCAATCTCATCGGCGCCATATCGGCTCTGGCCGGCATCGGCGGCGGCAGCCTGATAGCACCTTACCTGATATACTGGAACATTCCGCCCTCCCGGGCCGTGGGCACTTCTGCTGCGTGCGGTCTGCCCATCGCCATCATGGGCATGTCCGGTTTTATCCTCATAGGTCTCGACAAGACCGACCTGCCCGCTGGCAGCATCGGTTATGTCTATCTGCCGACGCTGCTACCGCTCGTCATCACCAGCATGCTGTTCGCCCCGCTCGGCGCCCGCATCGCGCACAAACTCCCCGGCGCCCTGTTGAAACAACTGATGGGCGTTTTCCTGCTTCTCATGGGGTGCGGAATTGTGCTCACCATGCTTGTTTGATTGGGCTGCCCTGGCTTTACCATCACCGCGCCCAACTCCTTAATGAACCTCTGAACATATCGGTTTGACCCCCACGCTCGTTTTGCGCCCAGGCGCATTGCGTGATATGCTTTCAGGCTGAAATAGTTGAAGCGATGGGGTTGGCAATGCGGCAAATCAACGTGGGTCTGCTCGGGCTCGGCACAGTCGGTAGCGGCGTGGTGGCACTGCTGGAACAGCAGCGTGAACTGTGGCAACGCCGTTTTAATACTCGGGTCGATGTGCGAAAGGCCTTGGTTCGGAATCCTTCGCGCCACCGCCCAGGATGTGAGCACATCGTTTGCACGCAAAATGCTGCCGAGGTGCTCAATGATCCCGATATCGATATCATCGTTGAGGTCATGGGCGGCGCGCAGCCGGCACTGAATTATATCCAACGCGCCATCGAAAACCACAAGCCGGTCGTCACCGCCAACAAGCTGTTGATCGCCTGCCACGGTCATGAACTATTCGATCTGGCGCAACGCGAGAATGTATCAATCGGCTTCGAAGCTTCGGTAGCCGGCGGCATTCCTATCCTGCATGTTCTGCGTCAGTCCATGATCAATGCGCCCATTACGCGCATCACCGGAATCATCAACGGTACCTGTAATTTCATCCTCAGCCATATGGAGCAAAATGGCGAAACCTTCACCCGCTCCTTAAGCGAGGCGCAGGCGCTCGGTTTTGCCGAAGCCGATCCGGCGACGGATATCGGCGGTCTTGATGCCGCTCATAAACTGACCATTATCGCCAGCATGGCATTCGGGATTCCATTAAAATTATCAGCGCTTACCGTCACTGGCATTGAAAATATCGCCGCTATCGATGTCTTCCGCGCCAGAGAACTGGGCTACTGCATCCGGCATGTGGCCGTTGCCGAACGGCGCGAAGATGGCCTGTCCTTGAGAGCGGAACCTGTACTGGTCGAAGATCAGTCCCTGCTCGCCTCTGTGCAGGGCGCCATGAATGCCATTGTCATCGAAACCGAAGGCGTGGGTGACATGATGTTTTACGGCCCCGGCGCGGGTTCACTCGCCACCGCTTCGGCGATACTGTCCGACATTGCCGACCTGTTACCAGCGCCATCATCCGCTTCAACGCCACCTTTGGGTTTCCTTCCGCAAGGCATCACGTCTCAACCCATGATACAACCCGGGTTGATTCACCATCCCTGGTATCTTCATGTGCATCTGAAAGAGCAAGCCGGCGCCATGGCCGCCTTGACCGGTGCATTGGCGCAAAATGATATCAGCCTTGAGCGCATCGTTCAGCCACAAGGTGATACCGATACGGATCGGGTTCCCGTGATCGCCATCACCCATGAAATTCCGCGTGCGTGCATGGATGCTGCCATGGAACATATTCGCAACCTGAACTGTGTCCACGCCAAACCTGTGTTTTTACCGGTTTTGACCATCTACTAGAGAGTTTTACCATTGAATGCTATACCAAGCCAGTGCTACCCTCCCGGTCTGATTGAACGTTTCCGCAACCATTTGCCTCTGGACGGAAGTGAAAAACCGGTCAGCCTCGGCGAAGGCGGCACACCCTTGCTCTCCCTTCCGAACCTTGCCCGCAAAGCGGGCATCGATATGCAATTATTTGCCAAATTTGAAGGCATGAATCCTACCGGATCTTTCAAGGATCGGGGCATGTGTCTGGCGGTTACCAAAGCTGTAGCGCAAGGCGCACGGGGTATCATTTGCGCCTCCACCGGAAATACTTCCGCCTCGGCGGCGGCGTACGCCGCTCGCGCCAACATTCCAGCGTTTGTATTGATCCCGGCAGGACGGATCGCCATGGGCAAACTGACACAGACCGTGGTTTATGGCGCCCATATCATGCAACTTGAAGGCAATTTTGATGATGGTATGCGTCTGGTGCGACAACTGGCGCAGGAGGACTTCCCTGTAGCGGTGGTCAACTCCGTTAACCCCTTCCGCCTCCAGGGACAGAAAACCGCCGCTTTCGAAATCCTGGAAGCCCTGGGAAAAGCGCCCGATTATCATTGCCTTCCGGTTGGCAACGCCGGCAATATCAGCGCCTACTGGATGGGATACAGCGAATGGGCACCGAATTATGAGCAGCGCCGACCGGTCATGATTGGGTACCAGGCTGAAGGCAGCGCTCCTTTTGTGCGTGGACACATGGTCGATCATCCAGAAACAGTAGCAACCGCCATCCGTATTGGTCATCCGCAAAGCTGGGATCTGGCGCAGCGCGCGCGGGAAGAATCGGGCGGCTGGTTTGACGCTGTGAGCGATGAGCAAATCCTCTCGGCACAAAGCCTGCTCGCCGCAACGGAAGGCATTTTCTGTGAACCGGCTTCGGCGGCATCCATCGCCGGGATGCTGCAAGACTACGCCAGCGGTAGAATCAGACCCGGCGCTACCGTGGTTTGCACTCTGACCGGCAATGGTTTGAAAGATACGGACAGCGCCATGCAGACGGCACGATTTGAAACCCGGACCATGAAACCAGAGTTGAATCATGTGCGCCGCTTACTGAGTGAGGTCATGCAATTATGAACCACCGGATCATACATGGATTGCTGATTTTCATGGTGTCGCTGCCCGTCATCGCCAACGACTGGCCCGAAGGGGTCACCAATACGGTAGAATTTCGCCTAAACGCCACCAGAAGCCTGATCAATGAACAAGCCGTAGCTTATATGGCGGTTTTTGGCGAAGCGGAAACCGCTGAGCAGGCAGCCCTGAAAATCAATACGGATATGCAGTGGGCGCTAAAATTGCTCGGGGAAGAAGCAGCGCTTGAGTATCAAACGACCGATTATCAAACCAGTCCCCGTTACGCCCCCCGCTCCGAAGGAAAAGTCATTGGTTGGAAAGCAGAACAAGGTCTGGAGATCCGGGCGCACGATATGCAGCAATTAATGCAAGCCATTGGCACACTACAGGATCGCTTGATCGTACGTCACTTGAGTTTTGAGCCTTTACCTGAACACAAAGCGCAGGCTGAAGTGGAACTGCGCCGCGAACTGCTGGCCCGTTTTCAGACACAGGCTATCGATATCACACGGGAGCTTGGGCGAAAACGCTATCGGCTGGTTCAATTGCGATTACGGGAAAATCAGAGACCCGAGCCGCGCATGATGATGAAATCGGCAGCCATCGCAGCGCCAGGCCTCAAAGCCGGGGCGTCGAAAATTTCTTATCAGCTTGAAGCGGTGATCGCCATCGAGGAAAATATTTTCACCATCCCCCACGAAAAATAATCCGGGTTCAGGAGAACGACTTCAGCACTGCGCAGCCGGTTTTATGTATGCTGCTCGGGCATATTCCGGTTTTGTGATTCCAGCATCTTGCGCACCCAGGGCAGCAATCCATAAGCCGGGAGCATCAGCCCCGCAGTCAATAGAAAATAGGGCGCATAACCCCAAGCTTCTGCGCCATAGCCACTGGCCCACCCAGCCAGTGAGCGGCTCAACAGGAAGAACGAAGACAGCAATGCATATTGCGATGCTGCGCCGCGCATTTTCACAATCGCCATCATAAAAGCAAGAAAAGCCGCCGTGCTCAAACCACCCGTGAACGATTCAACGGCGCTTGCGCCATACAGGGCCAGGCGCGACATTTGTTCCGGTTCGGTGGCGGCAAACCACCAGGCCACCCCGGCGTAGCCCAGATTAGACATGGCCTGCGTGAGCCCGAGCAACCATAGCGCCCTAAAAATACCCAACTTTTCGGTAAGCCATCCGCCCGTGAGTCCGCCAGCGATCGACAGTGCCAATCCCAAATTAACCGAAACCGCGCCGATGGCTGTCGCCGACATGCCCACATCCAGCCAGAACGGTTTGACCATCATCCCCATGGCGCTGTCTGGCAATTTATAGAAAAGAATAAACAGCAAAACCGGTATCATGACCGGGCGCATCAACCACGACCGATCCTCCTGATTCTCTCCCTTCACTGGTGTTGAACCTGCATATTTTCGCAACAAAAATAAAGCCGCGATCGCCAACATCAAAAGCCAGAACATCACTGGCACCGTGATGAATTCCGCTTTTTGATCGACCAGACACAATGCCAGTAGAGCGGCAGAAGCCAGTGTAGGCCAGTTTAATGTGGCTTGAGCATCCTTGCCCTCCGACGGGTTCGGCAGACGAGGGACGCGAGCGCATACCAGGGCGAACAGGAACAGCATCAATGCTGTAAGACCCCACACCACCTGCCAACCAAGGGAATCACGAACCATGAGCAATGCGCCCGCAAGGAGAAGTCCGACGCGATAAAAACTGATACGCAAGCCGTTGGCTATTCCAAGGCGCTGTCCATGCAGCATTTCAATAGTATAACCGTCGATGACGACATCGTTGGTTGCCGCCAGAACTACGAATACGCCGATCCACCACCACATCCAGGGACTCATATTATGACTGTACAGCAGCATCAAAACCGATAAGGCCATACCCATCTGCACCAGCACCATCCATCGCTGGTGAAAGCGGTAACGATCAACGAGGGGCGCCCATAAAAATTTGAGCGGCCATGCCAAGCCCAGCAAGCTCAAGCTGCCGATGGCTGGTAGCGAAGCGCCTTCCTGCCTCATAAATACCGGAAGCAGCTCGAAAAACACCCCCAGCGGCAATCCTTCCACGATATACAGGCACGCAACCCAGAACATGGGATGGCGTGCGTAACGAGCGCTCAGCGCCACCATAAGAACCGAAATATCCAGGTCAGTGCAAGCATCAAGCCGACTTCAAGCGTGAAATGTTCAAATCGCAAAAGAACCCTGATCATGCATTTCTGCCTATTCCTTAAAATGCCATATCCCATCATGTTTGAAGACCAAAAATATTCAGGTCACTGAATATCAGCGCCTTAAGAACCTGGAAAAGGCAAAAGACACCTCTTGCCTTCTGGAATCGTAAGCTTTCTCTATGAATTAAGCGTGAGAGATTCTATCAACATTTAGGGAACCTCTGATCAAGTCTGGACGAAGGAGATTGTGGCTCCCCATGTTCAGATTCGAAACGACAATCGCGCGGCTTAGCAGGACTATTGCGGAGATTGTCAACAAAGAAGCTGGACATAAGGGACGCAAGCGGGT
>DEIQ01000076.1:13713-15457 GCA_002352565.1 Proteobacteria bacterium UBA2770 | reverse complement strand
TGACTTAATCAGAGGTTCCTTAGGGCCTTCTGATCCATTTATGCGCATCAGAAGCCTGACTTTTTATTTTACCATGCGCGAAAGTTATTTGCACGCTAATAACTCTCCAAATAACTTTCGCGATCAGCGCTGATGCCCATATTCGACCATGAAAATCATTGACATGCTATGATATCAGGTAATTTATGTCATTATTGAAACTATCAAAGGAAAGCTTCCGTGCAAATCAATATCACCGGTCATCATATCGATCTGAGCACCGCCCTGCAGGAATATATCCATAACAAGATGCAGCGTCTCGAGCGACACTGCAGCGAAATTATGCAATTGCATGTCATTATCGAACCAGAAAAGGGGGGCGTGAAAGCAGAAGCCACCGGCGCTCTGAAAGGAGAGCGCTTTTTTGCCGAAGCCGTACAGCGCGATGCTTATGCCGCCGTTGATATTCTCGTTGACAAGCTTGATAGTCACGTCACAAAGCATAAGGACCGATTAACCGATCACCACAGTCGTTGAACCGGGCCATTGGCGCAAAATAGGCCGAAACCCTGGAGCAGGAGAGTATGATCCATGCGTTTGATCATTGTCAGCGGATTGTCCGGCGCCGGAAAAAGCGCAGCATTGCACATGCTGGAAGACCTCGACTATTATTGTATCGATAATATCCCGGTCGAATTGTTGCCTGAATTTGCACTCAACATCCGGGATACCAACGCTTCGGCTGATGGGAAAATTGCCATCGGTACAGACGCCCGCGCTGGAACGCATCATATTAGCCTGTTTCCCAGTTATTTATCGGGTTTGCGTGCTTCGGGAATTGACGCCGAGGTGTTGTTTCTCAGTGCGGATATCAGCGTCATTCTCAAGCGTTACAGTGAAACTCGGCGCAAACATCCACTGACTCGTAGCGGATTGGCGTTGCGCGATGCCATTGAGCGTGAAACAAGCTATCTGGCGCCTATCGCCGAATGCGCCGATCTGACCATCGACACCTCTCAAATGAGTGTACATGACTTGCGCGGCCTGATCGCGCAACGGATCGGACATAACTTCCCCGGGCTTTCACTGCTGTTCCAGTCCTTCGGATTCAAACACGGTATCCCGGGCGACAGTGATTATATTTTTGATGTGCGCTGTTTGCCCAACCCACACTGGAAACCGCATCTGCGTGCCAAAACCGGGCTTGATGATGAAGTGATGGCTTATCTCGAAGCACAACCGGCGGTCGGGCGGATGCTCGATCACATCCGCGGGTTTCTGGAAACATGGCTACCGGAGTTTCAAGCCAGCAATCGCAGTTATATTACTGTGTCCATAGGCTGTACCGGGGGGCAACATCGTTCTGTTTACATGGTGGAGCGTCTGGCGGACTTTTTCCGTGACAGCATACCGCGGATTTCAATTCGTCATAGCGAACTGAACCGGAATCCGATCAGTTCCCGCTGTTAACCGGGCACACCGCAGATACTTCAATGCAAGTTGTCTCATCCAGGCTGACAAGTTCCGCCTCAACGGAAAAGCGAAAACCTGATCGCATTCCACCCGAGGCTTAAACTCGCACTCACAACATGCACGACTCTCGACGTTGAAGCTTTAGGGAAGCTCTGAATAAGTCTGAGCGAAGCTCAGGTGCGATTCATCAGGTTCAGATTCGAGACGACAATTGCGCGGCTTAGCAGGGCTATTATGGAGATTGTCAACAATGAGGCTGGACATAAGAGCCGCAAGCGGGTTCGACTTCGCT
>DEIQ01000076.1:0-13702 GCA_002352565.1 Proteobacteria bacterium UBA2770 | reverse complement strand
CATGACTTGTTCAGAGGTTCCTTCGCAGGCTGTTTAAATTCGCTGGGTCGAGCCAGATAAAAGGCGAAATCGAGCGAAAAAGCGGAATTTACACCTGTAAATGAGCACTTTGAGCTTGATTTTAACGCTGTAGATGGCCGAGTCAGTAGAAAAGCAACAACCTGCCAGGGCCTGTTAATACTAATTAGGTTATAACTGCCGGGACTATTTTTTCGTCCAACAAGGCGAAGGAGCGTGGTGCAGTGATTCTACACAAACGACGGTCAACGCAGTGAATAGCCCCGACCCTCCGGGTTGCGGCTAAAAAAGCGCCGATCAAGGCATGAGGAGTAAAGTCTGGCTTTCCAAATAAGCGATAAGTAACGCTGAGAGGCGCTTTTTTAGCCGCAACAGCCATGATTTAATTAGCATTAACAGATTCCGGGACATACCATGAGCGTACCAGCCAAAAACAAACTCTATTCCAGCAACGCTCAGGAAACTTTGCGGGCGGCTCTGGGCAGCGGAACCCTGCAACAGATCAAGGATATGCTGCGCGCCATGCATCCGGCCGAAACTGCCCGCCTGCTCGAATCGGTTCCCAGGCAGGAAAGACTGCTGATATGGGGGTTGGTGGAATCTGAAGATGAAGGCGAGATCCTGCTGTATCTCAATGATGATGTACGCAGCGGGTTAATAGAAACCATGGATGCCGATCAGTTAATCGCGGTAACGGGAAATCTTGAATTCGATGATCTGGTAGACTTCACCGCCGATCTGCCACAAGCGCTCACCCAGCAGTTGCTGTTGTCCATGGATCAGCAAAACAGGGAATTGCTGGAGAAAGCATTATCCTATCCGGAAGACAGCGCTGGTGGCCTGATGAACACAGATACCGTGACCATCCGGCCGGATGTCCCTGTGGATGTCGTTCTACGCTATTTGAGAATGAAAGGAACACTGCCTGGATCCACCGACCAATTGATGGTGATCAATCGATATGGACGCTTTGTAGGCATGATTTCGCTGATGACACTGGTAACTTCCGAGCTACAGTCGCTGATCGTAGAAATCATGGAAACCGATATTATCACCTTTGACACCTATACACCGGTTCAGGAGGTCGCCAAGGCATTCCAGGATCATGACCTGCTTTCCGCACCAGTGATTAACGTACAAGGAATCCTCCAGGGACGTATCACAATTGATGATGTGGTGGATGTCATCCATGATGAAGGCCAGCAGCGTTTGCTAAGCATGGCCGGTCTCGATGAGGATGATGATATGTTCGCTCCGGTCATTTCAAGCGCCCGGAGCCGGGCGATCTGGTTGGGAACTAATTTATTCACGGCTTTTCTCGCCGCCAGCGTGGTCGGCATTTTTCAGGATACCATCGACCAGGTGGTAGCACTTGCCGTATTAATGCCTATCGTCGCCAGCATGGGCGGAATCGGCGGCAGCCAAACCCTGACGCTCATGATCCGTGGGCTGGCGCTTGATCAGATCGGCCCGACCAATTTACGCCGTTTGTTAAGGAAAGAGATTATGGTCGCGTTAATCAATGGGATCAGCTGGGCTACTATGGTAGGACTAGTAGCCTCTATGTGGTTTGACAATAGCGCACTTGGCGTTGTTATCGCCGCTGCGCTCATCCTTAATATGGCCTGCGCCGCAGGCGCCGGCGTGGGCATACCGATTCTTCTCAAGCGACTTAATATTGACCCGGCGCTTGCTGGCGGCGTGATACTGACTACGATTACCGATATCCTTGGTTTTCTGACATTTCTTGGGCTGGGTACCATCTATCTAATCTAGCAGGAGCGCAATAGTCCTGCTAAGCGCGCAATTTAACCCGAGAATCTGAACATAATGAACCACACCTGAGCTTCGTCCAGACTCGATCAGAGGTTCCACGATCCGTTCAAGCTTGACCTGCACAGTAGTCCCAGCTTGGCCAATGATCATTGCATAGCAATCTTTCTATCTGGGCATATCCTGAAAATCCATGACCGAAACCAACGAAATCCCAAGCCGCTGGATCTACCGACGCCTGCATCTGGAGCCGGTTTATGCACGTTCCACCATACGCTTCCTCATTATCCTGGCCTTGCTCGAATTCGCCCGCAATGGTTTGTATTTCGGACATCTCAATATTCTGGCAGCGCATGCTCCCACGGTTACACTGGGTTGGATTGGTGCACTGGCATCGATTCATTTCCTGACCGATACTATCGGGCGTAGTCCTGGCGGGTACGGCGTGCAAAAATTCGGTCTTGGACCAATGATGCTTGTTTCCGCGACACTGGCGCTGATCAGCGCAGGCGCATTACTGATGCTGGAACAGCCGATTTTCATGCTAATGGCTGCTCTGTTACACGGCGCTTCGGCTGCACCCTGGTTCCCGGGCATTATGGCGCAGGTCAAACGATCCGTGAAACCAGGCTATCAGGCTTTGGTTCTTGGATTGGTGTTTGCCGCTCTTGGACCATGCTACATGGCGGGTTGGCTGATCATTGGAACCCTGACTCGCCATCACGTCGCATGGGGTGCTGGCGGGATTCTGATCAGCCAACTATTGGCGCTGGGCCTGGCTTTGGCATCCTGCAAAGACAGGCATGCTTCCGGAATCGGCTTTCATCCGCTTGAGACATTATGGCGCCTGCGTCATCAATTGCGGTGGCTCACGCCTGCGGGCTTTACCCAGATGTTTGCCGGAGCAATGTTCGGACCTTTGATCTGGGCATATCTTGATCTATTGCATATGAAGACGGCGCATCTGTTGGTTGGCGGCGGATTATTCGGCGCAATCATGGTTGGCTCCCTTCATCGCGCTGGTCACTGGGTAGAGCGCAGAGGCGCCAGAAGCCCCCTGATTCTGGGTTACCTTTGCTCTGCGCTCATGTTATTCGGAATGATGCCGCCACCAGCATGGTGGCAAGCTGCGCTGGCTCTAGCGGCAGGCGGTATTGGGTTTGCATTGATATTTCCGGCATGGAACGGCATGGTTATTACCCAACTTCCGGATCGGCAACTGGAAACCGCCTGGGGCGCCTTGATGACCATCGAAGGTCTGGGCATGGCGGCAGGCCCTGTGATTGGAACTTGCCTCTGGCAATATAGCCCACAGGCTCCGTTTATCATGGGTGGCAGTGTTTATTTATTGGTCGCGCTGTTTTATTGTTTTAAACCAATGCCGACCCAACCATCCCCACCTGGATCTCACAGGGGTTCCGTGGAGTAATCCTGATGTTTGAAATCGTCCGCCATCATAATCCTGCGCTATTAGCACGCAAACTTGCCGCGACAATTTCAGAGCAGCGCGCCAACACCTGCAGCAATGCGCTGACGCCGATTGATATTCTGGTGCCCAATTCCAGCGTTGGACGCTGGTTGAATATTCAACTGGCGCAAAACAATCACATATCCGCGAATCTGAAGATGCACTTGCCTTCGCGTTACCTGTGGGAACTGTTGCGTAAAATGGATTCCAGTATGACGGAGCCATCACCCTATGAACCAAAACGGTTAGTCTGGCATATCTATGCCTTGCTCGATAAAAAGAATCGCGCAGTTGAATCCGGCTCAACCGGAACAACGAGTCAGAACCCCAATGGCATGACACATCAATGGTTCCAAGCTATGGAACTGGGGCGTATTTTCCATGAATATCTGACTTATCGTCCCCATATGCTGCTGGAATGGGAAAGAAAAAGCGTGGATCGATCCGCGGATCCCCAACAGGTGCAATGGTGGCTTGACCTGGTAGAACTTATCGGCAATCAGCATCATGGCCGCTTGATGGAAGAGTGTAGTACCAGGCTCGACTGCATGCCTGACGATCAAATAGCCCAGTTCCTTCCATCAAGACTGATCTGTTTTGGTCTGGCGCATCTGGCTCCTCCCTATGTGCAACTGCTGGCCGGCTTGAGCAAAAAAATTGAGGTACTGTTTTATCTGAACAACCCATGTAACGAGTATTGGGGAGACATCAAGACTCAGAGGGTAAGGCTGTACGATCTAGCGGAAAGCGTTGACAATCTCCCCTATGAACATAAGATCGCAACCAGCCATCCATTGCTAGCATCCCTCGGGCGCGCGCAACGCGATCTCATTCGCATGCTTTACAGCGATCAATTGCAGGCACAGGAGTTTGATGACTCGTGGGAAGACCTTGAAAGCAAGGAGATTGATTCTGCGGGCGAAAAAGACCCCCTGCTCAAACGCATTCAGGCAGGCATTATTAAAATGAACGCCCATTCCGACGAAACATCAAGACCCACCACCGATGATGACCAGCGTGACCAGTGTTCACTCCAGATTCACGCCTGTCATACGCCTTTGCGCGAAGTTCAGGTGCTGCGCGATCAACTGCTGGACCTCATGATGCGCGATCCGACGCTTGAATTCAAGGATATTGCGGTGATGATGCCGGATATCAATCGTTACGCATCCGCCATCCGCGCTGTCTTCAAGCAGCCTGTTCCCCAGACCGGAAATTCCACGGCCGGGGATCAGCGCTGGGACTATTATATCACCGACAGTTCGCGTATTAGCGCTGAAGCGCGCCCCATAGTGGAAGCGTTTCAACAATTGCTGAAGTTGCCGCAATCGCGCTGCGCAGCCAATGAGATTATCGATTTACTGGAAATCCCGGCCATTGCACGAAAATTTGATCTGACACCAAGCGATGCACAGAATCTGCGGCGCTGGATCGAACCCGCCGGTGTCCGCTGGGGGCTCGATGAACATATGCGTCATCCGGATAGCCAATATCGGCATTATAGCTGGGCTTTCGCGCTGGACCGCCTTTTACTGGGCACGGCTCAAGTGAATGAGCAAGAGCTAACCCATGGAATTGCGCCCTTCAGCGATGTAGAGGGTCAATCCGCAGAAGCCGTGGGCAAATTGTGGTGGCTGATCGACCGCCTCGAATACTGGCGCGGCGAATTGCAAAAGTCGGCCAGTGCTGAGCAATGGCTGCAGCGTCTATTCGAGCTGGTCGAAGCATTTTTTCTGTTCAAGGAAAATGAGAAACAAGCACGCACTGCGATCCGCGAAGCCATAAAAATCCTGAACGATGCCACAGAAGTTTTGCAAATTTATCCGGATGTACGTGAGCTGGATGGTCAGATGATCGCCGCGCTCATCGAAGACGAATTACAAAAACCTTTCTCGCGCCAGAATTTTTATCAGGGCGGCATCACGTTCTGTAGTCTGATCTCGCAGCGCGTATTGCCTTTCAAAGTAATCGCGCTGTTGGGAATGAACGATGGCGATTTCCCGCGTCATGACATGAACCAGACGAACAATATCATCAGAAAACAGCGGCGTATCGGGGAACTCAGCAAGCGCGACGATGACCGTCTGTTGTTTCTTCAGGCGCTTATGTCCGCCAGTGATACGCTGTATATCAGTTATCAAGGTTTCGAGCCACGCGATGGAAAGAAATTGCCGCCCTCGGTCGTGGTAGGTGAACTGCTCGAATTTATCGAACAATATCATGCGCCTGATTTCGACAAACTGATCCATAAACAGCCCCTGCAACCGTTCAGTTCGCGTTATGGCAACGATAGCGATCCGAGAATCCTGACTTTTGAGCAAGGCTGGAGCATTGAGGCCAGTCATCCCGGGCTCAAAGAAAAGCCGCGACTTCTCAACGGTTGCTTTCCTCTGGAACAACCAGGTGATGATATAAGCTTGAGCGCGCTGAAGCGCTTTTTTCGCCATCCAACCGAATACTACCTGCAACGCGTTCTGAGTATCAATTTGACAGCCAGGGAACCCACACTCAAGGATGTGGAACCATGGGAGCTGGATAAGCTGGAAAAGTGGCAATTCCTGCACCATTGGCTACAGGAGAACATGAACGATCCGCGCCCGGATTGCGATGATGCGGAGAATAAGATCCGGGATTATGATGATGCGCAGTTGTGGAGCGCCCGGGGATATCTGCCGCCCCCGCCACTGGATCAGTGGGTCTATAATGAACTCACCGACCCGGCGCAAGAGCTTCTTAAGTGGTGGAGCAAGGCGTACGAAACTCTCGGCGCCTCGACCAGCAGTGACATTGATCTGACATTAAACTCCATTCGCCTGACCGGAAGGGTTGAAAATGTGTGGGCGCAGGGATTGCGTCGCATCCGCCCCGGACAATGGTCGATGAAACATGTTCTGCCCGAATGGATTGATTATCTGGCATGGACAGCGCAGGGAAACGAAGGCGTCATGGAGTTGGCGGGCAGGCAGGACCCAAAAAAACCAGATATCTTCAAAATTGATGTCTTCGAAGTTTCCGATCCGGAAGCTGCCAGAAAACTGCTGCAACGATTATGCGTCATTTATCACAAGGGCATGCGGCAGCCCATGTGTTTCATGCCGGGATTGGCGGAAGAATACCTGGGAAAGTTGAAACGGCAAGGGAACATTTCCGTAACAGATTTTTTCGCCACGCTAAACAAAGATGACTGGGACCTGAACGATCCCTCTTTCCAGCTCCATTTTCCGCTCAATGATTCGGCGTGCAAAGATTTTGGCGAGTTCGCGCACGATATTTGCGAGCTGGTGATAGAAAAACGGAAAAAAATCGGAATTGACATCTCATGAATCAGCCTCCAAAAAACGATCTTGAGCCATTCGATCCCTCCACCATGGAACTCAATGGCCTAAGTCTGGTAGAGGCCAGCGCCGGCACCGGGAAAACCTATAGCCTGACGCAAATCTACCTGCGCCTGATTATCGAAAAGAAATGCAATGTACGCGATTTGCTGGTGATGACCTTCACCCGGGCTGCCACCGCTGAACTGCGCGAGCGCATTCGCAAGCGCTTGATTGAGGTCGCGCGGTGGAAAGACAAAAGCGAAACGTCACCACCTGAACCGGAGATGAAAAAAGTCCGGGACTTAATCAAAGATCAACCGGATGGGGAGGAGAAGGTCTATCGCCGTTTAATCCAGGCCGCTTCGCGCATGGATGAAACCTCTATATTCACCATCGATGGTTTTGTCCAGAAGACGATCGCGGATTTTCCCATGAAACTCGATGATTGGGTCACAGGTGGCGCATTGGTGGACGATGAGGAAGTATTTCGCCTTGCGGTTACGGAATACTGGGTACGTCACATTGTTGGCCGCGCCGGAATAAAGGCGAAACATTTCCGTTGTTTATGGTCATCACCGAAAGCATTATACGAGGCAATAGAATCGGCGCTGGCGCGCCCTCGTATCGAAGTGGTCCCAAGCCTTTCAAACGACGACTACCAGCAAAAAATGCAAGCCATCCAAAAACATCTGGAGCGTAAAGGCGAGGATGTGGCGTGCGTGATTGATGCGCTTTATGCAAAAAAATCATTCAACACAAATAGTCGGCTAAAACAGGAGCTTGCTAATGGAAACGGCGCAGAGACATTGGTGGGCAAATTGAAACAAGGCTTGCTCGACTCTGCTGCCGGAATCCTTCTGGTTCCGGAATGGGCGCTCGGCTTACGTGCACAGATCAGTAAAACGAAAACCAAAGACATGCCTACAGAGCTTGAGCCATTAACAATGCTGGAAGCTCTTATCCCCAGCAGCAAAACCACGGCGTTGGCCCATGCCTTGCGCGAAATCCAAAGCTCCGCCAAAGCTTTCAAAGCAAAGCAGCGTCAATTCAGTTATACCGATGCCAATATGCAACTGCTCGATGCCATGGAGAACAAGGATTTTGCCAGGCAGCTGCGGGAGAAATATCCCTGGGCCCTGGTAGATGAGTTTCAGGATACCAATGCGGAACAATATCAAATCCTGAGCCGGATTTACGACGAACCTTGTACGCAAGAAGGTGCTAAAGAAGGCGGCTTGATCATGATTGGCGATCCCAAGCAGGCGATTTATCGTTTTCGCGGCGCGGATGTTCATACCTACCTTAGAACCAGTAAGCGGAATAATGTAACCCGCTATACCATGACGGATAATTATCGTTCCGTCCAACCAATGGTAGATGCGCTCAATATATTATTCAGTTTTTCCAAAAAAGCGTTTTCCCAAGAGCCTTTCGTCGAACCCGGGATTGAGTATCAGCGCGTTACATCAAAGGAAGACGATGTGCGACTGACCCTTGGCACTACGAAACAGCCCATTGCACCTTTGACCATCTGGCGAAAGCCTGAGAATGATCCTGACAAATTAGATACAGTCGAATCGGCGCATCAATATTTTCTGAAGGTGAGCGCGCAACAGATCAAGACATTGCTCGCCGAGGGTCAGCTACATAAAAAAGAACAGCCCAGCCGACCCATTAAGCCCGAAGATATTGCTATTCTGGTTCAAACCAATAGTGACGTTGCGCTGATGCGGCAAACTTTATTGAAACATGGCGTCAAGGCAGTTTGTTTGCAGGAGGCGAGCGTATTTTCCACCAGCGAAGCGCGCGATATTCTGCGTCTGGTGTCCGCCGCGCACAATCCCATGGATCAGCAGATGCTATTCAGTGCATTGATGACTGATTTATTGGGTTTTGATGTTGAAAAACTCGGGGCACTGCATCAAAACCCCATGCAAATGCAAAAGCAATTTGACCGCTTTGATGAAGCGCATCGACGCTGGCGCAGCGATGGCATTGCAAGTATGCTGCTGGGTTTTGTGCAGCAGGAAGCCAGCCGCATCCTGCAATGGGGTGACGGAGAATCCCGCATGGGTCATTATCTGCATTTGACCGATCTGTTGCAGGAAAAGCAGGACCAAACCGCTGGCTCACATCATCTGATCGATTGGCTGGCGCGCATGATTGCGCAACCAGAAAACGATGAGCAGAGCAAGTATCGCATCGAAAGCGATGAACCTGCAGTTCGCATCAGCACCTTGCATAAAGCCAAAGGACTGGAATACGGCATTGTTTTGGTGCCATTTGCTTATGCCATCGGGTCGTATGCCATTGGGAAGAAGAGAGATCCGGGCAAACCACCGTATGTTTATCATGACGGCGATCAGACCAGGATTATGTTCGAAGACGATCCAGGCATCAAAGCCCGCAGCCGCAGTATCATCGAACATCGCGGAGAAGGTGTGCGCCAGCTTTATGTCGCCTTGACCCGCGCCAAATTCGCCGTCTTTCTGGGCTATGGGGGCATTAATCAAGCCCAAAACAGCGCATTAAGCTGGTTGATACACAAGCGCCCGAATCCATCCGAGAAGAAAACTTATTCCTGGTTCAACCATGCAACAGTGACGCAGGCATTGCAGGAATTAAAAAAACAGGCGGGCGGCGTGCTTGATGTGAAATCCAGTCCCGACCTTGCCTCTTCCGATGCAAACAAGCGTCATTCTCCCACAGAGGAGGTGACCAGCTTCCATGCGCGCAGCGATGTTCCCGAACTGCCCAAGCGATGGAGTGTAATCAGTTATACCAGCTTAACGCGCGAGACACATCACACAGCGTGGGCGCCGATGATGGCGGATCAACCCGGAGAAGATGAACCCGCTGAAGAGGCAGCGCGCAGCGAGAAAATAGCAACAACGCCAGCATATCCCTTGCCACGCGGCGCTGCTTTGGGGATTGCTGTACATCAATTGCTTGAGCAGGCTGATTTTCAGCAATGGCCAAAACCCGGGGAAGCATTTAATGAAAGCTGTCGCGAACGCGCCATTAAGGCACTAAAGCATGAAGACATGATTCCAGACCACGCCGAAAAAGAGGAATCGTGGAGCAATGCTATAGTGAAGATGATCGCGCATACGCTGCATACACCTTTATCGACCGGTTCGGCTGGGGTCGCTCTGGCTGAAATCGGCTCCGGTCAGCGCGTGGCTGAAATGGAATTTTTCTTCACGCTTGCCGCTGGAAATGAGCTTGGCGCCATATGGACTGACATTCTGGATGATCCGGGCGCATTAAACCGCAAAACCAGCCTTGCAGCACTTAACACGCAATTGCGCGGCATGATGAATGGTTCCATTGATCTGGTGTTTCAGCATGATCATCGTTTTTATATCGTCGATTACAAGACCAATCACCTGGCGGATTATAATGCAGATACGCTTGAACGCACCATGTGTCAAAACAATTATGACATCCAGTATCTTATTTATCAGGTAGCACTGCATCGTTATCTTGGCACGTGTCTGAATCAGTACGACCCGGATATTCATCTCGGGGGCATTTATTATCTGTTCACGCGCGGCATGGACATTGAGCGACCGGAACAAGGCGTGTATTTCACAAAATCCGATACAAGCGTGATTCGCAAACTCGACGAGCATTTTTCATGACGCATTCCCCGCAGCAGCCACAAGCCTTTTTCAAACAATGTCTGAAGGCGGGCTTTTTAACCCATCTCGATACCGCGCTGGCATGCTGGTGCGTTGAACATGGGGGAGACAAGTATGTTGCCGCCGCATGGGCGCTGGTCAATTGCGCCACTCGGTTTGGGCACACCTGCCTGCCGTTGCAACAGGAAGCACTGGATCGGATCCATACGCAAATCATGCTTGAATCATCGAATCAGGATCTTGCTCGCCCTGAGGCATGGACAATATTCTGGGATAAATATGCTCGGATTGGCGCTATGCGCCCGGCTCTGAAAAAGAGCGAACTGGTCGCCAACTTGCCAGGCGCGGACAGTCGTGGCACTCCCCTGGTGCTCTGCGGTGATGCTCTGTATCTGCAACGTTACTGGAATTATGAACAACAGGTTGCACAGGCACTGGGGCAACTGTTACGTGCGCGCCCTGGCGCTGCTGCAACCGATGAGCCTAAAGCGCGCGCAGCAGCCAAAGATCTTCAATCGCTTGCCGCAACCAAAGCGATACAATATCCGTTGATGCTACTCTTGGGTGGCCCGGGAACGGGGAAAACCACGACCGTTGCAAAAATGATGCGCCGACTGATTGAAGTAGCCCGCGCTGCAGGCGATCCACCGCCGCGCTTTGCACTTGCCGCTCCTACCGGCAAAGCGGCGGATCGCCTGGAAATTTCAGTGGCGCAATATTTCCAGGCGCATGATTCTGACACTATTCCCTGCTACGAAACTTTCACCCTGCATCGGCTGCTTGGTCTGGTTCCAAACAGTACGCGCGCCCGTGATGACGCGCCCCGACCCTTGCCCTATGATGTCATTATCGTGGATGAAACATCCATGGTTGATTTGCCGTTAATGGCTAAACTGCTGAATGCTCTGAACCTGCAACGGTCGCGCCTGATTCTGGTGGGTGATCACGCCCAGCTTGCTTCGGTCAGCAGTGGATCGATCCTCCAGGATTTACGTCCTTCGGATCCACAGATTTCGCTGCCATGGGCGGAGAATACGGTGGTTTTGGAAAAAAACTATCGTTCTGACCACAAAAGCGGAATCGGGCTTTTTGCTTCCATGGTGCGTCAAGGCGATGCATCGTTTGATCCGAAACACACTCCAAAAGAATGGGCGCAGGTTCATCTGAAACTGGTTCCAGATGGGCGGGCAGACATGAGCCTTCTCATCAACGAAGCCATAAGCAGCATGAGCAGCCATTTTGAAAAAATAACCAAGGCAGATCACGTCCATACGGCTTTGGGCATGATGGACAGTCAACGTTTGCTGTGTATGACACGCAAAGGCGATGCCGGTATCGAGCAACTGAATCAACGCATTGCCGAGAAACTCACTTCAGGGTTGGGCGGCTCATGGTACCATGGGCGACCGATTATGATTAGCGCCAACGATTACCGTCTCGGTCTTTTCAATGGAGATACAGGTATTCTATGGGAAGATGAGAAGGGCTTCATTAAAGCCTGGTTTCGTACACAAGGGCAAGAAGTTCTGGCAGATCATTCCGATCAATCCCTTAAGGTGCGTTATTTTTTACCCCACCTGCTCCCAGCGCATGAAACCACCTATGCTATGACGGTGCATAAATCCCAGGGTTCGGAATACGATCATGTCTGGCTCCTGCTGCCTGATCATGCAGACCATCCGCTTCTGACCAGAGAAATGCTCTATACCGCCATTACCCGGGCGCGCAAGAGCATTACGGTAGCAGGGTTGGAACAGTCATTCACCAAAGCGCTTCGCACGCCAACCGATCGCTACAGTGGTTTGAGAACGCAATTAATCAGGCTTGCTCAAACCGGCTCGCCTGCTATACGCTGAATTGTTGGCGAAAAAAATCCAGCATGCGCTGCCAGGCTTGTTGCGCCGCCTGCGGATCATAAGCATCCGGACGTTGTTCGTTCATAAAAGCATGATGAACCCCGGGATAGCGATACAATTCACAGACATGCGGACTCTGTTTGAGTTTTTGTTCAAATGCATCAACTGCTTTCGGTGTACACCAATCGTCTAGTTCAGCGAAATGCGCCTGAAACGGAACCCGCAGCTGATCCATTTGCAGCGCCTCTTCGGGAGGCAATCCATAGAACGCCACTGCGGCATCGAGTTCAGGGATTCGCAAGGCACCAAGCACGGTAATAGCGCCACCCATGCAAAAACCGGTCAAACCAACGGCTGGGGCGAAAGTCTTGAGATGCTGCACCGCTCCACGCGCCGCCTGATCGACTACGTCGATGAAATCGAGTTCCTCCATGGCTTTCGCGGCTCCTCCCACATTATGATAGGAAACCAATTTCCCACCATAGAGGTCGGGTGCCAGAGCATGATAACCTGCCTGCGCCAGACGTTCACATACGCCTTTGATCTGATCAACCAGCCCCCACCACTCCTGAATAACTGCCACGCCCGGCGCGGAATCACCGGAAGCCTCGGCCAGATAACCCGAGGCCATGCGCCCATCAGGACGCAGGTATTCAATGATACTGCCCATAACACAAGCTCCTGAGGTAATACTCCGAAATTGCCATCAACCCGCTTCACTCGATGATGGATCTTCCCATCGCAACGGGCAGTTTGGGCAATTGAATTTCAGGTCGCTCACCTGTGAGCGCAAACAAAAATTGGGTAATGATTTCAATCTCGTTGTCACTGAGTGCGATACCAAGCTGAGTTTTGCCCATGATATCCACGGCATCGCTCAATTCATTGACCGAACCATTATGGAAATAAGGGGCAGTCAAGGCGACATTTCTCAGGCTCGGAACCTTCCATAAATGAGCTTCAGCATCCTTACCACTGGTTTGTGCACGTCCCTTGTCTTCATCAAGTTGATAACGCTTAATCTCCTCATGCCCGGCATAAGTGGGAAACCGCTGATAAAAGCCAGTGCCAAGCGGCATTGGGGGGCCATTGAACATGGAACCGGAATGGCAAGACATACATCCTTTCTGCGCAAACAAACGCATGCCTTCTTTTTGCGTGCGACTCAGCGCTGTCTCATCACCCTGCACGAAGCGATCATAAGGGCTGTCTGGTGTTATCAGGGTGCGCTCAAATGCAGCTATGGCTTTCACCGCATTGTCTATATTGACAGGATCCTTCTCTCCAAACACCTGCTTGAAAGCCACCATGTAGCCGGGCAACTTTTTCAATTGCCGGATTGCCATAGCATGATCATTAAGCCCTTGTTCCACCGGATTGATGATGGGTCCTTTCGCCTGTTCTTCCAGCGATGGTGCGCGACCATCCCAAAATTGGACGGAATGAAAAGCGGCATTCCAGACGGTTGGCGCATTACGCGTTCCCAGCTTTCCGTCAATGCCCATGGATACGGCGCGACTGTCATCCCCGCCTTCAGCCAGGTTATGGCAACTGTTGCATGAAACGGTACCCGTCAGAGACAAGCGCGGCTCAAAGAATAGCGCTTTCCCCAATTCGATTTTAGCC